>JAZDLP010000172.1:0-2238 GCA_043801885.1 Planctomycetota bacterium | reverse complement strand
CGTTATTTTTGTCACCCAAAACAATGTGTTCACTAAAGCTGTCATCGCGCAAGTTAATCCAGTCGCCATGTTGGTCGGGGGTAGGTGTTTGCCAGCCACCGACTGCGCTGATACCGGCAATGCCATTAAACGAACTGACTTTATCCAGTTTGTCTTCGCGACTCAGATCATTGCCGATATCATGATAATATATTTGTCCGTGCTGCTTGGCATTCGGGTTCTTGACAAATAGCGTAAGGGCAATACCGGTCATACTGCCGCCACCAAAAATATTTTGCCCCTCCCTTGCGCGCCCTTTACTCAGCATGTTTTTGCGAATGTCTCCACGCAGATTCAGGACATGAATATTTGAAAAGTCCTTGCTCAGACACTTACGCAAACCATCCATAGCGGGCTTTTCTACAAACCCAGAGCCGGACACAAAGCCGATTACACCGCTGTTGCCAACGCGGTCGCTAGCCCAGCGGATGGCGCGGATATAGCTGTCGTACAGGTTGCGGACATTTCCCCCTTGCGAATGTTCAGCGTAAGTTTCACGGATGCGCTGATCCAGATAATTGTATTCCACATTTTGATTGTTGTCGTTAGCACTGGTTTGCCCGGCAGAATACGGCGGATTCCCGATAATGACCCGAATATCCAGCTTTTTCTGCCGCTTGCGGCGGGCGCTGTTGTCTTCCAGAATCTGGTCGATCAGGTCTTCCCTTTCGTAAAGCTGGAAGGTGTCGGTGAGACAGATGCCTTCAAACGGCTGGTAGTTGCCGCCGACGATGCCGTGATACGCCGCTTCGATGTTGATGGCGGCGATGTAGTAGGCCAGCAGGACGATTTCGTTGGCGTGGATTTCGTTTTTATATTTGTAAGGGAGTTGCTCCGGGGCAATCAGCCCGCTCTGCAGCAGGCGGGTAATAAACGTGCCCGTGCCGGTAAAAGGATCGAGAATGTGAACCCCCTTACTCCCCAGGGTCTGCCCGAACTCAGTTTGCAGGATATGATTGACGCTGTGGATGATGAAGTCCACCACTTCCACCGGAGTATAGACGATTCCCAGCCGTTCAGTCATTTTCGGGAAGGCGTTGCGGAAAAATTTGTCGTAAAGCTCGACGATAATCTTCTGTTTGCCGGCGGCGTTTTCGATCCCTTCGGCGCGCATTTTCACGCTGTCATAGAAGGCTTGCAGGGTGTCCGCTTCCTTGTTTAACTGGTGCTCTTGCAGCACGTCCAGCACCCCTTGCATGGCCTGGGACATGGGGTTGTGCTTGGCAAAACTGTAATCTTCAAAGAGGGCGTCGAATACCGGTTTGGTGATGAGGTGCTGGGCAAGCATTTCGATAATTTCGCCGTCGCTGATGCTGTCGTTCAGGTCATCGCGCAGTTCGCGGGCAAAGGCGTTAAAGGCTTCGCGTTCTTTGGTGTTGGCTTCCTTATCCAAAATACCGGTGATGCGATCGATGTGGGTGCGGGCGATCTTGGCGATATCGTTGGCCCAATCTTCCCAGTGGTGACGATTGCCGCACTTTTGCACCAGCTTGGCGTAGATGGCCTTCTCTATTTCGCCGATTTCGAATTGAAGCTCCAAGTTTTCCACGCCGTAAGGTTTGGGCGCCGATTCGCCGATAGTAAAGCCGCCTCTGCCGGCTTCTTTGTTTTTTGTTCCTCGGGTTTTTCCCGGTTTCTTTTGAATTTTGTCGGTGATGGCAATGACTTCCATCTTGCTGGTGTCTTTGCCGATCAAATCGAGCTTGTTCACCATCGCGTCAAAGCGGTCATCGTGGGAGCGGAGCGCCTGCAGCACTTGCCACACGACGGCATAAGTCTTGTTGTCGCTGAGCGCCTCGTGCGGTTCCATGCCTGCCGGAATGACCACCGGCAGGATGACGTAGCCGCGCTTCTTCTTCCCGTCCGGTGTGATGCGCATTACGCGGCCAACGGATTGCACCACGTCCACTTGCGAATTGCGGGGGGTGAGAAACAGCACGGCGTCCAGCGCGGGGACGTCCACGCCTTCCGAGAGACAGCGCACGTTGCTGAGTATGCGGCAGGTATTTTCCGGCGGTTCGGCTTTGAGCCAGTCGAGCTTGTCTTTCTTCTCGGTGGCGTTCATGCTGCCGTCGACGTGGCCGGCCTCGCAAACGAGGCTGGTAACTTGCTCTAACTCGTCTTCCTGATAGGCTTCCACCACTTTCTGAAACATGCCGGCGATCTGCTTGGAGCTGACCTTGTGCGTTTTAGCGCCTT
>JAZDLP010000383.1:0-7504 GCA_043801885.1 Planctomycetota bacterium | reverse complement strand
GTCAACCTGAAAAAGCGCTAAGTCCCAATTTGATTTTATACTGCGCGTCATAAGTTCAACATCAGCTTTTGTCAACACAAAAGTTTCTTTTTTTTCTACAAGTATGACTTGTGATTAGCTGGATTACTGCGCATATTTCATTATTTTGTAATCGTTCGGCTTTAGCCACAGAGGACACAGAGAAACTCATAAGCTTTTTCTTGCGGATGCCATTCTTGAAAACTTGGACTTTGAAGTGGATCAATCTCTGTGGCTCTGTGGTGAACGGTTACCACTTTTCTAACGAAGTGCGATTCGCCGCAGAGTACGCAGAGTATAGAACCACAAAATTGCGAAGCTTATGTTCTAGTTGAGGACAATAAGTTCAGTTCCTTTATTTCGTTTTTTTCTCTGCGTTCTCTGCGCCTCTGCGGTGAATCGGATGTTATCCTGATTTGAACCAGTGCCGGATTTTTGATTGCGGATTGATGGAATTGCAGCAATGACGGATAAATTTATAACCAAACCCATATCGGAAATCGCCGCTCGGTTCGCGCCAGAGTCTCCGTTTCGTACGCCACGCGTGGTGGAACTGGAGCCGCCGCGCATTACGCTGACATGCGTAGCCGACTGGACCGCCATTTTTGATCGCGCGGCGCCGCTGATTGTGGAGATCGGCTGCGGTGGCGGTCGCGCGCTCATTAATCTGGCGTTAACGCAACCCGAATTGAATTTTCTGGGCATCGAACGCGCGGGGGAATACTATCGCTTTATGCGTGATCGCGTAATCACGCGCCAAATCCAGAATCTGCGTGTGGCGCGCACGGATGCCACGTATCTGATCAATCGCTTCTTTCCCGACCATTGTGTGCTGGCATATCACATATATTTTCCGGACCCATGGCCAAAGAAACGCCATCGTAAACGCCGCCTGTTCACCGCGGCCTTCTGCGCTAACCTTAAACGCACGTTGGTTCCCAACGGCAAACTTTACTGCGCGACCGATCATCTTGATTATTATCAGGAAATTCTAATGCGACTGCGCGCGGTGTTGACCGTCGAAGAACATCCACATCCATGGGAAGACGCCCCGGAAGGTCGCACGAATTACGAAGTGAAATACATTCGCGAAGGTCGGCTAATCCATAGATTGATTGCCATATATGCTTGAAGTTATTATTATGTATAGTGTCTGGTGGTTGGTGGCTGGTGGTTGGTGGCTGGTGATTGATGGTTGATGATTGCTAGCCACTAGTCACCAGCCACTAGCCACTAGCCACTATTTCGTGAGGCGGCACTATCATTATGGCGCTTTCAGATCAGTATCGCAATCTATTCGGAGATATCGCCGTCAGCAAAGGACTGCTGACTTGGGCGCAAGTGCGCGACGCATTGAAGCGCCAGACGGAATACAAACTCAAAGGCATCCCTATGCACATCGGAGAGATATGCGTAGAAATGGGGTTGCTCACTCAGGCTCAATACAACGATATTCTCGCCACGCAACACGAACGCGACAACACGATTTCACCCGAAGATCGAAACGCAACAAACTACGCGAATCTGGAAGAGATCGAAGATGGCGAGACATTCCAATTGGGCCGCTATCGCCTGGAAAAGAGACTAGGTGGCGTGATGAGCATTGTCTTCAAAGGCACAGACACACAGACTCATTCCACGGTGGCGCTCAAGATACTGCCTCGCCATTTGGCGCATGACTCCGCGTTTGTGGAACGTTTCAAACGCGAAATAAAAGCCACTTGCATGATGGCGCATCCCAACATCGTTCGCATTTGCGATACGGGCATTGAACAGGGCGTGTTCTACCTAGCGACGGAGTTTATTGACGGCGAGACGTTGAGTCAGCGACTGCGCCGCGATGGCAAGATACCTCGAGCCGAAGCGCTGCGCATCGGCCGCGACATAGCTCATGCGTTGGGTCACGCTCACGCCCGCAACGTCTTGCACCGCGACGTAAAGCCCGAGAATGTCATGATCTCCAGTACCGGTGATGTGAAGTTGGCGGATTTGGGACTAGCTAAATTTCTACACGACGAACAGTTTATCACCGCGGAAGGCATCGCCGTCGGCACACCGCATTATATCTCACCCGAACAGGCGCGTGCGCTAAAGGACGTGGATCACCGCTCCGACCTGTACAGCCTTGGCGCCATGCTGTTTCATATCATCACCGGACGACTGCCTTATGAAGGCGACAACGGCGCGGAAGTAATGAAGCGCCATGTCTTCGAGGCCGTGCCGGATCCGCGCAGTATTGATCCGAATCTTTCAGCCGACATCGCCGAGATGATAATGAAACTAATGGCCAAGAACCCCGCTCAACGGTTCCAGACCGGCGAAGAATTGGCGCAACATTTAGATAAATTACTTAAAACCATGCTGTCAGCCAATCTCTTAATCACTCCGCGTCATCAGATCGGACTACGCAAACCGTTTATATAAGAGAATTTTAGATTTTTGGTAACCGTTCACCATAGAGCCACAGAGGACACAGAGGTACGCAGAGATGAATAGAAACTTTAAAATCAAAATTCTCTGTGTCCTCTGTGGCTAAAAATAGACTGAACGGTTGCGATTTTTGATTGTGGATTGAAGGAAAAAAGATCATCTCCATGCCGGTTCCAGAAGCTCTAAAAAAAGATTACGACGCGCTGCCTGACGCGCCGGGCGTGTATATCTACAAAGACCTCAATGACCACGAAATCTATGTAGGCAAGGCGATCTCGTTGCGCAAACGAGTGCGGCAGTATTTTGATACTCATCGCGCGACGGACGCTAAAACTGTGCGGCTGATGACGCACGTCCGTCACATCGAATTTATCGAGTGTCAGTCAGAAGTCGAAGCCTATCTGCTGGAAAATCGTCTGATTAAAGACTTGCAGCCGCGATTTAATACTCACGCCAAGAGCGACATCAGTTTCCCATCAGTCGAGATCACCGACGAAGTCTTCCCCCGTGTGCGCATTACGCGCGATCTCAGCCATAAAACCAGTAAATATTACGGGCCGTTCATCAACGGCCGTCAGTTGCGCGCAGCGTTGGACGCGCTACAGCGTGTCTTCAAGTTCCGCGCCTGCAACCAGCAGATTGTAGAAAATGATCCCAAGAATCGTCTGCGCCGACCGTGCCTGAAGTATTATCTGGATCGCTGTCACGGTCCCTGTGCTGGACTGATTTCGTCTAATGAATACAAAGCAAACATTCGGCGGCTGAGCCTGTTTTTGCGAGGCTATTCCGGCGAAGTGATCAATGAACTGAAATACGAGATGAAGCGCGCCGCAAAAGAGCGCCGCTTCGAAGAGGCTGTGCCGCTGCGCGACACGCTGCAAGCGTTGAACAGTTTGCGCGAACACGGCTCGCTGCGCGACGGCATCGAGCCGGCCATGCTGCATATTGATCCGCAGATCGGCGTGAAGCAGTTGCAGAAACTATTTAAATTACAGCAACCGCCACGCTACATCGAAGGCATTGATATTGCTCATCTGCAAGGCGACGAGACCGTCGGAGCGCTGGTCAGTTTCACGGATGGCCTGCCAAGACGCGACCAGTATCGCCGATTTCGCATCAAAACCGTCGCCGGCGCAGACGACTTCGCCTGCATCAGTGAAGTCGTTACCCGACGCTACAGCCGTCTGCTGCGCGAAAGTTCATCCCTGCCCGACCTAGTGTTGATTGACGGCGGCCTCGGCCAACTCACAGCCGCGCACGACGCGCTGAATGCTGTGATACGTAATACTACAACGACCGTATCGCAGGCGTCCCGCCTGCCTCTCGCCCATGAGTCGCCGCATTTGTTAGAGCAGGCAGGCGAGACGCCTGCGGTACGAGAAAAAGATCATTGTAGTAGTAAGTATACTGACGACAGGGAAACGAATTCGAAGCCGCCAGCGGACAAACTGCCCCTGTTAGTTGCGCTGGCAAAAAAAGAAGAGATCATCTACACGATGGATCAATCCGACGGTATCCGCCTGTCGCGTCGCTCGCCGGGTCTGCGGCTACTACAGCATATTCGTGATGAAGCTCATCGTTTCGCGCAGCGCTATCACCACATCCTGCGCCGCAAGCGAGTGATGGAAGAAGATTAAATTATACCTCAAGCAGCGAATGGGCTTTTTCGAGCAACACTGGTATGTTTAGTTTCTGCGGACAGTGTTCTTTACAGTAATCACAGCCTGAACAGACATCTTTTATTTGTTTCTCTAACGCCTTGAGATTCTCCACAATCTCCTTCCTCTTCTTCTGTGTCATCGGCAACGTTGTTACTGCTCTATACGCTTCGTCAACTTGTTTCGGGTCGGTATATCCGACCGCCATCACAGACACTCGCGGATCTGCGGCGAGCCATCGCAGAGCGCCTTGAGCATTCGTTTCGGAACGCGCATCCCTTAGAAATGATAATTTTTCCGAATTATCCGCTAATAAGAATCCGCCCTTCAGCGGTCCCATTACAACTACGCCCACTCCTTTCTTGTGCGCATATTCCACAACTTCTTCCACGCCAACGTCAGGCGCAGAAAGCATTTTGAAGTTATTCATATCATCCACAAACCACATGTGATAAAAATCCAAGCGATTTGTCCGCAGCCGTTTTAGCGACATCTCAAGGTCAGCCCTCATTCCGCATCCCTTGCGATTCGAACTCTTTGTTGATATCAACACCTTGTCCCTTACGCCCAATGTTTCCACTGCCAGCCCTATCTTCGCCTCCGAATCCCTGTACTGCGGCGCAGTTTCGATGTACTTCACACCCAGTTCAACCATCCGTTTGATTATTGCGGTAGCAGTCTGCTGAGTCACATGAGCCAATCGCATGCTTCCGAAACCGAGTAACGGCGCTTGCGTTCCGTCTGGCGCTATCTTGCGTAAAGGCATGCTTCTATCTATTTTCATGGCGCTGCCCTTTCATAAATCTGTGATTGTATTATTTCATCACTTCTATCTGTTCCTGGAGCCCATGAACAATGATCGCCTTGCCTTTCTTGACGGACGGACACTGATTCTGACAGATGCCACAGCCACGGCAGAGATTTTCATTCACTACTGGCCTGGGAACTCCACGCTCGGATGTATTCAGATCAATTGCTAGGTAGGGACAAAACTCGGCGCAGACACCACAGTATTCCTCATCGTCCCAGGAAAGGCAAGCGTCCCGGGTGATGCGGGCGATGCCAATCACGCGCAGATGTTTCTCGTCTTGCGAAAGAGGTGAGAGAGCGCCGGAAGGACAAACAAGACTGCATCGGTTGCAGAATTCTTCGCAGCACCCTTTGTCGGGATTAAGTACCGGCTCGAAATATTCAGCCAGGGGCGCATCCCAGCGCTGGGAAACTTGGATACCCTTCGTGGGGCAGACGCTGACACAAGAATAGCATCGAGTGCAAAGAGCGGCGAAGTGGTCGAGGTTTTTTGCTCCCGGCGGAAGAATGGGAAGGTCTTCTGTCTTCCGCCTGGCCTTCCCCGGATATCGCATAGCGGCAATGGCGATAGGAATTCCTGCCAGCCCCACCAGTATCTGGCGTCGGATAGAGTTTGTTTCCGGCAAGGACATTGGTGTCGTCCGCCGCTTTATTACTTCCAGAAGATAGCCCAGTGGGCAAACACGATAGCACCAGATGCCAGGCTGAATGAGGCTGACGAGAAAAAAGAGGGGGAGAATGAGTCCCAGCGTCCAAAGAATCCAAGAGCTTTCAGCATCTTTCAGGATTGTCACGCGCGTAAATGACGAGAGAGGATCAAGAAACGTCAAGATGGGCGCTCCGGCCAACGCGGCCATCAGGATGAAAAAGAGAATATAGCCGCTCACTCTGAAAGGAAATATTTGTTTTCGAATACCAATTTTCCCAGCGATCTCAAGCATCGTCCCGGCTGGGCATAGCCATCGGCAGAAAAATCGCCCTCGAAAAAATGCGACAACAAGAATCGCCAGTGGCGCCACATACCAGAGAAGGCCAAGCCCCTGACCTCTTCCAGCCGTTACGTTGGCAAGGGCAACAAGAGGACTCATCGTTGGAAGCGCCTTCCGGCAGATATCCGGAAAACCAGAGCTAACCAATACCCACACCACCGCCATGAGAAAGATGATGCGGAATCCCCAGCGAAAGGTTTTTCTTAACATTCCTTATTCCACGTCCTTCTTGATGATATTCATCCGAGCAATATCGTTCTCTCCAATTTTCATTTCGCCGGCGATACGGATGTATTCGACTTTGCTGGGTTTGTCGAGAAAAAGGGTGGATGCGTAGGCGTCAGCCGCGACTTGATCCTTAGAGAGGATGACAATATCCGGATACTTCATATTCTTAGTGGGACCTTGGGGACCGTGATCTATCATGATCCGTGTGGCGTCAACTATCGTCCAACGAGGCTGGAGCAACGTTGCAAAATCCGCAATGCATTGGTGGATGGTATTTTTGTGCCAGAAACCTCGATCTTCAACCGCGCCCATCCAGTTTTTCATAGCAATAGAGAGCATGGTTCCGCCGTGGTGCTTGGCCACCGGCATGTTGATGACGACATCTGTTTCCAGAAAATCCTTTGCCACCATAGCCTCCACGAGTTTTTTCCCCTTTGGAATGGCGGTCTTCGTATAGTGACCTTTTTGAGCTTGAAGATCAATCATCTTGAACTGGTGCTTTTCCACGACAGCGATGATGCCGCTTCGCTTGAATGCCTCGGCCCCGCGATTGCAAGGGTTCTCGGGAAGAATTACATCCGATATGCCAAACTCTTTTACTCCTCCGAGAAAAGCGTCCACCAGCTCCGGATGAGTATTTGCCCCTTGCTCCGGCGTCCGCGACCAAGCGGCGTTCACCTTGAGAGCAAGTTTCTTGGCGTTTTTTCCGAATCCTCCGTTCTCCGAGATGATCTTGAGGCAGGCTGCGATAAGTTTCTTTTTATCCTTTCCATGAAAGACCCAGACGTTTTTTTTATCCTCCTCGTCTCCAAATAATAGCGATGGTGTAAGCGTCATAGCTGCTGCGCCTATGCCGAGACCAATAAAATCGCGGCGAGTGAAACGACTATCCGAGCGATTTGCCGTAGGTTTGTGCGTCATTTTCCCCTCCGTGCGCCGAATTAAACTGACAAAGTTTAGCGCAAGATGGCCATTTAATCTGCGCATAGTATATTCTGACGAACGAACTAAAACATTATTCGAGGCGTTATTGATGATTACATTATTCGTATCCTCTTCAAAACTTAGGGAGGCTGGCGAAGTTCGAGGAGTGAGCGTGTTGGTTGATAATCATCAGGCGATGTTTTCCTCAGGTTGCTGCGCAGGACTCTATGGAGCGGTTGGCGGCGCGTTCGCGGATCAGCTCCGCCAGTGACGCGAATTGGAAAGATTGGCTCACTCGATCCCGGATGTATACTGCACGCGGCTGAAATTTCGGCTTATGTTACAGCATGAATCAGACGATACAAGATAAAGGCTTGTTGATACAACCCGTTTCTTGTTCTGGAGTCTGCCATGCTTCAAATACAATTTACAGAAGAAGAAAAGAAG
>JAZDLP010000079.1:0-9093 GCA_043801885.1 Planctomycetota bacterium | reverse complement strand
GCGTCTGCCTCGCTCCGCCGACCTGACCAAACCGGAAATCCAGAAGCAGATTGTCGAGAAGGTGAAGGAGATCATCACTCCGGCGCAAAGGGAACTGGAAGGTCCCGCCGAGCAGGTGAACGTGGCCGAAGTAGTGGCCAAGACCATCACGCTGCGGAACGAGCTTTCGATTGATATCCCCCGCATCACGGTCCAGCCCGTTGGCGATGTGACGCGGGGATACCGGGAGTTCAATCTCAACCTCGCCAGCATCCGCCTTCAGCCGGTGGATAACGAGATTCTCATCCAGGAACTGCACCGCCGCGAACAGCACCGGCTCATGAGCGGCACCGGTATCGTGCCGGAGGAGAAGCTCGAAGATTACCTCGTGCGCGGCCTCATTGATTTCAACGATATCTGCTACGACGACCACGCGGGTTTGCTCTACAAGCTGGCCGGGCAAGTCGTGGCGCATCTCCGGTCCTATCTCAAGAACGAGGACGAGGTTCTGAACGTCCTTCAATACCACCAGCAGGCGTTGGTCAATCTGACCCATGCCCAGATGCAGGAACACTACGAGGAGAAGGCGGCGGCTTACGAAGCGCATGTGAGCAAGGGTTTCACGACGCTCCGGCCCAACAACTACTCAGCTCCTGCCGGAGAAACCGAGCGGGACTTCCGCGTCCCCGTCTCCGACAAGCAGGATATCCGCAAGATGCTCTTTGCCGGGTTTAGCAAGTGTCTCTATCGCATCCAGAAGTTCGATTCGGATTCGGAACGCCGCTTCGCCGTGGTTCTGGAGAACGACAAGGAAGTCCTCAAGTGGTTCAAGCCCGCCAAGGGCGACTTCCAGATTCACTACACCAGTGAGGCGTCCTACGAGCCGGACTTCGTGGTCGAGACCAGGACGCTCAAGTTCCTCTGCGAGCCCAAGGCCGCGACCGAGATGACGGCGGAGGATGTGCTGGCCAAGGCCAAAGCGGCGGCGGAATGGTGCGTCCACGCCACAGCGCACGAGAAGCAGCACGGCGGCAAACCGTGGGAGTATCTGCTCATTCCGCATGATGTAATTACGGATAACAAGACGATTCAGGGGCTGGCCGCGACCTACACCTATCGCGGCGGGTCCATCGGCAAACGTTGATCTGATGAATCACCTGATCCCTTGAAGGCGATTCAGGAATAAGTCAGAGCGATAAGTTTTTCAAGCGCGATGCGAGCGCGGCCTTCATCTACGCTGCGAGCTGCGAGCGACAAGCCGTCTTGCCAGCTTGTCGTTTTGCCGGCTGCCAACGCTGCTGCTGCGGCATTCAGAAGCACTATGTCGCGCGCGGCGCCCTGCGTGCCGCTTAGTACGCCGCGAATTATCGCCGCGCTGTCGTCAGCGCTCCTGGCGCGCAAAGCGTCCGGCATGGGAGTGGCCAGTCCGAGACTTTCCGGTCTGAGTTCTTCCATAGTGATAACACCATCCTTTAAGCGCGCTATTGTGGTCGGACCAAAAGTGGAAACTTCATCTAGGCAACCGATGCCGCCGGGTCCGGCTCCGCAGACGACCAGCGCGCTTTCGCTGCCCATGAGTTTCAGCACGACTGCGAATTTTTCGCACCACGTTCGATCACAGACGCCGATAAGCTGTCGCTTGGCGCCGGCCGGATTGGATAGCGGGCCAAGCAGATTGAAAATCGTTCGTATGCCCAGTTCTTTGCGCACTGGCGCAACCTGCTTCATGCCGGGATGATGCGCGGGCGCGAACATAAAACCGATGCCAGCTTCTTTGATGCAGCGTTCCACGCAATCGGGTTTGACTTCAATGTTGACGCCCAACGCTTTCAGCGCGTCCGCCGAACCAACACTGCTGCTGACCGCGCGTCCGCCATGTTTGGCCACCGGAATACCCATGCCGGCGACGACCAGCGCCGTGGCGGTGGAGATATTGAATGTGCCGCTTTTGTCGCCGCCCGTGCCGCATGTATCCAGCGTGCCCGGTGGCGCTTGGACTTTAATCGCTGACGCGCGCATGACCTGCGCGAACGCCGCGATCTCCTCGACACTCTCGCCCTTGGCCCGCAGCGCGATCAGCACCGCGCCGAGACTTGCCTGCGCTACGCGCCCAGCGATGATAGCTTGAGCCAGTTCGATGGCGGATTCTGTGGATAAGTTTTGCCGAGCCAGCAGCGTTTCGAGTTGCGGCGCGACGATATATGCGGGAGCCGCAGAATCGCAATTTTCGATGACTGGTTTCAACTCATTCATGGCGGCACCCTTTATTCTTCGGAATACTCGGCCCATGACGAACGCGTCTCCCACAGTCGCACGCGTTCCAGTTTCACGTTCTTGCCGACACGATAGCATCGTTTGTCGCTGGGAATCAACTTGCGGCTTTCGCGGCGCAAAGCGTTCCGGATATAATCAAAAATGTGTCTGGCCATCACTTCCGTCGTTGGATCGTGGTCGGCATAGACGATCAATCGCGCGCCAGGCCGTTTCTTCAGCGCCGGCAGTAACGGGTCGCCGCTATTGACGCAGATCGCATGATCGAACGAATCAATAAATTTACCGATGGCCAGCTTGACCGCTTTGAAGTCGCAGACCATGTCGGCATGATCCAATTCGTTAGCGCGCAAGACTACTTCCAATTTACGCGAGTGGCCATGCGGATACTTGCACTTCTCGGGGTGCTTGGAGAGTATATGCGCGCTCTCTATCTCAAATGTTTTGCAAATTCGATAAGGCATAATCCACAATTACTTCAAATGTGTCTCCGGCCAGGAGATGCTGGATTTCCCCGGCGGCGGGCGCGTGCCCAGCGGCGGGCGACCGTTCTTGACACGGTCAATGTCGCTCAACAGATCGGTCGGCGTCTGGTAGCGCAAGGCTGGATCCTTGGCCATCATTTTTTCCAACAAGTGACAGAAGTGCAGCGAGATGGCGCGGTCCACGTCATGTGGACTGGGTACCATCTCGTTCAAATGTTTCAGCATTACCACGGCGGGCGTTTCGCCGTCGAACGGAGGCCGGCCGGTGACCATTTCATAAACGGTGGCGCCGAGCGCATAAATGTCCGAACGAATATCAGCTTCGTTCTTGCCTTCGATCTGTTCCGGCGACAAATAGAATGGCGTGCCCATGGCGACACCGGCCTGAGTAATACGACGGCGGCGGCCTCGAGTTTCGTTGTCTATGGTCAGGCCTAAGTCGGTCAGTTTGGCTACACCATTTGGTGTTACGATGATGTTTTCGGGCTTGATGTCGCGATGCACCAGCCGCTCGCCATGTATATGATCCAGCGCGGAAGCGATCTGCCTGATGATGGCGAGAGTTTCGTTTTCCGGCAGACGTCCACGCTGCTCCAGCATCGCGCAAACATCCATGCCCGGCACGTACTCCATAATCAAAAAGTGATAACCGTCGGCAAAATCCATATCCAATCCACGAGCGATGTGCGGATCGTCAAGTTCGAAGGCCGCGTGCGCTTCCTGCTCAAAGCGCTGCAGGAAGATTTTGTTGCAAGCACGGCTGCGAGGCAGCACTTTCAAAGCCACGATCTCGCCATTGCGCGTATCCTTGGCCTGATACACGGCGCCCATTCCGCCTTCGCCTAGTTTTTGGAGCAGTTCGTAGCGACCGATGCGTGTAACTTTGGACGGAGCTTCTTGCTGAATACTTGGCAGCCGCGTCAACTGTGTGCGGGTGATGTAACCGCGTGTAATCAACAGTTCGCCGAGCGGCTCGGATTTGTCGGATTGTTCGTTTTTATGCTGAAGCTCCAGACATTCTTCCACTTCCAGCGAATGGCAGAGCCCATTAGCCACTACCAACTGTCCCAATCGAATGTCTTCCGAAGATGGCATATGCGCAACCTGCAGGCTGGATGCCTGCGTTACTAACAATGCAAATCTTCGCGACGCACGAAGAAAAGCGCAAGAAAAGGACACTGTAGTAGCGAAGTCGGGAATTCCCCCCTTTTCAAGGGGGGGGGAAAACAGATAGTGGCCGATTTCCGTGCTACAGTGTCAAAGAAAAAGAGATGTTTAGGCTACGATTAATAACAAAATCTGTGTTCATCCGTGTTCATCTGTGGTTTCATTTCTTCGTAGTGCGCTTTTGCGGTGAACAGTTACGTTTTTTCTTTTGCGGAATTAGCTTCCTCGACGGACGGTGTCGCCGGTGTAACAACGCTGGCGACTTCTTTCTTCTCCGGCGAAAACTTGGCCAGGTATTCAGGCATCTCGACTCCGCCGACATCCTTCATTACTTGCATCATCGGCGGCAGTGTTCGAGCCATACTCTGCAGGAAATTTGAAGTCGCGTTGCCGCCATTGCTTCCGTTTTGCCCGCTATCCCAGACCACCACTTTGTCAAACTTGATGTTGCTGATCGCCGTGGCCGCCGTGACCGCGATGGTATCCAAATGTTCGAGCATCAACATTTTGAAAGCTTGTTCGGAGCCGCCGCAAGCGGCGATGATACGCTGCAACCCTTCGCCTTTCTTGGCCAATATCTCATAGTTGCCTCGCGCTTCAGCTTCGAGTTTGGCGTAGATCGCGGAGGCTTCGCCGATGGCCAGCAAGCGGCGTCGTTCGGCTTCCGCTTCGGATTCGACGATAATCTTCGCTTTCTCGGCCTTAGCGGGCGCTTCTACCGCAGCACGGCATTCGGCCTCGATGCGTTCGGCCTGAGCCAGCGCGGCCTTGGCCATCGCCTTGTTTTGTGCTTCTTGCACGGCGGCCTCAGCTTCGCGCTTCTTCGTCTCGCTCAAGCAATACGCCGCGGCTTGCTTGACAGCCAGTTCGGCCTGTGAAGCAACAACCAAAGCTTGCGCCACGTTTTCGCCAGTAACGGCCTTAGCGTTGGCATCGGCTAAAGCAATACGCATAGCGCGTTCGGCGTCCTTGACCTTGGCGTCGCGTTCGAACCCGGCAGTCTGTTCGCCGATTATCTGTTCCTTATCCAGTTCGGCCACGCGCACGGCCTGCTCGCGCTGCGCTTCGCGTGTGCCGATCACTTTAATTTTCTGCGCGTTAGCGACCAACACCGCCTTCTCGCGTTCGGCCTCAGCCACGCGCACTTCGCCCATCTTCTCCTGATCGGCCACGTCGCCGCGTGCCTGCTGGATGGCGGTTGATGCGGCCTTCCGTCCAATGGCTTCAATGTAGCCGGATTCGTCGGTAATATCGGTGATGTTCACGTTGATCAGCACCAGACCAACTTTTCGCAACTCCGGTTCCAAGGAAGTCTGAATGTGCTGAAGAAACCGCTCGCGATCACGGTTGATTTCTTCGATGCGCATGGACGCGATCACCTGACGTAATTGACCGAAGATGATTTCCTGCGCTTGCTGCTGTATTGCGCGGTAGTCCAGTCCCAGCAATCGAATGGCCGCGTTCTGCATCACCTCCGGTTCGGTGCCAATGGCGACAGTGAAGACGCTGGGCACGTTAACGCGGATGTTTTCAGACGAGAGAGCGCCTTTGAGTGCTATTTCGATTTGCAGCGGTTCCAGACTGAGGAACGCATAGTCTTGGATCACCGGCCAGACGAAGGTGGCGCCGCCATGGATACAGCGAGCTGTGCCTTCGCCACCTACTTTGCCGTACTTCACCAGCACCCGATTGCTCGGACACCGTTTGTATCGCTTGACTACCAATATAAAGAAACTGAAAAAGACCAGCACCACAAAGACAATAAAGAGTTTGACCCAGGCTTCGGGCTCGAGTGATTGCGGACTTGCCGCAGCCATAAGCGCGCTAAACATAAATATCTCCTTTCCAGTAACCGTTCAGACTATTTTGCCACAGAGAACACAGAGAAACTACTATAAAATTTTTCTTACGGATGCCATTCTTAAAAATTTGGACGTTGAAGTTGATCAACAGGCACTCTTTATTAATGGATTCCAGCCATCTTACTCTCAGAGCCTTGTGAATCTCGATGACTGATCCTACGATCTGTTCCGTTATCTTACTCCATTTCATCTCTGTGTCCTCTGTGGCTCGGCGCGGACGAATCATCGAGCTTGGGATACGGGGGCGACTTTCAACGTTGCGCCGTCCTCCAAGTCCACTACTTCCACAGTCGCGCCAGTGTGAATCGTATCGTACTCGGTGACCGCACGATATTCCATCAAGCGATCCTGAACCTTTACTGTAACTTTACCCACACCGCTTTTCTGACCAGGGATGGTCAGATAAACGGTGGCCTCTTCGCCCAGCGCCTGTTCGATATGCACGTTGCCTTCTTTTTCCAATTTTTGCATGCCATGCATCAGCATCGCCACCAGAAACAACCCCAGCAGGCCAGTGCCACCCGCAATGAGCAAGATGCCGAGCGTGGACAGTTCGTTATCGGCCGCAATGTGTCCCGCCAGGCCGAAGAACGTCAAACCCACGACCAGCGCTCGGAAAGTGAACATCCCGTGCAGGCCAAAGGCGTGCCCCTGATCGTGTCCCACATCGTGAGAAATATCTTGATCGGCGCCCGCGTCGGCGGCGTGGTCGCCTCCGAGTCCACAGAGCATCAGTAGCAGTTGTATCGTGAAAAGTGTGCCGCCCACGATAGCGCAGATAGTATAGAGATTTAACATGCTGATAACCTCTTCAAGTCACTAGTCACTAGTCACTCATCTGTCGCGGTCGACTTGCGTTCCTTTACCTTTGGTGGCGTGTAAGGTTTTATGCGCCGATCAAGCCCTGCCATAACGTTCAACATTTCTTTTTCGGTCATCGTGCCGTAGCAGCCGAAGACTACCAATTCGCGTCGGGAAAACATCGCCAGATTCTTGAATAGTCGTCCTTGATGACCTTCAGTACCGATGCCCAAGTCAGTGACCGGTCCTTCTTTTTCAGCCGCGCGACGAACGTCTTGAAGCAAACTTTTGGCCGCGCCGACTGTTGCCACCGTAGCCATGAAGACTTTGCATTCGCGGTTCTCGATACGATACAACGCTGTTACACCGCCATTTTTAAACAGGCCCAGGCGCAGCGGGTCTTCTTTATCCAAGCGTTCCGTAGCCGGGACACGGTTTTCAAAAGGTAGATAGCTAACCAATTGGATATCGGTGATGTCGCGTGGAATACGGTCCGATATGGCGCGTGCGAAGTTGATCAGCATGGCGCGTCGCGCCGGGTCGGAAGCGTTGCTCAGATCGCGAACCGTGATCATAAACCGATCTTGCACGAAGATCAGGCGGTCGCCATTAAGCGTGGCATGTACACCGATCTTAAGATAGTCGCTATCCTTTAATGATACTGGTCGCAAATTAGTGTAAGCGCCGTAAGCGTTCTGCTTGCTGCTCATTTCAATGACGAGCACTCGCGCCTTGGCCGGACGATCCGGAATGCCGTAGTCGGCGACGAGGCTGGTGAGCATCGTCCATTTGCGCAGAATGGCAATTTTCTGTTTGCCGTCGAGCTGCGCTATAAGTTCTTCATCTGATGGCTTGACCGGCTTTTTTAGTTGGCGATAACTGGCCACGGCCCTCGACGGTGGAAAGATTTCTTCCAGCGGCACTTCCGCCTGTTGAATGCCTTCCGTGGTAATCGTGCAGCCGAACAGTACGAAGATCAGACTGGCGGCTAGAATCGTTAGAAGTGTTAATCTTGAATGCATGAATAAATTATATCACACTTTGCTCGAAAATCATGTAGGTTTCGAGGCGCGGCGCAAAATCAAAATCGCAGAATCATTCCGAAATCCCGAGAATAAGGAAGGGGGGCATGTCGCTGAGTGCGACCACCAAACGTAGCGCAGGCTTCCAGCCTGCTTGTTGGTTAAGGAGCAATGTAAAACTATGAGGCAGGTACGCTACATTCAGCGATATGTACCCATCAGAATCACAGTAAAGCATGAAGACGTTTAGTCGATCAGTATAAGATGTTGCTATGAAAGAATACGCGCTTGTTGCATTAGGTTGCTATTGCTAAAATTAAGATATTGTCTCCGTATTCACGGACATTGATCTAGTGCTTCAAATCGGATTTTTAGTGTTAGGCGAATTGATCTAAACATTGTGGCTCATGTCGGCAAGTGTGTAAAACAACGTAGGGGCACGGCATGCCGTACCCCTACGGGTAATGGAGAAAAATTATGACTAAATTGCTGAAACAGGCATTTTCAGAAGCTTCCCAACTTTCAGATACAGAACAAAATATTATGGCAAAATGGATGCTATTAGAACTTGCAGCAGAAAAAAAATGGGAGCAAAATTTTGCTGAATCAGAAGATATGCTTGATTTACTTGCAGATGAAGCGATCAAAGCCAACAAACAAGGCAAAACAAAACTTTTGGATATTAATAACTTATGAAATCTAAAACAATCAACTGTTTTTGGAGATGTTATGCTGAATTGCCAAAGATAATACAAAAACAGGCAAAAGCGATATACAGATTATTTATGATCGATCCATTTCATCCAAGTTTGCATTTTAAAAAGATACATTCAAGTCGCCCGATATTTTCAGTACGGATTACAAAAGATTATCGTGCTGTTGGAGTTTTGCAAGATGACGAAATAATATGGTTTTGGATTGGTTCTCATTCAGATTATGATAAATTAATAAAGCGATTGAGAAAAGCCTAACAACTTGCCCATGATACACGAGATTTGGTGACAGAGATATGGTTGAAGAGGTTGCAAGCAAAAACTCCGAACGTGTCGCGCTAGGACGCGCGGTGGTGCCGGTACAGTTTGGCGAACAAGTGATCGTCAGCCTGCTGTATAATCACGATGCCAATCCGGTGCATCATCGGCCGGATCATGCTATCCAGTGGATGCTGGGCCTGCTGTCCGCGCAGAGCGTCGGCGGCTCGGAGGGTGGGCTGGAGAAGGCTGGGGCCGAAGAGCGCGCTTATGCGCTGGGGACTCAACTGCTGGCGCGCCAGAACGTGGTGGTTATGCCAGGCATCGTGCTGGCCGCCATCTGTTACGAACGTTTTGTCCCGCCTGCCGAACGCACTATCAGCCTGACGACGACTTTCACTTATCCATTGTTAGTGCCGACCCAAGGCGCCGTAGAAGTCGAGATCGAAGCTTGGGAACTGCCGTTGGGCGAAACAGCCGCAAAAATTCCCAACTGTCGTCAAGTGTTGATCGAAGCTTTTGGACCAGGCATCTC
>JAZDLP010000072.1:0-14119 GCA_043801885.1 Planctomycetota bacterium | reverse complement strand
CGGGCCGCCAATTTGCGCAACCGCGTTATTGTCACGTGATAATCCCAGCGCCTTTTGCAACGCCGCCACAAGTTGCTGATTCTCCGTATCCGTTCTAACCGCCACGCGGAAGAAGCGATCATCCAGACCATCGAAGTTATCGCAGACGCGAATAGCTATGCCGTCACGCAGCGCCAGCCGCGCCAGCTCGGAGGCGCCGATTTGATTCTGATCTTGCGATTCCGATTGATCAATACGGATCAGCAGAAAGTTGGCCTGGCCCGGATACACGGTTAAGCAGCCAAACGATTGGAGGGCTGTGGTCAGTTTTTGTCTTTGATCGCTGACGAAGGCTTTGGTGCGTTCAATGTACTGGCGGTCTTGCAAACCAGCGATGCCGACTGCTTGCGCGATTGTGTTGACTGACCACGGCGGCTGGATTTCGCGCGCGCGACCAACGATCTCGCGGTCGGCAATCGCGCAGCCGAGTCTCAGGCCGGGCACTGCGAAAATTTTTGTCAGCGAAAGAAGCACAATCACGTTGGCCGGCCGTTGACGTGTCATGCTTTCAATATCAGTCGCAAAATCAATGAACGCTTCGTCCACAATAAATGCGACCGCAGGATGCCTGATCGCGAGAGCGCGCAAAGCTTTGACCGGACAGGTCAGGCCAGTCGGGTTATTCGGCTGGCCGAGGAACACCACATCATGTTCTCGAAGTTGCGATTCAAGCTTGTCCAGATCGAGCGCGAAGCCGGCATCTTCACGCAAAGCAATTTTCGTTACTTCAAGTCCAGCTAGGTTAGCAGCCTTTGCGTAATCAATATATGCAGGCGTTGGAATCAGAGCGCGTTTTGCGTTCAGCGTGCGCGGCAGAAGATAAAGGAGTTCAGTCGAGCCGTTGCCGGCCAGTACTTCATCGGAGTCCACACCATAACGTGATGCGGCAGCTTCAATCAGCGCAGCGCAGGCGGAATCCGGATAATGAATCAGTCGGCTGACATTGGCGCTGATGATCGGACGCAGCCATTCGGGCGGGCCAAGCGGGTTGATATTGGCGGAGAAGTCGAGTATGTCGTCCTCAGACCGCCCCGCAGCCTGCGCCAACGCTCTCAAATTGCCGCCATGCGCGTGTTTCATGCTTTCGCAACCATTTAGCCACAGAGGACACAGAGAACATAAGAAAAATCGTAATCGGTCACGACTTAAAGTAGTAGCAGCTAGCACAAGCCAGTGACGTTTGTGTGCCGTGAACGGTTACGAAAAATCAAAAATCTAAAATATAAATTCCCCTTTTTTCTTAACTACTCAGGTAGACAGTATCCAGGAGTCAGAATTCAGAATGACCTGCGAATAGGCCTCCAACAATTTGCTGGCATCCTCAATTCTGATTTCTATCTTCTGACTACCTGAGTAGTTATTTTTTCTTCAATACCGTCTCTGTGTCCTCTGTGGCTTTATGCCCAGGCCGTCATAACCAGCGCCGGCACAATTTCCGTCAACTCGCAGACGGCGCCCAGTGTGTCGCCGGTGAGTCCGCCGATCTTGCGGTAGCACCAAGCTGAGAAGAGCAGCGTCACCAAAGTTACGCTTCCACTGGCAATCAGCCCCGCCCAAGCGCATGTCAACCAGCCGGTAACGCCGAGCACGGCTAACGCCCAAAGCGCTTGTTGCCACGAGCTGCTCTGTTTGAACACCATTCCCAAGCCGCCTTCAGCTTTGGCATAAGGCAGCAGCGCCAGATGGATAACCAGCGCGCAACGGCCGGCCAGCGCCATCAGCAGAATAATCGCCCAGCGTTGCTCATGTATTATTGACGCCAGCGCGGCGATTTTTAAACTCAGCACGCAGACGACAGCCGCCACGGCCATCGGGCCGCTGCGACTGTCTTTCATAATCTCCAGAATGCGTTCGCGCGGACGGGAACTGAAAAACCCGTCCGCCGTATCCGCCAGTCCGTCAAGATGTAGTCCGCCAGAAATGATTAGCAGCGCGACGACGATCAGCACACCGGCCACCAATGATGGAAACAGATGCAACAGTCCATAGTCCAGCGCGCCAACGATTGCGCCGATCAGCAGTCCAACGATGGGGAAGAACCAGACGCTGCGCGTCAGATCGCGTTCTTCCGTTCGGATCAAAGCGGGAAACGGGATGATCGTCAGAAATCGAAGCGCTGCCAACAACGATTTCATTTATGCGCCTCGGAGACCGCCGCTTCCGCAAACGTGGCTACTTCAGTCAGCACGCGAACCGCGGCTTCCACGAGGTTCATCGCTAACGCGCCACCGGTGCCTTCGCCCAGACGCAGATCGAGATCGAGATAGGGCTTTTTGCCCAGTTGAGCGAGCGCGAGAGTATGTCCCGGTTCGACGCTGCGATGCGCGGCGATCATGTATTCGGTGGAAAGCGGCGCCAGGCGCTGAGCCAGCAGCGCGCCAGCGGTGGAGATAAAACCATCCACCAGGACGGGTTTTCGTTGAGCCGCGGCACCCAGTATCAGTCCGGCAATGCCGCCGATTTCAAAACCGCCCACTTTGGCCAACACATCCAGCGCGTCGTTGGCGTTGGGCTGATGCAGCAACAAAGCGCGTTGGAGAACCGCAACTTTGTTCTGCCACTGCGCATCGTTGATACCTGTTCCGCGACCGGTGACCTGCGCCACTGGCGCGTTGCAGAGTACGGCGACGATAGCGCTACTGGGCGTAGTGTTGCCGATGCCCATATCGCCTGTCCCGAAAATGTCGGTGGAGTTGCCCAGTTCTCGTGCGACCTCGATGCCAGCTTCGATACTGCGCACTGCTTCTTCGCGAGTCATAGCGGCGACGCGCGCGAAATTTTTGGCGCCGGCGGCGATGCGTTTGGAGATAATTTTTTCGGCTTTGACCAGCGCACTCAGATCGCCCGCGATGCCCATGTCCACCACGACTACGCGCGCGCCGGCCAGACGAGCCAGAGCATTGATGCCGGCGCCGCCATGCACAAAATTATGAACCATCTGCAGCGTCACTTCCGCGGGATAATTACTCACGCCTTCCGCAGTGATGCCATGATCGCCAGCCATGACGACCACCGTTTTGCGAGCGACAGGAGGTTTGAGCGACGCGGTCATGCCGGCCAGATCTTCAGCCAGATCCATCAGCCGTCCAAGCGCCCAGTGCGGCATAGTGAGCTGTTCCAGTCGCGCTCGCGCTTGAGTTCGCGCAGTAATGTCCGGAGCAACAATCTCTTTTACAGTAGCAGTCAGCAGTTTCATACGCTCTCCTTATTCATCCCTCATCCTTCATCACTTTCAGTTCCAGCGGCATTCCCGCTACGAGCAGTGTTACCGTGGTAGCTCTGACCGCCATGACCTGGTTGCAACGTCCGACGAGATCGCGGAATCGTCGCGCCAGAGCGTTCTCCGGGATGATCCCCATTCCGACTTCATTGGTTACGAAAATGACGGTGCCATCAATCTCGGCGCAGGTGGTCAATACTTCATAACAGCGCCGAGCGATATCTTCTTCCGTCACTGAACTCCCGGTCAACTGAGCTTCGTACATCAAATTATTGATCCACAGCGTCAGACAGTCCACGAGTACCACGCGACTGGCTTTAGCGCCGCATACAGCGTCGGCCAAATTGATAGTCTCTTCAATTGTTTGCCAGTCATTCGACGCTCGCGCTTGCTGATGTTTGCGGATGCGTTCGCGCATTTCATCATCGAGAATCGGACAGGTGGCGATAAACACGCGCGGACCGGGCAACGATTCGCCCAATTTCTGAGCATAGGCGCTCTTGCCGCTGCGACTGCCGCCGGTCACCAATACAATACTACGCATTTCTACAGCCCTTTATTATAACCGCAAATGAACACGAATAGACGCTAATAATTCTTTCTTCTGTACTTCGCGTTCATTCGCGGTTATTCGCGTTCATTAGCGGTTATTCGCGTTCATTCGCGGTTATTAGCGGTTCATTTAATCCTGCCAAAACACCTTTGCCGTGGCAGACGTTGATCGTAACCAGTGACGTCGGTTTGACATCAAACAACACATATTGGCGCGGAGAAAGTCCCAGCAAATGACAGATGGTCGTGCGGATGACTCCGCCATGCGTGACGACCAGAACCGCATCGTCGGCCGCGGTCAGACGTGTGATCACGCGGTCCACGCGAGCTAGGAAATCTTTGAGCGACTCGCCGCCTGGAAAGCGGAATCCCGGAGTGAAATCAGCCCACTGTTTGACAATTTCCGGATCGGCGACGGCGATTTCTTCGAACGTCAATCCTTCCCAGCGGCCGAAGTCAATCTCGCGCAAGTCGGCTTCGATTTCGATCTTGAGCCGCAGCGCATCGGCCAATGGCGCGGCGGTCTGCCGACATCGTTTCAGGGGGCTGCAGAAGCATCGTTGCGATTTTTGAGCGTTCCATTGCGCCGTCAACGCGGCAACTTGTTGACGCCCGATCTCGGACAAGTCAGGATCGCTAGCGCCGATAAAGCGCTGAGAGTGTTCCGAGCCGCAACATCCGTGTCGAACGAGTAGCAACTGCATGCGCATCGCCCAAAAGAGACATTTTTTCCTTCAATCCACAATTTAAAATCAAAAATTACGTAACCGTTCACCACGAAGGCACAAAGATGAACAGATTTGAAAAGTAGTTATTGAGTCTAGTTTATCTAAAGTTAAGTGCGTTATAAGTAGCACAAATTATTCCGTGGTTCAATCATACCGTCCGAATTCGTGATACGCCTTCAAGAGCGTTTCCGCATTAGCCACGGGCGTGTCGGCTTGGATGTTATGCGCGGTGCAGAAGATGTATCCGCCATCGCGCCCCAGTGTTTCGGCTGCGGCCTTCACGTCCCGCCGAATGTCGGACGCCGTGCCCTTGGGCATGGTCTGCTGGATCGAAATGCCGCCATGGAAGCACAAGTCGCGGCCGTACTGTTTCTTGATCGCAGCGGGGACCATGCCTGCCGCCTCCGGCTGGAGCGACTGGAGTATGTCGAGTCCGCACTCGATCATGCTCGGAATCAAAAGAGCAACCGATCCACAAGTGTGATGCATCACTTTTACGCCGGCCGAATGGATCAGGTCAATATATGCTTTGAATCCCTCTCGCAGAAAATCGCGCCACATGCAGGGGGAAATGAGCAGGCTATTCTGTCCGCCGAAGTCATCGCCCGTGCATACGATATCTATCTTGCCGCGAGCTGACTCCAAAATTCGGCGTGTGTACTCGATGTAGAAATTCCGCACTTGACCGAAGATCGCGACCGCCACTTCGGGATTGATGGCCATGTGAATCATGATCTGGTCCATGCCGGCCAGATACATGGCCGGCTTGAGTTGAGCGATGCGGTTCAAGCGGTCGCCCATAAACACCACTACGCGCCCCTGTCGTTGAATCTCTTCGCACTGCTCCTTGATCACGCTGTAGTCGAACCAATCGGGCGAGGGCCAGTGCGCGTAGGCGATCACCGCCGCAACGCTTTCCGCATCAGTTAGAGGCGAGGAGACGACCTCATCGTAGTACTCGGTAGCGTTATCGCAGGCGATCTCCACAGTGCGGCGCGGCACGCCCCAGATGTCGCTATCGCGTCCCTCGACGATGAGCGGCGGGCCGATATATTTTGGACCGGCGATGTAGCGCAGGTCCACATCATGTTTGTCCTGGAATGCGAGAAAAGTGGTCTGCGTTGCCTTCTCCAGCTTGGCTTTGAAACCGACGGATGCCCAGAAATCAATGGGTATGCGGTCGGGCTTCTGGTGATTCAAAGCCAAAAACGCACGTTCGCGTGAATCCATGCTCATATCTACCTTAACCTGTGGTAATTCTACTATACCGAAGCATGGTTGAATGGCGAGGAAAAACCGCGACGAGTGGCGAAAGGGACTGAAGGGGTTACGAATATTAATTTGTAAAAGTATAAGATAATGTGTATATTGGGTTTGACTTGGCATGAATGTGGGAGGCGCAACATGACCGTTTTTCTCGAGAGCAAGCGCCAGGCGATAGCCGAGGCTTGTGTGCGGTATGGTGTGTTGCGGCTGGACGTGTTTGGCTCGGCTTTGCGTGATGACTTTAGGCCGGATGAGAGCGACTTAGACCTGCTGGTTGAGCTCGGTCCGATGGAACCTTACGCCCGAGTCGATGCGTATTTCGGTATGCTGGAAGAACTCAGGACTTTGTTGGGTATGAAGATTGACTTGGTTATGGCGGGAGCTGTCAAGAACCCATACATCGCTCGCGACATCGAGCGTACGCGACAGATGTTGTATGTCGCGTGATGTCCGCGCCTATTTGTCCGACGTTATCGAGTCCTGCGACGCGATTGCCGCCATTGCTCGGATGGCACCGAAGGTGTTCGATGCAATCGTGCGAGCGCGCCGGATCGTGGACTTCCGCAATCAACTGACACACGAGTATCAAACCGTAGACAATGCTCTTGTGTGGGCGATCATTGAGTACGATGTGCCGGTGCTCCGTCGCGAGTGCACGGCGCTTATTTTAAGCATCGCTCCTAACGACGAAGAACCTGAATAGGTAAAAGATTCCACCTCTGCGAACAGTGCCGATCAGACTTGCGCGCCGGCCGCGCCAACAGCGTCGCGCGGGGACGGTTTTGAGTTCCCACTACCGGACACGGCCGACTGACCAGCGTCGAAGCGGCGGTACCACCAGATCATCAGCGGCGAGGCGATGTAGATCGAACTGTAGATTCCGACAATGAATCCCACTATCAGCGTAAAAGACAGATCGCGAATCGTCGGCCCGCCAAAGGCTAGCAATGACACGGCGGCCAGCAAGACCGTTAAACTGGTCAAGACTGTCCGACTTAAGGTGGCGTTGATGGCTTCATCCACGATGTCCTCAAGTTGCCGAGTCGGATGCATGGCTTTAACTTCGCGAATACGATCAAAGCATACTATCGTGTCGTTGACGCTGAAGCCGACAATCGTCAACAGAGCCGCCACGGTATTAAGATTGAACATCATGGTAAAACCAAATTGTTCGCCAAGCAGATTGGCGACCACGACGGCGCCTGTTGCAATGGTTGCGTCATGAATCACAGCCACGATGGCGCCAAAGCCCCAAGAGCCTGAGAATTCGAAGCGGAACCACAAATAAATCCAGATGCCGAGATTAGCAATAATCAACGCCAACAGCGCTTGCCACTTCATTTCACTAGCCACCTGCGAACCAAAACTGTTCACGCGACTGATCGGGCCTCCAATTTTATTATTCACTTTCAGCGGCTTGACTACGTTGAACACTTTGTCTCGCGTTGCCGAGTCGGCCGGCAGTGGCGCGATGTGAGCGACCAGATAGCCTTCTTTGTCCGCCGCCAATTTGTTTACTTGCAATGCCAGCAGCGCGTCCTTGATATTCTGATTGGCGGAATCCTTGGCCGCCTCAAGCGCAACCGCCTTGAAATTGCTATCAATACTTTCCTTGGTCAGTTGCGCTTTGAAGTCATCGAGTCGCATCTGAATTTCCCAACCGGACAGACCGGTCACGCGATCAGCGACCGCTAACGATTCGACTGTCTGAAACAGACGATTACGCAGCGTCGGATCTTCCGGTAGTGGCGTCAACGTCGCCACACAGTCGGTCGCTGTCTTTTCCAATTTGGCGACACGTAGCGCCAGTAAAGCGTCTTTAATGTCACTGTTGGTCGAAGCGGCGGTGGCGAGCGCCGGTTTGAGTTTATCCTGCACTTTTTCAGGCGTCAGGTCGAGCTGTCCGGCAAAACGCATTTCCAGAACGGACGGATAAAGCGTGATGGACTGCGGTTCGAGTTCCGCGGCGAAATAACGCAAAATTTCGGCGCGTAAATTTTTAACCGCCACGGAGTTCTGCATCTTAGTAGTGACCGTAAAACTACGGCAGGCGCCTTTTTCTCCCGATGAACCAAAAGACTGAGTAGTTAAATCGGCGTGCGGCAGTTCATTAAGGATTTTGTCCAAATCGGCTACAATATCTTTCAGGCCGCATTCACGACCCTCTTGTTCTTTATAGATGACATCGCCGCCTTCCGTCATCTTTTCTATCAGATGAGCGCGCAAATCCAGACCAGTCTTGCCGGTAGCTATTGCGTCGGCGAAGATTTTGCGATCCTGATTGAGTCGCTCGGCCAGCCCATTGCGCACTTTTGTGTCCACGATGCGCTTGATCTCTTCAGCGTTCTGTTCCTTGCCCTTTGCGAAGTTGAACTGAATTAACGTACCGCCTTTGAAGTCCACGTCATACAGACGTTCGGAGAAGATCAGAAACAGCGTGATCGAGATCGCTACCATCGCACCGGTGATAGTCATCCACCAGCGCCGCCAAGCCATAAAACGTAGATTTGGCCGTTTGAAGAACTGTCTAAAAATAAAGGTTTTGACCACATCTTTGTTGACCAACCATTCGGTCATGATCCAGTTGAGCCACAAATTGCAGAACAATGTAGTTAAAATACCGATGGACAGTGTTACCGCAAAGCCGCGCACCGGTCCAGTGCCCAGATAGTACAGCACGATGCCGGAGATCAGTGTAGTCAGATTACAATCCATGATCGTCAAAAACGCGCGATCAAAGCCATGCGAGACGGCCAGCTTGAGTGGTCGTCCAGCGGCGAGTTCCTCGCGCAGTCGTTCCAAAATCAACACGTTAGCATCCATGGCCATGCCCAATGTCAGCACAATGCCGGCGATGCCGGGCAAGGTTAGCGTGGCCTTAAAGAAGCCCATCGCGCCCAACAGCATAAGGATATTCAATAAAGTGCAGAAGCTGGCGACTACGCCGGAGAAGCGATAGTAAAACAGTATAAATAAAATCGCCGCCGTGCTACCGATGGCGACGGCCTGCATGCCGCTTTGAATCTGTTCCCGTCCCATACTTGGGCCAACGGTGAACTCGCTTTCTTGTTTGACATCGGCGGGCAGTGAGCCGGCGGTGAGCACGGCGGCCAGTTCCTCCGCTTTCTTCTCGGTAAAATTGCCACTGATACGGCACTCGCCGAAGATGGCATCCTGAATGGTTGGCGCCGAGTAAACTTTGCCGTCCAACATGATGGCCATGCGCTTTTTGATGTTGGCCTGAGTTAACTTGCCGAAGTCAGTTGAGCCTGTCGCATCAAAGCGCAGACTGATCTCCCAGCGTCCGACACTTTCCTGACTGCGCCGCGCCGCGGCCAGCGCTACGTGCGAGCCGTCCATCTCCGGCGCGCGACGTATGACAATCGGATCTTCGGTCTTTTTGCCAGTGATGGCGCTGACTTCTTCGATGTTCTGCAGCTCATATTCGACCTGACTGTTGGGATCGGTATAAGTTTTTGTCGGACTTTTTTTTGTATTTTCAATAATCTCTTGCTGACCGTCTCCAGCGGCGATGTGGAAGGATAGTCGGCCCTGAGTCTGAATGGCGTTCTTGATTCGATCTACTTCTTCCTGAGTGGCACGCGGAAGCTGAATGCGCAAACGCTGCTTGTCCGTGCCCAGCGTAGTAACCGGAATGCCTTTTGTGCCGGTAGGGTCAACGCGCCGACGCACGATTTCAGCCGCCTTGTCGGGCGCTGTCTTCTTGCTCTGCTCCATCGTGTAGAGCTGATCCTGGAACTTGCGCGTATCTTCTGTGTTCGGATCTTTCTTCTTAGCTTCCTGATATGCCGCGTTTAATCGTTCGATATTTTTTTCTATGGCGCTGTAATCCAGCGAATAGATCAATTCCGTGCCGCCCGCCAGATCAATTCCCATCGGATATTTGTTTTGCTGGAAAAGAAAAACAAAATAAGCGCCGAGAATTGCGATTAACCAAAACGCAAAGACCAGTCGTCCGTTGTACTTGGTGAAGAAGCTCTTCAACAAGGAGCACATAATCGCTAATAACGTAAACACACCCACTAAAAACGCCAGCGAAATCCAACCATCGCCGGGATTCGCGCGGAAATAAAAGTAGTACAGGCCGTAGGCCATGCCACCAAAGGATCCCATCACAATCGCCGAAACACTCATCGCGACTGTTACCAGTCCGAACAAAGATTTAGTCATTGAATCAACTCCTATAAAAAAGAAATTATACCCGTTCAGTCACTTCAATCCGTCGGATCCGTCGAATCCGTCGGATCTCACAATTAGCGTTTATTCGCGGTTCTATTCGAACGCACAGAGCGGAAATTCAGACTTGACAGGGCGGGCCGCGAGGACGATGCGCGGGAGGCGCGAGCGAAAAATACTCAATTTGAATGCTTTCAATGCGCGCACGGGATGGCGCCACCACGACATAAACAGGCGCCACCATCGGAGCGCCGACGATAAAATGCGTTGCAGTCGCGATGTCCCACAAATCAGTGAGCGGCTTGAGCAACTTTGGCGGCTTGGACTCATTTTTTTTCTTAGTATCGGACTGCGGCGCCTCGCGATTTACAGGCGGCGTCCGATTCTCGCAAGCCGCGAACAGAACGAATTGATAGCGCGCGAACGCATCGGAGTTCGCCGCGACCGACACTTCCACTAATCGCAGCCACTGCGACAACGATCCGCCCGCGGCCAGCATACAGATGCCGCATATCAGCAATGCGCGCATAGTCAACAGGCGCGAGGTAAAAACCAAACAGTGTTTGAGATACAGCAAAATCGTCATTTCGTAACCGTTATCTTATTCAATTCTGTCTCTGTGTCCTCTGTGGCTCTGTGGTGAACGCTTACGTCATTTCTTCGCTTCGCTCTCGATCACATCCACCGCGCTGCGGCGGATATGGATTTTCACATCCTTCTTTGAATCTATAATCAGAAAAACATTGTCGCCATCTAGTTCGGCGACGACTCCATGGACGCCTCCGATAGTGATAACTTTGTCTTTAACCTTCAAATTACCAAGCAGATTTTGCTTTTCTTTGCGCCGCTTATGCTCCGGCCGGATAAAAAACAGCCAGAAAATGATGCCCATGGCGATAAGCGGGAACAGCGCTCCCACCCACGCATCGGGCTGCGCCGGTTGGTTGCCGGGACCTGATCCCGAAACGGGTTGTTGAATAGATTCTCCTTCCACGGTTTACAATCCTTTCATGTTATACTCTGTGCGAATGAAAAACCAGTTTTTTACAGCATAGGAATTTCAAGGTTTGTCCTTCAATCCACAATCTAAAATCTAAAATCTAAAATCTAAAATTCCCTTATGTTCCGAGTCTATAGCATTAGCACAACATTGGCCATTTGTTTTATTTCTTTAATAGGCATTTCTGCATAAAAGCGCGTCAAGCAACAGGTCAAAGCCGGTCCTGACACATAGACGATTACTATATTTCTTCTTTAGCGCCAGCTTGCCAACGGGATAGACAGTCGGCTCGGAGACTCGTCAATCGCCCCGCGATAATCGCGTCTCGTATATCGCGCATCAACTGAAAATAAAACGCCAGATTATGCAGACTAATCAAGATGGCCGCATTCATCTCATGAGCAAGCAACAAATGTCGCAGAAAGGCGCGGCTGAAGTGGCGGCATGTATAGCAATTACAACGCTCGTCCAGCGGCTGCGAATCCGTGGTGTGCCTAGCATTTTTGATCCGCACTTTTCCGATTGACGTGTACGCCAGTCCGTTGCGTCCGTTGCGCGTGGGCAATGTGCAGTCGAACAGATCAATACCGTGGGTGACGGCGAGCAATATATCTTCAGGCGACCCCATGCCCATCAGGTATCGCGGTTTATCCGCGGGCAATTTTGGCGCGCTAAACGCAATGCCGCGATACGTCTCCGCAATCGGTTCACCCACGCAGAACCCGCCCAACGCGAACCCCGCGAACGGGATGGCTGCGGTAGCCTCCAGTGATCGCTGCCGTTCCTGTTCGTCGCATCCGCCCTGCACGATGCCGAAGAAATTTACGGGTGGAGCCACTTCCTTAACTCGCGCGTAAGCTCGCTGCGCCCATGCGATACTGCGCGTGACTGCTCGCGATAACTCGGCCGGCGAACACGGAAACGGCGGGCATTCATCCAGTACCATGGCCATATCTGGCGCGAGCGCGCACTCGATATCTACTACCGTCTCGGGCGAAAATAAGCGCAGGTCGCCGTTGACGGCGCTGGCAAAAATTGCGCCTTCGTCGGTGACTTTACGCAACTCCGGCAGAGAAAAAATTTGGTAGCCGCCCGAGTCGGTCAGGATCGGCTTGGGCCAGCCGCAGAAAGTGTGCAATCCGCCCAAACGCTTGACCAGTTCTTCACCCGACCGCCAGGCGAAATGAAAGGCGTTCATCAGCAGCGCCTGCGCGCCATGATCGAGTAGTTGTTGCGGCGTGACGCCCTTGGCCGCGCCGAGTGTCCCGACGGCCATGAAACAAGGCGTTTCAATGACGCCATGCGCGGTCTGAATTGCGCCGGCGCGCGAGAGACCGTCGTGAGCGGTGATAGTTAGCGGAAGCATGTTATATCGTCATAATTTCCTTCGATTTTTTCTCGAAGTGTTCATCCAACTGTGTTTCGTGAGTTTTAATCAATTCATTGACATCGGCTTCAGCTTTCTTTTCAGCGTCCTCGCTGATGTTTTTTTGAATGGCTTTCAAATGCTTCATCGCGTCATGGCGCACATTGCGCAGAGAAACTTTATGCTGTTCCAAGTACTCCTTAATCAGCTTGACGGCCTTCTTGCGGTTCTCTTCGGTCATTGCGGGAAAATTAAGCCGGATCACTCTGCCGTCACTGATCGGAGTCAGCCCCAAGTTCGCCGCGAGGATGCCTTTTTCGATCTCTTTGATGGTCTTTGCATCGAACGGTTTGATGGTCAACATGCGCATATCTGATTTGCTAATCAACGCGACCTGTTTGAGCGGCAGCGCGCCGCCATAGTCCGGAATATCCACATGGACGTGCTCCACCATCTCCACGCTGGCCTGGCCGGTCCGCACATTTTTCAAGCGCGCGGCAAAATCAGCCACGCATTTATCCATGCGATCTTCGCTATCCAACAGAATGTCGTCAGTATCCATGCTCATCTCCACTAATAATCGTGCCGATAGCTTCGCCTTGCACCACGCGACGAATGTTTCCCGGCTCCTTCAGTGAAAATACCAGAATCGGCAGGTGGTTGTCCATACACAATGAAATGGCAGTGGTATCCATAACGTTCAGCCGATCACGCAGCACTTGCATATAAGTTAGCCGATCATATTTCCGCGCCTGAGGATACTTTACGGGATCCGCATCGTACACTCCGGCAACCTTGGTCGCCTTCAGCAGTACTTCGGCCTTGAGTTCCATAGCTCGCAGCGCGGCAGTGGTGTCGGTAGTGAAGTAAGGATTGCCCGTACCGCCGGCGAGAATAACGATGCGCTTCAGCTCCAAGTGCCGCAGCGCTCGGCGTCGAATGTACGGCTCGCAGACTTCCTCGGCCTTGATCGCCGACATCACTCGCGTCTCGGCGCCCATAGTCTCCAGCGTGTCCTGCAGCGCCAGCGCGTTCATAATAGTAGCCAACATGCCCATGTAGTCGGCAGTAGCGCGGTGCAGCAAACCGGTTTGACTAGCCTTGTCGCCGCGCAGAATGTTTCCACCGCCAATCACCACCGCGAATTCTACCTGCTCTTTTAGCTCCACGATCTGCTTGCACAAACTTTGAATCTGCACTGGGTCAATACCTTTGCCGGATTCGCCGCCAAGCATTTCGCCGGAGAGTTTGAGGATGACGCGCCGATAAACCGGACGGACGTTATTTTTGGCGATGGGAACGAGCTTCGAAGACTTCGGCGGCGACGCTGGGAGCGCGTCGGATGAGACCGATTTCTTCACGCGGATATGACTTTTTTTTCGTCGGCCGCTGATCATATTAAATTACACCCACCTGAAACCGCACGAAACGTTTGACCGTCGCATTGCTCTCTTTGAGCACCTGCGCCACTGTTTTCTTGCCGTCCTTGTAATATGGCTGGTCCGGCAGAACAAGTGTCGAGAAGAACTTATTTACCTGGCCGATGGCGATCTTCTGCATAATCTCTGGCGGTTTGTTGGCGTTCTTCGGATCGCCTTTCAGCTTCTCTGTTGCGATCTCGCTTTCTTTTTCAACCAACGCTGAGGGAATCTGCTCGCGTATCAGGTATTCGGGTTTGGCAAAAACGATGTGCATGGCGATGTCTTTGCCCACGGCTCTAGCCATCTCGCCGGTGACGCCGGACACTTCCA
>JAZDLP010000070.1:0-12352 GCA_043801885.1 Planctomycetota bacterium | reverse complement strand
ATGGAGATAGGGGGATATTATTTTAATTCAACTCTTCTGAAATCCGCCTTTTCTTTGGCGAAGTTGACAAGAATAGCCACTTTTCTTCCTGTAGCTTTCAAATATGAACGAACTTGAGCATAATGAGCTTTACTTAATTCCGCCACTGTTTTTAGTTCTACGATCACCTTATTTTCTACAAAAACATCTAGTCTGTGTCGGCCAACTTCTTCTTCCGCATAGTAGATGACTATTTCTTTCTCCGTCTCAACCTTCAATTACCATTGCTCTACGATAGATACTTTCCAAAAAACCTGGACCAAGCGTCTGATGTACCTTGATGATACATTGAATTATTCTCTCAGTAACCAAGTTTTCTGGATATTCCATTATCTCCACATCCCCATTATCTCCACATCCCCATTATCTCCTTATCCCCTTTCTTACACATCTGACGTATAGGGTGAACGGTTACCATTATTAAAGCTAGCGTTTCTCGATCTCATCCAAGCGTCTCATTTGCAGCGGCGAGTGATACGTGGCGCGCAGTTTTTCGATGCCGTAGTTCCGTTTCCAATCTGGCGAAGGATGAAACGCGCCAGACATAAATTCCCAATAGACGCGCAGTTCGATCTGATCGGCGCGAATCCCGCCGCTCAACGGTAGAACCGGCCGTTTTGGCCGGAATTCGTACAATCCGCATTCCTGGTTTGTCGGCTCGACGTCCCAGTTGGGAAAGCCGTTGAATCGAACCAGCAATCGCGGGCGGACACGGTTCGGCATGGGCCGTTCTTCCGGCGCTTTCGTGACCAGTTCAATGCTGTCCCAGACGGCGTCGGACGAGGCGTAACCAGCCTCTACGAAAGCCAGGCCATCGCCGTCGTAGCAGCGACCTTCTCGATCCCAGTAACGGAACGGCAGGCTGCGCACGATAACGCCGGCGTCGTAATTACCGCGATGAGTTCCATAACGACCGCGAAAGTTGTTAATGCCGGTCATAGTGGTACTGCCGCCGCCTTTAAGATACGAGACGATTTCGCAACCTTGGTAAGCTTGATTGCCAATCAAAGCGTAGCCTTCTTGCGGGAAACCGACGCCATTGGTGATGGTCAGGCTATCGGAGTTATTTATCAATGGTTTTTTCAGAAAGCTGACGACCATGCCGTCCAGCAACATGGCCGGCGCGCCGGCGGGATGATCGGCGGCGACAGTGCCCAGCACGCCGCGAGTTAGTTTCTGGAGCGCAAGGACTTGCTTGGTTTTGATATTGTTTTTCGGCAAATATTTTCTTTGGCAGGGTTCAAACCCCTTCCGAGCATCTTTATTTTTCAGCAACGGCGCCACATCCACGTACTGCGAGACACTTTGTTTGTTAGCGCGCTCAAAGAAGAGCAGTTCGTCACCGATACGCACTAATCCGCCATTTTGTTCAGGCCAGTTTAAATGCAAGGCAGTTAGATCTTTATTGACCGGCCAGGCGTCGTGATCTTCAATGAAGATCGTTTCGGCATTCGCCTGGACACCGACGCCGTCGGTGGTCAACGCGACTCGTCCGCCAGTCGTGGTATGCGTATTGACGCGCAGTTCGTCCACATGGCCATGGACTTGATTGTTGACCAAGTAATCAGAACAGACATGACGTGGAGCGTTTAACGCATCCGGCAATTCGCCGGAAGGCCACTTCAGAAAGCGAGTATTGGCGGCGCTGTAGCGGCGCGAGACAAAGTCGTCCAACCCCACATAGAAATGAAAAGTCCAATGATCGAAATCAACCGGACAGGAGTTGGGGGGATTTTTCAGTTTCCATTCGGAGAACTGACCGATGTATGCCTGTTTGACGAATCGCGTTTCGGCAGAACGCAAACTTGCGCCGCGCTCGATGATCGTTACCGTGCTGACGCCATTGTCGCCATAGTATGATTCTGTGCCACTGAGCGGACAGACGCCGCCGCAGTGCGGGCCTTCCATGCGAATCACTGGAATTACTTTGGCTTTCGCGCAATGAGCTGTATTAGGCCGTATGAAGTAGCTGCTCGGCACGCGCGACTCATCGTGAAAATTGCCGCCACGGAAGCGAGTAATCCACACAAAGTGACCATTTTTTATTCGTTCGGAAGGGCCATAACGAATTGAATTTTGGATGCCTTGGCCCAGTTCAGCCAGTAGATAGTGCTTGCCGTTCACTATCTGCTTGTCCGCATACGCGATCCATTCGACCGGACTGTCGTCGTTGCCGTTGGTGGCTTCATCATCTATCTGGACAATCCCCTTTTTATCGTAGTTGCTGCTATTGGAGATTTCGATACTGGCTAATTCGACGCTCATGCCAGTATACAGATTACGCGCATCGCCACTGACGACTGCGCCGTGCTCGCCTGCGCTCGACTGCGCTCGTACTAGTTTCTCAAAGGCCATCGTCGAACGTTTGCCGTAGTAGATCAACTCGCCGAACACTTTACCCGCGTTGTTCACGTTGCCCACGACAATGAATCCGGATGATGGAAAATTGAGTGTGTCACTTACCGGCAATTTCGCCGTCTCCGTATCCAATACGAATTTTGGATTAGCCGTAGGTGACACCTCTACTCTGGTCCGCGTCTGATTAGCCGGATCAATGCGTTCCGTCAGCGTGGCGCCGCCGACAGTCAAATCATTGTCTTTGTGAAGTTGCGCTGAGAAGCCATAAGGCACGACCCACTCTCCTTCGCGATGCTGGACCGCCAGAGTCAATCGCGCGCCACGATTGAGTTTTTGGAATACATTGCCGGATAACTCGCCATATTCAATGATCTCTTCGCCGATGCGAAGCGCGCCTTTTTTGGGGAACTCGTTGTTCTGCAACTCCTCCACTTCCAGCGCATTCGTTTCACCAGCAGGGAGATCTTTAGCCAGACGTGCGCCAGGTTTGAACTTCAACGCCGGCGGATCGGCCCAGCGCTGGCTTGGCGTAGGTTGAGCGTCCAGACGAATCTCCTGTCCGCCAGGGCTCCCGGTCTTCCACGAAGCCGCAACGTGATACCATTCATTCGTATCCAACTGCACCGGATAAATGCACTCCACCGGCAGCTTCGAGCCGCCACTAGCTTTTGTCGCGCCCGGCACTGACGGAGTGGTTCCCAAGGTGGCATCATACAGACGCACCACCAACCCCTGGCGCGGATCGTATAGGAATGTGGCGCGATTACGGTCGTCCTCGAGTCCCTCGTCGTAAAAGACGCAAGGCCCGGTGTTGTTCAGTCGCACCCACATCTCCACTGAAGTCGGCTGTGTAGCTACAGTATTTGTGTTGCGGTTTATCATCGGCGGCAGGCGAAACGGAGCACGCCTGTTTAAGTCATAGCCATCCTGCCGGTAGCCTGCGTCTTTTTCGTCGTTGCAGTGTTCGATCCATTCGCCGGGCAAGCCCATCGCGCCGGTCTCGCCCACGTCCAGCCGCACATCGCCCATATTTACGGCGGCGATGGATTTCGTCGTCAGCGCGCTACTTGTGTGCTTGTACTTTAACTTGCCCATTGGCTTTGGAAAAGTTACCACGCGATTGGTCAGACCCTGTTCAATCAGTTTTTCAAAGCCGGCCTGGTATTCGATCTTAAATCGTCCCGGTCCGGGCGTAGGTAACGTGACTAACTGCCGCACCGTGTGCCGCGCTAACTGTGTGCCGTTCTCCGAGTTCACCACGCCCGAACCTTCGATGGTGTACGAGCCAAATGAGTGATAGCAAAACGGCACGGTGGAAGTCCCAAGCTTTGGACTGTTTGGTTCACTGGCATTGATAAAGACCGCTTCACGTTCAGACAATGTGAGCAGCCCCATGTTATGAGCGCGATCCAGCGCTTTTTTCAAATCAGCGTGGTTCGTGTAGATGGCGCCGCCGGCGGTGAGGAATTCGACGAGTGCTACGGCTTTCTGGCGAGTAACGACTTCCTCCCTGGCGACCATGCGCACGCCCATGAAGCAGGCCTGCAGCGTTTCCTTGGAAGCGGTATTGAAATTGATCGGATGTTTCATCTCCGGCTGAATGTAGAACTCGCTGCCAACGCTTGAATTACTGCCAGAGAATCCGATGTCGTCTTCCAACGTGATAATGCTTCCGTCAGATGATTGTTGCGTTCCCCCGGGCTGAATGAGAACACGCGACATACCGCGTATGCGCCGGACACGGCCAAAGCTTTTTGGCTGGCCGCCCTGTAGCACTCGGATCAGCGTACCGGGCGTGAAGTTGGCGCCGTTTTCGACATAGAATTCGCATAGTTTCGATGTAATAGTTTGTTCCTTGGGCTGGACTGCGTGGCCCCACACTGGCAAGTCGTTGCCCGAGCACAAGGTCAACTGCCGTTCGATGCGAGCGAATTCATCCGGCGGCAGCGTTACACCAAGCGTGTTGCTCATCGCGGATTTAATCTCGTGTAGCGAACTCATGGGCTGGAAGCTCGCGCCGCCGCCCCGGAATTTGTAATTGGCAATCAGCTTGGCTCGACCATCAAACACAAGCGATCCCTTTCCGTACCACTGAGTGGTAGGATTCTGCAGCACAATGGCGTGGCCTTGAATATTGGTGTAGCGCAATATCTCGCCTTCGATGCATACCAAACCGTCCACTGTCTCGCTATTGCGGTCGGTGCGGAATTGACGCGGATCGTCCACCACCAGAATATTCGAGCCTTTCTCAACTTTGTCGGTCAACAGTGCCGAACCGAGTAGGTTGCCGATCAGCGCCGGTGGCGCGGTGTTTATGTTGATCTTGCCTTGCTCGTCTTCCACACGCGCGGACCAAAGCAACCCATTGGAATTTTTCGGATTGAAGCCTGTCTTATTGAGCTGCGCTGGAGCCGCTGGAAAATCCATGCTAATCTTCAGATCGTTGTGCGTGGTAATTTCGGGCGATTTGTCGTCGGGATTGTAGCGCAACGTTTTGTGCAGTTGAGCCAGCGCGTGCGCCACGGCGGCGTCAGCGCCTTCGCGCGCTTGCAAAGCGTTGAGATCGCCGCGTGCGGCGCGACCGTGCTGCGCCATGGAAAAAACAAACGGCGCCGCCAGAGCCATCAGTCCGGCCAGGACCGCAATAACTATGATCAAGGCAATGCCTGCATGCCTATTACTACAGCAACTGTTTTTTCGTACCGCAGGCGTCTCGCCTGCCTGCTTTAACCAATGCGATGTCTCATGGATGAGAGGCAGGCGGGACGCCTGCGGTACGGTATGGATACCATTCGTCGTATTCATCTAATCCTCCGTGCGGTCGAAATCTCGGTTTTTGTATCGCAATGAGACGCTGGCACTGAAGGGGCGCGGGAACTTTAGTCCCAAACGTAGCGTTCGTCTCTTGAGCATAACCATCCACCGCCCCTTCAGGGCGGGTAAAAAAACAACTATCTCTTCCTGTGGCTGAAGCCACAGGCTACTTCCCTTTACCGCTTCGCGGCAAATATACTGCGCACAGTTAGGATTTCGGCTTTTTCTGCTGGGTAAAAAAGTCGAGATTTCCCCTGCGCACAATATAGCCCGACTTCCTTGCTACAGTCTCTTTTTAATTCGTAATTCGTAATTCGTAATTCGTAATTCGTAATTCGTAATTTCGACCGTGTGCCGTATATCCCTCCGTCTCCCCGTCTCGCTGTCTTCCCCTCTCCCCTACCCCTTCCCCTTCCCCTTCTCCCCTTCCCCGTCTTCCGGCGGCACAGCTTCGACTTCCTTGCGTGTCGTCGTGCCCAACATCGAGATAGTAACAGTGCGCTCTTTGCCGCCCTGAATTAGCGTGATACTCAAAGGCCCGGCATGATAATGCATATCCAGCGACCCATCGGCAGCGAAGTGAATACTGCTCCATGGCGTCGCGGTGTGCCGGATGCTATATGTCTGCAGCAGGTCCAGCGCTCGACCGGCGAAGACCGCCATTACGCGCGCTTCATCCACCAGCCCGGGCAGACTGGCGGTTTCGTGACCGATGAGCAGCGGGAATTCGGTCAGCGGCGTTTTGATCGGGCCGGTATCGCGTCCCACGATTGCGTCATCCACCAATACGCTGATGGATTCCAGATTCCAGGCCAGAGCCACTTTTGTCCAGCGTCCCGCGGAGATGCGGTAGTTGCGCGAACGAGCCGCCTTCGCGCCGACATTGCCGATCAGTTCGCCACCGCTGATTTTCAGCGAATAAGCGTTCTTCTTCGAAAACACATAGTTCTCCAAACTGAACTGTGAATTTGAGGGCAGGCATATATATGCTTCCAGATACCCGCCGGTTTCGCAGTCGAAATCCGGATCAGCGCCCAAGTCCACGTAGGCGCCAGAAACATCCAGACGGACACATTGGCCGATCTTGCCATCTTTGTGAATGCGTGCGCTACGCAGCGTGGCTTCGTGATGCGCGCCAGTGCTGCGCCCGTAAGTATCCGCGCTTTCGAAGTGCCACACTCCTACGGTCTGGTAAACCCAGGGGACGAAACGGCGGTTCTTGGAATCTATTTCGACGAACGACGGCGCGTTGGCGGAGATGGCTGAGTTACGCGCCTGACGCAGAACTACCTCTAAATTCGCCGCCGCGCCTTGAGCTTTGTGGGTCTCGGACATGCGCCGATAAGACGCTGCGCTGAAACCCATCAGCATGGTCAGAATGGCGATGACCACCAGCAATTCCAGCAGCGTCATGCCGCGTGGTTGCCGTAGCGAGGCTTGGGCGAAGTTCACTTGGCTAACCCCTTTAGCAACCGTTTAGCCACAGAGGACACAGAGAGAATTTTTGATCATATATTATTTCAATGACCCGCAAAAAGGCTAAAATGGCGCAGTGCATGCATTGTGTTTCTCCTTGTCGTTACCCACATCTTGGTATATTAGCCAGTACGATTGCGACATTCTCTATCGCCCCTTCGGGGCTTATTGATTCCAGCGACTTCTTTTCCCATTATCGCCACGGAGTGGCGAAAGACATTAGCCTAGGGCGCCAGCCCTAGGAACACTGTCCACAAAAAACGCATAGCCCTGTTAAGGGTGACAGAGACTCTCTCACTTCATCGACTAGAAATCCGCAAAACTTGTGGGTAACGACAAGGTGTTTCCCAGCGCACGACGGACACAAACTCGAAAGTTTAGCTTTTTTGCGGGTCATTATATTTTTAGCTACACTGGACTCAATAAGTCTCTATCCGTCTCTGTGTCCTCTGTGGCTCTGTAGTGTGAACGGTTGCCTTTATTGCTGATTCGGTTTGGCCTTATCCCAGTTGACGATGTCATCACAATCAATCACGCCATTTTCAAACATACCGTTGGGTCCGGCGGACATCAGCCGAAACCTGCGCCGATTTGGGGCCTGATTCTGATAATCGCGATGATGAAAATATCGAATCGGGCGCAACCATTCGTCGGCGATTTCGGGCACACCGTTGGCGTTCGAGTCACAAGTCTTAATATCCGTGAGCTTGATATACGGGCCTTCTTTCTGATCCGTCGTCAGACATTGATACAGATTCTCTGATCCTTTGATGCCTTCCAAGTCGCCATCAGAGGGTGGATAATCCTGGAAATCCATTTCGTAGCGTTCCAACGCTCCTTCCAAAATCGTAAACGTTGCCGTTACTCCTTTGATTTTGGCTTCGCGACGCGCGATACTGATCGCGCCGAGAAGCAGTCCGGCCAACGTGGAAATAATGGCCAGAACTACCAGCATCTCAATGAGTGTGAAGCCTGACGCGCGACGGATATTGAACAAATTGTTGATTGTTGATTGTTGATTGTTGATTGGTCGGGAATTCCCTTCCCTCGTTGTCTTCACGCTGAAAGCGTGAAGGGTAATAGCCTGTGGCTTCAGCCACAGGACAACGATGTCAAAACGCCAATGCGCCCTGAAGGGGCGCGGAAACTTTAGTCCCAGACGTAGTGTTCGTCTCTTGAGCATAACCACCCACCCACCGCCCCTTCAGGGCGGATAAAAAAACAACTATCTCTTCCTGTGGCTGAAGCCACAGGCTACTTCCCTTTGCCGCTTCGCGGCAAATATACTGCGCATAGTTAGGATTTTGGCTTTTTCTACTAGGTAAAAAAGTCGAGATTTCCCCCGCGCACATTGCGGTATTTTCGGAGCAGAGGCGCAGAGTACGCAGAGTTTTTTATAGTTGAGGACAATAAGTTCAGTTCCTTTATTTCGTTTTTTCTCTGCGTTCTCTGCGGTGAACCGGATGTTACCCCGATTTGAACCATGCCCAAAAATTCTTATTTTTTAATTCTTAATTCTTAATTTTTAATTCTCTTTTGTTGTCTTTTGACTGGTCATTGTTAGATTCTGTCTTTTTCTCTTCTTCGTTGAAGATGACTGTCGTATCGAGCGCAGCTTTGTCGGGAATGGCTACACCGCGGATCAGCAGAGAAACATTATCCACTGTGGCGCGGACAGCTTCCTTGGCCGGCGACTGGACGAAAAATCCTACCGATACGCGATTCGGCTTCTGCAGCACCAGTTTGAACGGTTCGCTGCGCTTGCCGTTGATACTGAACTTCACCTTGCCATTTTTCAAATCATCAGTTTCGATGCCCAACCGGATGCGGCCGTTGGTCGGCCATTCGGCTTTTACAGGTGTCCAAACTGGCGGCTGGCCCTGATAGTCTTTGAAGCGCATCTTCACTTCATTACTCTCGTCTTTGCCGAATTCGACTTCAAAATTGATCAACGATCCGACGCCGGAGGCGATACGAAGACCGAAGTTGACTGGCGAAGCAGGCGCAATCTCCAGGTCAGCTTCCAAACTAAAAAAATCATCAGCCTTGACCTCGCGATAAAATTCAACCTTGCCGCTCATCGCCGAGCCCTGTGTGCCGCTGAACAATATCTGGCCGTTGACGATCTGAGCCTTGACCGCGCCAAGGTTACGGGGCTTCCAGAGAGGTGAAGCGACGTTGCCTTCGAAAGTCAGGTACTCGAAGATCAGATCGTCTTGAGCGTATATTTTCTTCAGCGCATCGGCAGCGTAAGAGCAGGCGCCATCCACGGCCAACGCTCGTTGAAAGAAGCCAATCGCTCCTTCCTTGTCTTTCCCAAAGTTGGCGATATAGCCGCGACCACAGAGCGCGGTGACGTTATTTTTGTCCAAGTCGCGAGCCTTGTCGAAGGCGTCCTTGGCCAGTTCGTATTTCTGCATCTTCAGCAGAGCCAGTCCCTGTCCAGCATAGTATTCACCACAGTTATCGTTCAATTGTTGTGCTGCTGTATATGCTGATTGTGCCGTATCCCACTTGCCCAGCCGCAGCGCGGTGGCGCCGCAGGCGGCACGCGCGGGAGCATATTTGGGCGACAGTTGCGCGGCTCGTTCAAAGGCGATTTGCGCGCCGTTGAAGTCGCCGGCTCGGAACTTCCGTTCGCCGATAAAGTATTGCAGCATCGAGTCGGACGGATTGGCCGCGACCAGTTCGGCAAGCTTGACCGTCGCTCGCTCGCATATAGCTTTGGCCGAAGCCGTCGCCTCGGGCGTGCCTTGCGCATCCTCAAACTGCGCCGCGCGTTCCAAGCCCGCGATCCAGGCCAGCAACAGACGCGGCTGATTAGGCTTTTCGTTAAACGACTCCTTGATCTTCTGATCGAAAATGGCGAGCGATTTTTGATCGCCGAGGTACAATTTAGCCAGCGCCTGAATTCCATATGCTTCGCCGCACTTGGTGTCCAATTGTAGAATCGTGTCAGCCTCCTGGTAGGCTTCGGGATACTGCTTGAGCAGCAGTTTGGCGCAGGCCAGTCCGAGACGCGCCTGGCGGAATGACGCATTTAACTTCAACGCCGCCTGAAAGCTCTGTTCCGCTTCATTGAACTCGCCCTGCCGCAACTGCGTCAGACCCAATCCAACCAGCGCCGATTGGTTGGAGGTCTCGACCTTCAGTACGTTGGTGAACATGGCTTTGGCGTCGTCAGCGCGTCCGGTGTTCATCAGCAAATTAGCTCGCGCCACCAGAATTCCGATGTGCAACGGCGCCAGCTTGAAAGCTTTATCGAGATCATGTTCCGCTGCGGTCAGATTGCCGAGCGCCAATTGCGCCAAGCCGCGCCACATAAAACTGATAGCCTGCGGCGTTGCGGCCACTAGTATCTCGGCGGTCTGCAACGCATGCTTGTTCTGGCCGGCTTGCAGATACAGATCAGCCAGATAAGTCAGCAAGCTGGCATCTTTACTACGCGCTTCGCGTTCCAACCCGGCAATACACTTGGCGGACATGTTATTGAATTGAAACATCGCCTGTTTGGCGATCAGTACGGTCTTCCGCGCATCGCCGACACTTTCTTTGAACAACGCGTCCACGGCCATATTTGGTGTTTGCTTGCGTTTGATGTCCCGAATCTCGTTTGCCGTGAAGAATCGAGTAGTATTTTTCCTATAGTCTCTAATTTTATGCTGTCCGTCTCGATCATCGGGCGAGGTATAAATGCCCTTCACTACGTCGCCGTTCTTGAAGTACACTTCGTCACATGGACGCACTTCAATCGGTTCGCAAGATGGCTCTGCCAAATTCCCCTCATCCCCGGCGCCATAACTGGTTACGCTAGCCGACAGGCAGAATAGAACGAGGAACGAGGGAATTGTTGATTTTAGATTTTTGATTGTAGATTGAAGGAAAAAAGGGATCTTTTGACGGCAAATTTTGACTTGGGCGACAAATTTTGAAATTTCTATACTTCGAGAAAACAGGCGCTGTAGTATCAGGTAACGAAATGATCGTCCCATGTAATTTGTGCTCCGAGCGACAGAACTGCTAACCATGTCAATCAAATGCTGTTGCATCAAGGCGCTTTCTACGGCAGTTTTGGCGGTGTTTTCTTGGGATCGACAGTCGGCGTTTTCTTGGGATCGACAGTCGGTGTTTTATTAGTATCGGTAGAAGGAATCAGTATCAACGGCGGAAATTCTTCGCCCCAGCGTGGCAGTTTGTCCGTGCTATCCAACGCCGGACCCGGATCCGGCAACACTTGTGGCGGACGCATCACACTGGCTGGCGGAATGTCAATATCCACCGGAGTGAAAATTCGCACCTTTCGCGGCTCTTCAAAGACATATCGGCTCACGAGTATCGGGCCTGACATAAAATAGACTTCCGAACCAGCCATCGTCAACGCCACCTTATCCAGTGGAACCATTACCGGCCGAGCCAGCAAGCGGTCATCCACCGGCAACAGATTCTGTGTCCCGTTGTAGTACACGTTAAGACCGGTGAGCAGTACGGCCAGCGCCAGCAAGATTCGACCAAATTGAGCGTTAATCAAGTATTTCATAATCAATAGCGTTCCAAGTCCTGTTCTCGCGGCCCGGTCCGACGCTCTTCGATAACTTTCACCGGAATCGTCAATTTAGTTACGATCTTTTCATTCAACAAGGCCGATAGCGCAAGCGATGCTTCGACTTGGCCCGTACCCTGAGCGCGGGTGACCACGTGAAAACCACGAACGCAGAAATAACCATGAGCTGCGTCGGTTGCGCGCTGAATTTCGTAAAGCAACTGCGTCACGGAGGTCTCAGGCGCGGAGATCAGCACACGCATGGGAAACTGGATCAGCTTATCCGTTACCTCGATATTAGTCACAGATTTCTTTTTACTGATAGCAACTTCCGTCTCCGTTTCTTCAGACGTCCAAGGCCAGGGAATAAAGCGCGGAGTCTCGTAGTGAATTCTAAGAATACGCGGTATTCCAGCGTCCTTGCAAGCCAGCAGAAAACGGTCCACCAACGCCAGGCGCAGCAGATTCATCGAAACTTTTTCATCTGACAGATTTTTCTCAGTGAAGCCCAGATCGTCGGGCAGGAAGATGGCAGAATCTTTGGCTTTTGTTTTGGTCTGCGTGAATAATTTCCGAAAGTAATTTTTTGGGTCGTCCGAGCCGGCGGCGGCTTCGGAGAAAACGCGCAGCGAATCCGATGTCCCAAACTCAATCTTCTTCAAATCCTCGAACTGCAGGCGCAGTTTTTCATTAGAGTCGTTCAGAGCCTTGACGGCGTCAGGCTTTGGCAGCAGATTCTCGCCGAGCTTGAAGTTCTTCTCCCACTGATCGGATTTTTTCTGAGCCAGTTGAAGCTGCGCATTTGCGATGGCCCAGTTTTCACGGACCATCATGTATTGAACGCTCGCAAACACGCCGATTATAGCAACGGCGCCAAGAATCAAAGGTTTATTCTGTGAGATCATTATCATGAAGCCTTTTTTTCGCGTAACCTTTCAGTCTATTCTCACCACAGAGGCACAAAGAACATAAGAGAATTTTTGATTTTAGATTGTTGATTGTGGATTGTTGATTCCAATAATCACGGTTCCAGAGCTTTATGAAACTCGATGGCTGCTCATATTGATCTATTTCGTTATCTTATTCAATTCTGTCTCTGTGTCCTCTGTGGCTCTGTGGTGAACG
>JAZDLP010000380.1:0-8737 GCA_043801885.1 Planctomycetota bacterium | reverse complement strand
GGGATGCGATCTCAAAGTATATGTGCATGGCGATCAGATCACGTGTGGAACTTTTACTATTCCTCCAGGCAAACGGTTGGGCCGCATTTCCGCGCATGCCGCTGATGAAACATATTTTGTGATAAAAGGCACTTTGAAAGTAAATCTTCCCAGGTCTGAAGAGACGATTACTGTTAAACAGGGCGAAGTGTTTTATATGCCAGGCGGCATGATTCACGCGCCGTTTAATGATGGGACGGATGACTGTGTAGTGCTTTGGCACTGCGCGCCTGATTGGCCGTAAATGTCCGAACTACTAGCAATGCAAATCTTCGTGACGTGTGAAGAAAAGCGCAAGAAAAGAGAGGTTGCGGCCTAGTCACGTTGCGTGTTAGGCAGATGCAAATTAAAATTTTGGTAACCGTTCACCACAGAGGCGCATTCGAGGCCAAGCCGCAACCAAAAAGCGTTGTTGACGGGGAGACGGGGAGACAGGGGGACGGGGAGAAACAGCCTTGCCAAAAAATCTTCGCGGCGCGCAAAGATTTTGGCGGTTAGTAGTACAGAAGACACAGAGACGAAATCGAATAAGATAACAAAACAGATCGCAGGCTCAGTTGTGTCTCTGTGGTGAACGGTTACAAATTCTGGTAGAGATTATATAGATGGAATCTGAAAAAAACGGAATTCTTTTTGGTGGAAACCTCGTTGTTGACCGAGTGAAAATTATTGATGTTTTCCCAAAGCGCGGCACGTTGGTTAATATATTGAGCCAGGATCGTTCCACCGGTGGCGCGCCATTAAATAACAGTATCAACATCAAAGCGCTTGATCCGCGCATGAAAGTCGCGGTTTTAGGCTGCATAGGCGACGACGAAGATGGTCGTTTCGTGCGCAACGCTCTGCGCAGATATAAGATCAATCCTCAGCATATCAAGGTAACTGATCTTCCCACTTCCTTTACGGACGTATTCACCGAAAAGAAAAACGGAGCGCGGACATTCTTCCATTGCCGGGGCGCGAACGTGAAGTGGGGATATGATGACATTGACTTCGCGCAGTTTGCGCATTTTCGGATTGTACATATCGGATACATACTTATTTTGGATGCGATGGACGCGGAGGACAGCAAATACGGAACTGTGCTTGCTCGAACGTTTGCCAAGTTTCGTTCGCTTGGTGTGAAAACAGCGGTGGATGTAGTCAGTGACCTTTCAGGTGATTTTAAAAAGAAGGTAACTGCGGCGCTCAAGTATACGGATTATCTGATACTTAACGAGATCGAAGCGGGCGAAACCACGGGCATTCAGGCCAGAGATCATCGTGATGTGATCATAAAGGATAATGTAGTCAAGGCAGCCGAACGCCTTCTAAATATGAGCGAGACAACGGAGATCGTGGTCATTCATACGCCGGAAGGCGCCTGCGGGATCGTTCGAGGCGACGGGCCTGTGTGGGTGGATTCGTTCCGTGTGCCACCAGAGCACATAAAAGGCACTGCGGGCGCAGGGGACGCGTTTGCCAGCGGCATACTATATGCGTTGCATGAGCACAAGCCGCTTGAGGAGGCCATGCGTCTTGCTCACGGCATGGCGGCGCGGTGTTTGTATTCAACCACATGCACCGGAGGCGCAGTTTCACTCAATGCAATAAAGGCGTTCATGAAAAGAGTTGCGGCAGGTAGCACAAGCAATTACCGTGCGCGTAAGTAAGGGGCGGTTCGCGAACCGCCCCTACGAATGATCGCGGCTCGGAAACAATGGATCGAACATGCGCCCAGTGAAGACGCCCCCCCCTTGTGTGCTGAGCACTCTTATGATCGGTAACACACATGCGAGCGTCGCGCAGTGGCGCGAAAGCGGCCGGGCCGATCCGTCGGTGAAAATTCTACGTTCAGACGCGAGCAGTGTGCGACGTTTAGTCTCGCTGATCGTCAAAGATTCACAGTCGGTGGTGGTAGCGGGCGTAGTGCCGCGCTTGAAGGCGCTGGCGGTGTCGGGGCTGAAAAAAAAGCGATGCGGCGAAGTGTTCGTTTTTCGCCGAAACCTGATGCCAAAGATTGAGATTGTGCCTGATCCACCACAGCAGGTGGGCGATGATCGCATCGCTATAGCGCTCGGCGCGCTGGCTATTGACGCTACTACATCGTGTATCGTCGTGGACGTCGGCACAGCGTTGACTTGCAACGTGGTTACGCCGGCACGCGATAAAAAACGTCCTCGTTTTGAAGGAGGTTTGATTATGCCCGGCGCGGCGTTGAGTTTAAAAGCGCTCGCGCAGAACACCGCGCAACTACCGTTACTGGACGTGTCATCAAACGAGCCAAGAGATTTTAATTTTATTGGGCGCAACACCGCTCAGGCGATGCGTTGGGGCGTCGTCGTGGCTCAGGTCGCCGCGTTGCTGGCGATGATCGAGGGGCAGAAGCGGACACTGGGTCAAGCGACGCGCGTGATCATTACCGGCGGCGGCGCCATGATCATCAAAGACGCGCTCAAATTAGTCGCGCCAACCCAAACGGACTTTCTGTTCCATCCAACTCTAGCGCACCTGGGTCTATTTGCGGCGTGGCGAGCGTAGCGCGGGTCAGATTTGAGAATTCGGGGCACGAGCGAACCGATCCTTAATACTACAACGACTGTTTTCTCGTATCGCAGGCGTCTCGCCTGCCCGTTCTAACAAATGCGGCGTCTCATGGGCGAGCGACAGGCGGGGCGACTGCCGATAAGATTAACATGTCAAACATTCAGAACACTCAATTCATTGCTGATGACACACCGATCTACGAGCGCGTTACAGGGCCGGGCGTCGGTGGCATCGCCACGCTGGTGGTGGATGGCAAGGACGTCAAATCGCTGTTGGACGGATTGTTTCGCGGCTCGCGGTCACTGCGCAACACTCAGACGGGCGACTTGCTTTTCGGTCGCCTCTGCGATGCGTCCGGCGCGCTGGTGGATGAAGTAATTGTTGCGACGCTCGACGCTCAAGCCAGTCCCACCGGCAACTCGCAGATCGAATTGTCCTGCCACGGTGGCGAGGGCGTGATCGCGGCGGTCGAGGAGGCGCTGCGACAAGTGGGCATCTCACGAGGACGCGGCGTGGAACTGCTGGCGCGCGCGCACTTGAACGGCAAGCTCTCGTTGATCGCAATCGAAGCGCGCCTGCGGCTGACGCAAGCGACGACTGCGCGTCAGGCGGAGTTACTCCTGAATCACAAATCATTTCAGCAGCGTTTGGAACGACTCGGCTTCGATATGGCGATGAGCTTACGAACGAAGAAAGAGAAGAACGAAGACTATCGCCAGCAATTAATCCAAGCTACGCGCCACGAATTGAATTGCGCTACCACTGCGCTGGCGTTGCTGGCGCGCCATCATCTGGTTCTCTGCGGGCCGATTAACGCCGGCAAATCCACGCTGGCTAATCGTCTCGCTGGCGCGGATCGGCATCTGGTCAGCGAGATTCCCGGCACGACCCGCGACCGTCTCGATACGCCTCTGGCGCTGCGCGGACTGAATTTGCTTTTGACCGATACCGCCGGCGCTAGTATTGCGCGCGACGAGATCGAACAGGAGAGCCAGCAGCGCGCTCACGCCGCCGCCGCCGCAGCAGATTTGCGACTGCTGGTACTCGACGGTTCCAAAAATCCTAACGAATCGGACTTGGAATTCGTCTCTCACACGAGCCACTTTGGGCCAGCGCTGCTGGTTCTCAATAAACAAGATATGGGAATTGCATCGAATGCGCGCGAGCTGCGCTTTCTTAATGGATGCGAGCCAGTTATAGTTTCAGCATGCACGGGTTTCGGCATAGATAAATTGGAGGAGGCGATCGAGATGTGGGCGCTGGGTGGTTTGGCGCCGGACACAAGCAGCGCTTTTACGCTTCGGCAGATCAATCTATTGCAGTGTCTGCATGATGATTTAAAAAAAGGATTGACGGGGACCGAAACGCTGATTTATCTACGCAAGCTAATCGGAACGCGTCCTGATCCGGAACAACTGGCAGCGGTGTTTGAAGAAAAAAAAAGTAACCATTCAACACAAAGCCACAGAGTACCCATTCGAGGCCAAGCCGCAACCCAAAGGCGTTGTTGACGGGGGGACGGGGAGTAGTACAAAGATGAAATTAAATAAGAATGGCAATCGTGAATTAGGAACTGACTTATGGCAAAAAATATGATGTCAAAAGCGGCTTGTCCCGCGAAGCTGATTCGTGATGCGGCCTGGGTAGATGCCCAGCTCAACATCTTTGTCAAAGAGATCATCTCCGGCGCCGCGCTTGATTTGATCGTCATCGCCGGCATTCGACGCCGCGGCGCTGAATTGGCGCGGCGAGTATGCGAACGAGCGCGGAAAGCCAGCCAGATTAAAATTCCATACGGCGCGCTGGATATTACGCTGTACCGCGACGACGTGGCTCTGCGCGGTCCGGCGTTGCATACTCAGAAACAAGGCACAGTTCTCGACGCACCGATTGATAATCGCATCGTCTATTTGATTGACGATGTGATGTATACAGGGCGCACTATTCGCGCGGCGATGACTGAATTGACGGACTATGGCCGTCCGGGATCCATTCGTTTATTTTCGCTGATTGATCGCGGGGGGCGTGAGCTGCCGATTCAGCCGGACCGGGTGGGAGAAAAACTGATCGTCCCCGCCGCGGATCGCGTGGAAGTGCGCGTGAAAGAAGTGGACGGCGAAGAAGGTGTGTTTGTGGTGGTCGGGGGAATGAGAGGATTTACGATATCATGGGCTGCTGCTGAGTAACACAATGGATTGCGCCGTAGCCGCCGACCAGGTCGCGACAATCTATGCCAATTACTTTTTTATCTGCGAAGAACTCGCTTAATATGCCCAACGCAAGACTATCATTGGCATGGCCGAAGATGGGCGACAGCACTGATCCGTTACCGATATAAAAGTTGGCGTAACTGGCCGGCAGGCGCTCGTCCGATGCGCCGAAGAACACTTTGCCGGGCGCAGGCAGCTTGACGATCTCCAGTTTTTTTCCGTCCTGATCGGTAGCGCTTTGCAGTCGCTCCAGATTCTCTCGCAATACGCGATAGTTCTCGTCCTGCGGATCATCTTCCACCATGGCCACGACGGTATTGGCGTTTACAAAACGAGCGAGATCGTCAATATGTCCATCGGTGTCATCGCCCACAATCCCGCCGCTCAACCAGATTACCTGCCGCGCCGCCAAGTATTCATCCAAACGGCTTTCGATCTGCTTTCGACTCATCATCGGATTGCGATTGGGATTAAGCAGCACGGATTCAGTCGTCAACAGCGTGCCTTTCCCGTTGACGTCAATCGAACCGCCCTCAAGTACCATACGCGGGTGAAAGCATGGCAGTTTGAGAATTTCGGCGACTTTTTCGGGCACTACGTCGTCATCATCCCAAGGCGCGTATTTCTCGCCCCACGAGTTGAATTTCCAGTCAATGACGGCCAATGGCGAAAGCTCGGCCTCTAGTGGCGAAGTCGCCTCGATCAGTTCAGCGTCGGCGTTTTCTGTAATCTGAAAATCCAACAAGCTCTGCACTACTTGGTTCTTTTTTTTTTGAATACTTGCATCTCGAACGATAAAGATTGGTCCGTGATCACGCGCCCAGGCGTCATTGGTTGGGATGTGGTAGAAGTGAATCGATGCGCTATCGAGACGAGCGTCCCGCAGCAGTTTCCGTACCGCTACTTCGCTTAACGAATTACTTACCGAAATGTGTACATTCTCATACTCGCACAGCGCGCCGACGATCTGGATGAAAACCGCGGGGATCGGCCCAAAATTACGGACCCAGGTACGCGGATTGTGCGGCCAAGAGAGCCACGTGCCTTCATGCGGTTCCCATTCCGCAGGCATGCGATAGCCGAGCGATTTCGGATCAAGCGAAGTACGCTTTATTTTGATGATCCTTTTTTCCCGACGTCCGGTGTCAGTTTCAGGTAGCGGTAGTAAACTTCCAGGCACAAGGCGCCAACTGCGGTCATGTAGACGCGCCCGCCCATCAGATCATCCGCGCCACCTAACAGGTCCCAAGAACCAGCTTTATCGCCGTCCTTGCACTGGTTTGGGATCAGCATCGCTTTCATCGCTTCGTTCCACTTCTTCCAATAATCCGTGCCAAGCTGAAACATACTGAGTGTGCCATAGTAAGTGTAGTACATAGGAAAGCAACTGTCGTTAACGCCGCTCTTGCCCAGTGTTTTGTCCCAAGCGGGTAGATTTTGAGCCAAATATTCGGCGCCACCCATCAAATCCGATGGCTTACGGCCCAGAAATAAATTGCACAGGATACCGATGGCGCTGGTGTTTAGCGCGAGGGTGCCTCCTTTTTTCTTGTAAGGGAATCGTCCGCCTACGTAACCGTTTAACTCTTGTTTATCCTCAATCGAATCGTAAAAGCGCAACGCGCCCTCGAAGCTCGCTGGATTAACCGTCAAGCCCGCGATTTTGGCGCTTTTGAGCTGCATGACGAACCAGCCGGAGACCGAGGCGTCCGCGCCCTCTTTGGCGATGTAACGCCAAGCGTATTTATCGGAACCACTGCCACTTTGGTGGACTTCGGTGCTGTAGTCCACGGCCTTCTGCGCGGCCTCGACTGTGGTCGGCACGCGCCCCATGCCTGCGGCTTCGGCTAACGCCAGTCCGCAAAGCGCATGATGGTAGGCATAGCCTTTGTGCCAAGGAGTTTCCTTGTAGTTCTTGCCGATGGAACCATCGGCTTCCTGTTGAGAGATAATCCAGGCAATGGCGCGTGTGACGTTATTCTTATATTTGCCGATTTTTTCAGAATGACCCGCGCCGAGGAACGCCAACAGTGCCAGACCGGTAATGCCGGCGTCCACAACTTCACTGCCTTCGTATTTTTTGACATCCCAATGGCCGTCAGCTTCTTGGTGACGCGCCAGCCAGCGCAACGCGGTATCTACGGCGTTTTCAGTGGCAAGGGAGCCGCCGTGCCGTTTGATCATCAACTTCCGTCCTCCGCCATGGCGAGAACCAAAACTGCCCTTGCCGGAACCAGTGCCGACGCCGATGCCCGTGCCGTGTCCGCCGCCCCAGCCGCCGCCGCTGCCCGGACTGGCCGCGCCGCCGACGCCGATCAGGTTATCCAAACTGCAGCCACCCATGCCGCCGCCGCCTTCGGGCTCGTCGTTGCCCTTGATACTATAAAAGAAATGCGAATCCGGATTGCCGAACGCGCTGTGAGTATCCGGACGATCAAGATTGATGGTTTCAAAGTGATCGCCTAATTCGGCCATAGCCAGAATCTCCGGCGGCACCACAATATCGCTGGGATCACTGGACATCGGATCCGTGGGCGGCGTATCGTGTTTGGATTCCAGGACGGCGCGATTGTCGTTCTTGGGTTTCTCCGTTTCCACCTGCTGAATCTGCGCTGGCGGCTGTAGTTCGGTGATTACTACTATCGCATCGTCCGCTGTGGGCAGCGTGAGACTCATCGAGATCAATCCGGCCAGCAGAATAACCAGCACGTGCAGCGCCACCGATACGCCCCACCACGGCGCGCCGCCCATATTCGCGAGCATCGTCCCCATACCGGCGCCTGAAACAGCCTGCTCAGCCAAAAACACATCTTTCTCCTCAACGTCATCACCGACAGGCTGCCGTCTTTTTTGACGCAAAGATCGTAATTTCTGGTCGGCGCTTTTGTCAAAATTAGACGAGATTTTCTTATTGCTGTAGGCCTGAGCCACTAATGAAAGCATCTGATTTTGCTCTTTGATTTCATTAGCGCAGATCGAGCAAGTTTTTATATGGCGGTCAAATGCGGCTGCCTCAGCAGGTGGCAAAGACTTTTCCAGATAAGCAGAGATCGAGTTAACCATTGTGCAGGTTACGGCAGTTCGAGTATTCATTTTAATTCTCCCGGCGAAGCATCGCCTTCACTTTTTGGATGAGAACTTTATTAGCGCGCGCCATCCGGCTGCACACAGTACCAAGCGGAATTTCAAGGCGAGCGGCAATCTCCTCATTTGATAATTTTTCCCAGTACCGCAAAACCAATACTTCGCGGTGCAACTGCGGTAGCTCGTCCACCACGCGCAGAATGTAATCCAACGTGTTGACGGCGGTAGTTGAGAGTGTGGTTTTTTTAGGAGCTTCGAGCGCGTTGGCCTGAGCGGTGCTCAAACGTTCTTCCCGTGCTTCTCGCCGTTGTAGTTTAAACGCGCCATGGCGATTGATGCTGCGCAACCAAGCGTTCAATTTTGAGATGTCACGCAATTGCTGTTGTTGAAGGCATGCTTTCGACAACGTCTCTTGCGCAACGTCCTCGGCGTCTTCCTGATTGCCTAAAATCACGAAAGCCTGATTGACGAGATCGGCGCGGAAGCGTTCCAACAGCTTCCAAAAATGCTCAGAGGAACTACTATTCGGCACGTCACTCATCTCGCACCGTGTTTCGGCAAGGGCCTCAGTAGTGAGCATACTATACCTCAACACATGAACACTATCTAGAACACTACCTAGAACATAAGGAAATTTTAGATTTTAGATTGTTGATTTTTGATTGTTGATTGAAAGAAAACAAATCGCCTTTAGTGGCAATTTTTGACTTGTGTAATCAACTTTGAAATTCCTATACTTAGGCGGCGTCAATAAATAAAGGTATCAACTCAGTTAGCGCGTTGAAGGGTGAATGGTGTAATTCCAGTCACCATGAAACGTGTTCCGTTTCAAGTTCACTTGCTTAATCTCCTCATCCGTCACTTTCCGACCAATCGGG
>JAZDLP010000029.1:0-4619 GCA_043801885.1 Planctomycetota bacterium | reverse complement strand
TGTTTGGGAAAAACTTAAACTTCCCGAGAAACTCGAAGACTTGGGCTTCAATGCCGCGCAACGCGCAGTGGCCGCGGCCTCAGTCATAAATCGGTTGGTCGAGCCGTTGAGCGAACATGCTCTGATAAGCTGCTTGAAAATCAAGCGAAACTGACTGAACATTTGCGTAAAGAACAAGCCAGCCATTTTCAGATCACTTCTACCATAATCCTTCGGATTTTTAGGTTTTGCAAGAGGCTCATTAGCCATCTACGACTTGCAGTTCTTTCTATTATCGGCATAATTGCTTCGCAAGATTAGCTATTTCGAGACACCACCGCAATTCGCACGCAGTATAGTCAAACTCGTGTTGCCCCGATCGCCTTGTGAATCACGCCGGCGACGAGCGTGTATACTGGCGCGCCTTTCAATGTCCAGCCAACGAACGGGCAATTGCGGGCTTTAGACTTGAATCGCTCAGGGTTCAGTGTCCATTCGGTGTCCAAATCCAGCACAGTTACATCTGCCTGACCGCCGACGGCCAGCATGCCAGTGACACCGAATTTTTCCAGATTCAAGCAGCGCGCCGCCGATGATGTCCAGGCTTCCACAAAGCGCGTCAGCGGCAGTTTGCCGGTATGCACCAGTTTCGTCAGCAACACACCAACGCTCGATTCCAGACCGATGCATCCATTAGGCGCGTCCACAAACTCACGAGCTTTGTCTTCCTGAGTATGCGGAGCGTGATCTGAAGCCAGGCAGTCAATAGCGCCGTCGAATAGACCTTCGAGCAGCGCGTCCAGATCGGACTGTTCGCGCAGTGGCGGATTCATCTTGAACGTCGGGTCAAAGTTGCGGCAGCATTCATCGGTCAGCAGCAGGTGATGCGGTGTAACTTCGGCAGTAACCTTCACGCCTCTGGCTTTGGCTTCGCGTACCAGCGCAACAGAGCCTTTCGTGGAGAGATGCGCGACGTGGAATCGCGCGGCGGCCAGCTTGGCCAGGCGTATATCGCGCGCAAGAATGATCTCTTCGGCCGCGCTGGGATAGCCATTGATGCCTAGCGCGGCGCTGACTTTGCCTTCATGCAAGATGGATCCGTTGGAGAGATCGCGGTCTTCGCAGTGTTCGACGATGACGCGATCCAGCGCGGTCGCGTATTCAAAGGCGGAGCGCATGATCATGCTGCCAGGAACGGACGCGCCGTCGTCAGTGAACGCCACGGCACCGGACTGTCCCGACGCGCCTTGAGCCAGCAATCCAAGATCAGCCAGCTCGACGCCTCCGCGCCCGCGCGTGATGCAGCCCATCGCCAGGATACGTGTCTTGCCGGCGTTTTTTGCCTGCAAGTACTGGTAGGCGATAGAAGCCTGATTATCTAGCGGCGGATCAGTGTTGGGCATGGTGACCACGGTTGAAAATCCGCCATGCACCGCCGCAGCCGAACCGGTCGCGATCGTCTCTTGGGCGTTGTAACCCGGTTCGCGGAAGTGTACGTGAATGTCAATAAAGCCAGGACAAACCAGCCGATCTTTGCAATCCAGCGTCCGATTGCCTTTTAAATTCCTGCCTATCTCAACGATGATACCTTTGGCAGTATCAATCAAAATGTCACCAACTTTATCGAGTTTCTGAGCGGGATCAAAGATGCGTCCGTTCTTGAGAATTAAGGTAGTCACTTCAGCCCCCTATTTGATTTTAGATTGACGAAAGGACGCGCTGCGCAAACCAGCTTTGTCGAAAAAAAAAGTTGCGTGTGCGCCCCTCACCCCTCGCCCCTTATTTGTTCGTCGCGCCCATGCACAGATACAGCACCGCCATGCGCACGGCCAGACCGTTGGTTACCTGATCAAGGATCACGCTGCGTTTGCCGTCGGCGAGTTCCGGGGTGAGTTCGATGCCGCGATTGATTGGGCCGGGGTGCATGATGATCGCATTTTTTTTGCATTTTTTAATGCGTTCCGAGTTTAGTCCGTAGATCGCCGCGTACTCGCGCGTACTGGGAAAATAGTTGGCGGCTTTTCGTTCGAACTGGATGCGCAAGCAATTGAGCACGTCGGATTCAGCGACGACTTGGTTAATGTTATGCGACACTTCCACGCCCAGCGCGGCGCCGATAGCCGCCGGGACCAGTGTCGGCGGGCCGGCGAGAATGACGCGCGCGCCTAGTTTCTTCAGACCCCAAGCGTTGGAACGAGCTACGCGCGAGTGACGGATGTCGCCGATAATCGAGACGGTGAGGCCTTCGATTTTGCCGAAAACTTCACGGATAGTGAACATATCCAGCAGACCTTGCGTGGGATGTTCGTGACAGCCATCGCCGGCGTTGATCACCGAGACGTTCACGTGGCGCGCCAATAAGTGCGGCGCGCCTGGCGCGGAGTGGCGGATGACAAAAGCATCCACACCCATGGCCTGAATATTCAGCGCCGTATCAATCAACGTTTCGCCTTTGCTGACGGAACTGCCGGAACTGGAAAAGTTCAGCGTATCGGCCGACAGCCGTTTAGCGGCCAGCGCGAATGAATTGCTGGTGCGTGTTGAAGCTTCGAAGAACAGATTGACTACCACCTTGCCACGCAGAGCGGGCACTTTTTTAACGCTGCGCGTGGAGACTTCCTTAAAGGATGCGGCGGTGTCGAGAATCTTGAGAATCTCATCCTTGGAGAGTTCTTCGAGGCCGAGCAGATGCTTTCTATGCCAGATCATTTTTACCCCCCCCCCATTTTGATTGACGATTTGGGATTTTGGATGACGCGGCAGTATGCGAGCTTTTCAGATGGGAATGAACCGTTTTGACCGAGGCCACCACAATAGCGACAAGTTTATCAGTATTCATAAATACTCTTGACCCTCAATAATTAATCGTAAATCCCAAGTCCAAAATCTCCAATCGTTAATTAGTGAGCGGTTAGTAGGGGCGGTTCGCGAACCGTCCCTACTGATAGTTGTCTTTATCGAAGAATTCATTAAACTTGTTCTCTTGTCGTCTGAAGACATATATCATAAAAGCGGGCGAGTGGCAATGGCTGGCAGAGAATTAGTCGCGTTGGAGGTGTTCTGACGATGTGTGAAGGATGTGGATGTGACGTGGACGCCGCCGAACTGTCGGCTGGGAAAAGTCATACTCACCAACATGGCGACCGGATTTATCAGCATGCGCACAGTCACGCGCATGACCATGAACATTCCAATGATGAATCATCCGGCGCACGCGTGTTGCCTGTCGAGCAAGCTATTCTGGAAAAAAATGAACGGCTGGCGGAACGCAACCGCGGCTATTTTAAAGCCAAGGGACTGCTGGTCATCAATCTGCTCTCTTCGCCTGGCGCGGGAAAAACTACGCTGATTGAACGGACGATCAACGATCTGCGCGACCGCCTGTCCATAGGCGTAATCGTCGGCGATCTAGCCACCGATAACGACGCTCAACGCATTCGCGCCACGGGCGCGCCGGTTACTCAGATCATCACTGGCGCCGTCTGTCATCTCGACGCGGCGATGGTGGCGCACGCGGCGGAAAGCATGAAACTGGACGGCTTGCGGTTATTGATCATTGAAAACGTCGGCAATCTGGTCTGCCCCGCGGCTTATGATCTGGGCGAGGATTTGCGCATGGTATTACTCTCGACGACGGAGGGCGAAGACAAACCGTTGAAGTATCCAGTTATTTTCAAAACGGCGCATGTCGTCGTGGTGACTAAAATGGATTTAGCCGTCGCTGCGAGTTTCGAACGCGAAAAAGCGCTGGCTAATATCCATGGCGTCGCTCCGCAGGCCAGGCAATTTGAACTCTCCGCGCGCGACGGGCAAGGATTGGAGACATGGTATGAATTTCTGACGGACAGCGTGGCTCGTGGTTTGAGTTGAGAGTTCTTTGGCTGATTTCTATTTGTACGCATCTCGTCGCAGGTCAACTGAAAGAACGTATAGAATGAGACTGTAGCAAGGAAGTCGGGACATACTGTGCACTATCTGTTTCCCCCCCCCCTTGAAAAGGGGGGGAGACAGGGGGGGGGGGGTGAGAGTGGGTAACTGGAACACCCCCCCTTGCCCCATACGTGTTAAGTTAAGAGAACGAAAAAGTGAAAAAGGGTGTTGACACGCTCTTTTTTTTTGCTAACATTACCGATAGCCGATATATGGCTATCGGCAAAAAAGGAGGAAACTTGTGAAAGATGCGAAGGCAGTCGTCAGTCGGATCAAAAAGCGACTGCTGGAGTTGGGGCCGGTGCTGCCGGGAAGTCTCAGCAAACAGTGGAATGTATGCGGTTCGTCAGGATGCGGAGTTGCGGATTCGCGCAACGAAAGGGGAAGTTAACCCCATATGAATTCCTAGCTCTGATGACTGTCGGACAGATGGCCATGGCTCATCCGTCCTTGGCAGGCATGGTGGAAGCGATTCGGGCCAAGATCAGCAGAGAGTCTTTGCATTTGCGATTTACGGCCAAAGCCGTGGAATTCCTTCTGGCGTGTCTGAAAATCGTTCTCAACCATTCTGCGCGATCAGCCAGCATCGAACCTTCAGCCCTTCATGCTTTCAAGCGGGTACTTATTTTTGACAGTTCGAGCTGGGATATTAATCCAAAATTGAAACATGTTCTGCCCGGTTCTGGTGGCGCAGCATCGGACGCCAACTG
>JAZDLP010000009.1:0-5888 GCA_043801885.1 Planctomycetota bacterium | reverse complement strand
TCATCCGGAAAACTCGAAGGCTTCAACAACAAAATCAAAACGATGCAACGTCAAGCTTACGGCTACCGCGATACGGAGTTCTTCAGGCTGAAGATCTTTGCACTGCACACTGTGAAGTACGCTTTAATCGGATGAGCCATTATTATTTAGTTTCTGTTGCGGAACGTCAATTATTGAGTTTTTTATTGTTGCCGGCTGTATATCAGACGTTTTGACATCGTTGTCCTGTGGCTGAAGCCACAGGCTATTACCATTCACGCTTTCAGCGAGAAGACAACGATGGAGGGGAATTCCCGACTTCGTTGCTGCAGTGTCCTTTTTCTTGCGATTTCTTTGTGCCACGCAAAGAATTGAAGGACTAATGATATAATCTGTGTTCATCTGTGTTCATCCGTGTTCATCTGTGGTTTCATTTCTTTGTGATGCGCTTTTAGTTGTGAGTTGGCCTCGCTAAGATAAGGCTTATTATTTATGCATAATGTTCGCACGTTCACAGTAGTGCCACGTTTGCCCGAACGTCTCGGCGCGTTGCGCGATATTGCCAACAATTTGTGGTGGACCTGGAATCAGGAAGCTCGGGACGTCTTTATTCGCATTGATCAGAAGGCTTGGGAAGTTACGAACCACAATCCCATCGCCATGTTCACGCTTGTCGGGCAGAAGCGTTTGAAGCAACTCAGCGAAGACGATAGTTTCCTGGCACATCTGGATCGCGTTAAACAGAATCTCGAAACTTACATGTCGGCGACCACCTGGTACCAACAGCAATTAAAAGGACGACGCAGCGTTTCAATCGCTTATTTTTGCGCCGAGTTTGGGCTGCATGAAAGTGTGCCGATTTACTCCGGCGGCTTGGGATTGCTGGCCGGTGATCATTTGAAAGCCGCGTCCGGGCTGGGCATTCCGCTGGCAGGTGTCGGATTATTCTATTACAACGGTTATTTTAGGCAGTATCTCAACCCCGAAGGCTGGCAGCAGGAGTTCAGTCAGGGGTTGGACTTCTATAATCTGCCCGCCACACTGGAACGCGGCAAAGACGGCCGTCCGTTGCTGGTGGATGTGGATTTGCCCAGTCGCCGAGTATTTGCTCAGATATGGCGCGTCCAGGTCGGTCGCATTCCGCTCTATCTGCTGGACGCTCGCATTGACCAAAATCGGATTGAAGACAGAACTATTACCGATCAATTATATGGCGGCGATCATGAGCATCGCATCAAGCAGGAGATTTTGCTGGGTATCGGCGGGATTCGAGCGTTGCGCGCTCTGGGTCGCGAACCAGAAATATGCCACATCAACGAAGGTCACTCCGCATTCCTGGCGCTGGAACGTATTCGCGTTTTGGTTCAAGAGAAAGGATTGACATTCTATCAGGCGCAGGAGGCCGTGATCCCCGGCAATATTTTCACCACGCATACTCCCGTGCCCGCCGGCAACGAAGTTTTCGGCATTGATTTGATGGATCGCTACTTCTCCGATTGGCCGGGCAAACTGCGAATTGACCGTAAGGCGTTCCTGGCGATTGGACGCCAGAATCCGCACAATGAGCAGGAGTCTTTTTCCATGACCGTGCTGTCCCTGCGCGCCGCCGGCCACGCCAACGGCGTCTCGGCGCTGCATGGGGAAGTGTCGCGTAAAATGTGGTCCGGCGTCTGGCCCGAAGTGCCGATCCACGAAGTGCCGATCACGCACATCACCAATGGCGCTCACATCCGATCTTATGTCTCCAATCAGCTCAACGAAACCTTCATTCGTTATTGCGGGCCTCGCTGGTCTTATGACGCCGCAGCTCAAGGGGCGGACTGGCACGGGCCGGAGTCTGTTCCAGACGCGGAAATTTGGCGCGTACACGAACGTCGTCGCTTGCGCCTGGTAACCTGGTCGCGCGCACACGTCAAAAACCAACTAATGCGGGCCGGCGCGCCGCCGCGGGAAATCGAGGGCGCCGAAGAGATACTCAACCCCGAAGCGCTTACCATCGGCTTCGCCCGTCGTTTTGCGACCTACAAGCGCGGTACGCTGCTGTTCCGCGACCTGGCGAGACTGGAGCGAATTTTATCTAGTAAAGATCATCCGGTGCAAATTATATACGCCGGCAAGGCGCATCCAAAAGATAATGCGGGCAAGCAATATATTCAGACTATCTTTAAAATGACTCGCGACTCGCGATTCAAAAACCGCATTATCTTTCTCGAAGATTATAACATTGTCGTCGCGCGCTATCTGGTCCAGGGCGTGGATGTCTGGCTGAATAATCCGCGCCGACCCTTGGAAGCATCCGGCACCTCCGGCATGAAAGCCGCCGCTAACGGAGCGCTCAACTGCTCAATCCTCGATGGTTGGTGGTGCGAAGGTTGCGATAACGAAAACGGTTGGGCCATCGGTCGCGGCGAAGAGTACACTGACTTGGAATACCAGGACGAAGTCGAAAGTCGTGCTCTCTATGATCTGCTGGAAAAGCAGATCATTCCGCTGTTTTATGAACGCGGCACTGACGATCTGCCTCGTGAATGGATTCGCCGCATGAAACGCGCTATGACCATGGCCATCCCAAAGTTCAGCACCAATCGTATGGTGCGCGAATACTTCGAAAAATTTTATAATTTCGCGGGTGAACAATGGCACGCTCTGAACGACAGCAATTGGAGCGGCGCAAAAGCGCTCTGGGATTGGAAAATGACGCTTTTCCAGCATTGGGCGCAAATACGCATCCTGTCCGTGGATGCTAGTCAGGCCGAACTGGACGTCGGTTCAGAATTGAAAATTAAGGCATCTGTGCATCTGGGCCCGATTTTGCCTGACTGGGTACAGGTACAGGTCTATATCGGCGCTCTCTCCGACAAAGGCGCTATCGAGATTGGTCGCATGCAATCATTGAACCTGATCGGTCCTGGCAATGGCAACGGAGTGTTCAACTACGAAAATGTCATTTCGTGTGATACATCTGGCCGTTTCGGCTACGAACTACGGATTATTCCAAAGAACACGCACCTGACTTCGCCGTTCATACCGGGCTTGATCACGTGGGGTTAATCTACTCTTTTCTTGTCGCGCTAACAGTAATCGAACATCTGTGGTCGAAGTAAGATTTACATTGTTAATGGCGCAGGAATACCATCCGGACCGACGATTTCGCCCGGCGGGCGAGTCTTCCAACGTTTGTGAACCCACAGCCACTGTTCGGGATGTTCGCGGATGGCTTTCTCCACGGCCGCATTGATGCGCATCGTCACTGTCTTCACGTCCGTTGCGTGATCGTTGGCGCGTGAATGGGCGATTATGTCCCAGACACGCAAGACGTGATGTATGCCATCCGACTGGCGCGTTAGCGTCGCGACGATAATCGGCGCGCCAGTAGCCAGATGTAGTTCCGCCGGAGAAGTCAGAGTGGACGCCAACACGTTAAAGAATGGCACGAACAAACCCGTCACGCCGCCGTTCTGATCAATGGACATAGTTACGATGCCGCCCTGGTCGAGCAACTTCTTGAGCTTCCAGAGCACTTTCCATTTTTCAATGATGACATTGCCGGAGCGTTCGCGATGTTTATTAATCATTTCGTTCAGCAGCGGATTATCCAGCGGTCTGGCGACTGATTTCAGCGGGTACCCTTTTAGTGAAACTGCGTAGCCGCATAACTCCCAGTTGCCGTGATGCGCCGGCACGCAAAGCAGGCCTTTGCCGCGAGCGAGTTGTTCGTCGAAAAGCTTGAGCGCGGAGAAATCCACCAGTTCGTCCACATTCTCTTTAGTGATTCGTTTCATGCGAGCGAATTCAATCACCGCCAGACCCATGTGTTCAAAATATCGGTAGCAGAGTCGTTTTTTTTCAGCGCTGGTTTTCTCATTGCGGAAAGCAAGATTCATGTGCCAAAGAACCTGGCGGCGATGTTTGCTGTCCAGCCACCAGATCAGATTGCCCAGCCGACGGCCCAACCAGCGCGCCACGCTCGCCGGCAAAACGTTGAAAAAAGTCATCACCAGAGACACCGCTACCCACGCGCAGCGATCCCAGAAAGGGCTGCGCGGAGCGCGCTCGGGGCCGAAACTAATTGGCGTAGTGGAAGTCGGTTTCATCTAGCATATTACGAATTACGAATTATGAATTACTGTTCGGCGAGAATCCAGAGAGAGCAAAGCCATTCACCGGAAAATAGATTTTGAGAAATGAATCCACAGATGAACACAGATTGAGTCCAGTTTAATTAATGTCAATGGTCTTGTCAACCACCGGCGAATAGCTTTGAACCTTCCAAGTTCTCGCCAAACCGTAATTCCTAATTTGCAATTCATAATTCGTAATTCGTAATTCGTAATTCATAATTTAGCATTCTTCGTCATCTCGCGCTTGACGTCAATCACCACGCCGCCGGTTTCTTTCAGAACCATCTGCAACAACGGATGCTTCTGAATTTCTTTTAAATCCACGGGCGGCGCGTTTTTGATCGAATCGTGCGTGTGGTTTGCTTTCGGCGCCACGGGCGGCAACAGCGGACGCTGCGTCGGCGTTTCAATACCGACATCGTCGCTATCCGTTGACAACGTAGTCACATCGCGACTGGGAATTGACGGCGCGGGAACGCGCAACGGTAGTTCGTCCACTCCGTCAAACTCAACTTCAGTATCTTCGACGCTATTTTCAACGCCGGCGCTAATACTACAACGACTATTTTCTCGTACCGCAGGCGTCTCGCCTGCCTGATCTGACAAATGTGGCGGTTCATGGACGAGAGGCAGGCGGGACGCCTGCGGTACGGTCGTTGTAGGGGCGGTTCGTGAACCGCCCCTACTAGCTTCGGCTGCCGACAGACGTTGAAGATTGATTTTGAAAATTTGACCGAAAGTAGCGGTAAGAATACTCTGCAGCGCCGCTTGAGTATCCGATTTTTCGAGTGTGTCGGCATAAAAAAGTTGGGCAGGCGCGAAACCCAGCGTCAGGCTGCGCTCCGTAGCGTCCAATTTAACTACCGACGCATACGTCAGCGCGCTCGCGATCAAAGCGCCACCTTTCTGCGCCTTCGCGGCCGCCACTAACTGCGCGCGAATGCCGACGTCTGCAGACGAAACGCCTGCGGTACGCACGGGAGCGGCTGCAACTGGTTTTATCGGTTCGGCCGCCGGGCGACGATCAATAGCGCCCGAACGGCCGGGAGAATTTGGGCGGGGTATCTCCGCTTTGGGCGGCGGTCGTGGCGGCGCGCCTGCTTCCAACGCGCTGACCAGTTTGCCCAAATCCACCAAGTCGCCGGCGCGCGCGGCGCGAATCAGCGCCATCTCCAAAGGCAAGCGCGTTTGAGTGGCGTCGCGCATTTGTCGTCGCGCCATAGTGAAGAGCTGCATCAACATCAAAATCTGATCTTCACTTAATTGCCCGCTCAGTTCCGTGTACGCAGTTTGGAGATGTGTCTGCCCTTCCAGCAACGGAGAATTCGCGCCACAGACCTTGACCAGCAACGCGCCTCGCAAACGTTCGACCAGCGCGTCCAGCATGTCCTCCGCATCAGCGCCGGCTTCCAGCGCCTGGTGCGCTTTAACCAACACATCGGCGATATTGCCCTGCGCGCAAGTCTTCAATATTTCCAGAATCATTTCGTCCGGCGCGGCGCCGGATAGCTCGCGCACACTAGCATCGGTAACCTGGCCATGCGACAGATTGACGGCCTGGTCGAGAAGACTTTCGGCGTCACGCAGTCCGCCACGCGCCAGACCGGCGATACGCGATAGCGCCGCGTCCTCATATTCGATTTTTTCCTGCGCGCAGATTTGTTTAAGACGTTGGACAATGTCGGCCGGCCCAATGCGCCGCAGATCGTAGCGTTGGCAACGGCTGAGAATCGTCTCAGGAACATTGTTCGGATCAGTTGTGGCGAAGATAAACTTCACATGCGCTGG
>JAZDLP010000334.1:0-9102 GCA_043801885.1 Planctomycetota bacterium | reverse complement strand
AGCAATGAAGTGGACATGCTTGATTCTCCTTTTCTGAAGGCTTTAAACATCCACAGAATAGACATGCATATCCACGCTTTTTCAACTCCACTTTACCGACCTCCGCACTTTGTGAAGTACGCTCGTTCCGGATGAGCCGAACTTCCTATACAAAAAAATAGCTGCCGTTCCTCTTGAGCGAGGATTCGGATCATGGGTTAATTTTAGGATTCTTTGGCGGACTATTTTTGCCCGACTCTTTTTTCGCGTTGTCAGGATCAGGCGATGACTCCGCTGTTTTCTCTGATTTTTGCGGAGGCAATTCCAGTTTGGCGTATTCCGCTTCGCCAAATTTTTTCCACCAGGTCTGCGCTGCGGCGGAGTCCTTCAGCGAGACGCGCGTAATCGTCTGGATCGCGCGGATCGCTTGCAGTTGTATCTGCGCTGAGTTCTGCTCGGACGCGCAGATTCGTACCAACGCCGGAATGGACTGCCGAGTCTGCATGCGGGCCAGTGCCAGCATGGCATTGACACGCGCGGGTTCGTGAGTATCTTTCTCGGAGATTTCAATCAGTTTGCGGACGCCGCTCTTGTATATCCGGCTGATGTAGCATTGCCGCGCCGCCAGCGCGCGAATTTCATCGTTGGGGTCGGAGAGCGCGGTGACGAAGAGATTCTCGGAGTTGACCCAGCATGTAGGCGTCACGGATAATTGAGTGTATATTTCTTTGCGCGTTTGCAAATCCGCGTCTTCCGTGGCGATCTTTTGCAGCAATCGCAAACCTTCTTCGCAGAACTCCATACCGCGAGCCTTGATCGCTATGATCCGCAATTCTGTAGTAGCCTTATCGCTGATTAGAATCGGCAGCAACTCTTTGGCGGCGTCTCCCGAGTTGATCCTCGCTAACGCCCAAGCCGCATAGTATGCGACTTGCGCATTGCCCTTCTCCTTGCCAAAATTATTTTTCAACATCTCCGCCAATACCGGCAGCGCTCGCTTGCCGAGACGGGACAGTTTCAGCGCGGCATCTTGCGCTTCATTATGGTTCTTATCCAGTTGTAGTACAAGATTGTACACCACTTCGTCATAATTCGCGACAGCGCTGGGATCCGTATCAAGCGGTTGCGCGGCGAGCGCGGCACTGATATACCCTGCCGATGATGTCAATAGAGCGGTCATTAACCAACATTGCCATAGCATCGCGGCTTTCTCCAATATTCTGTAATCGTCCGGTCTCTTCAAACCGTTCAAGAAAATCCACAGATAAACACAGATAGACGCAGATAAAAGGTTACGAATAAAGAATAATAAAGATGTCAGGGAACGCCATACATAATTCGTGGCTGGTGGTGTGACAACGATTGTTTGCTGTTCGTGCGAGAGTGATGTTTGCGTTCAACATGAGACAAAAACAATCGTTGACAACATACCATATCAGCGATATGGTTATCCATATATGAAAACAACACTCAGTATTAGCGATGTGATAATGCGCGAGGTTAAACGCGAAGCTGTGCGCCGCAGACAAACCATGTCCGAAATAGTTGAGGCGGCATTGCGTGTGATTGTAAAGCCAACACGTAGCAAGAACAAGTTGCCGCCCCTGCCGGAGTTCAGCAGTGGCGATTACAAGCAACACCTTGGTATGTGACGTGGGGCATTGTATATGAGTTTGTTCGCGTAGTAACTCATCCCCGCGTCTTGAATCGTCCTTTTTCGGCGTCACAGGCCTGGTGTTTTCTTGATGCGCTATTTGCCTCGCCAAGCCTGCATGTCTTGGCAGAGACCGACCGGCATCGTCATGTTGCGGCTGAAGTCTTTGTCGAGGTTCCGGGACTCTCCGGCAATCTGGTCTTTGATGCACACACGGCAATTCTGATGAGGGAAAATGGAATCAAGACAATTTACACAAAAGACTCAGACTTCAATCGATTTCCTTTTCTCGATACGATAGATCCTATTACGGAATATCGCCGAACAACAGCATCCAAGATATTGCCGCGCAAATACGGCAAATCTTGATGTCAATGCGTTATCTACGCAAGAAAAATCAACCAAATGCGCACAAAGGAATTCATAACATGCTGAAAATAATCAGTTCTTATGATGCGCAGGGCCAAATGTGGCTTCGCGGTCAACTGCATACTCACACCACGCGTTCGGACGGAACTCGCGACCCGCAGATTGCGGTGAACGCATATACGGCGCTGGGGTATGATTTTCTCATGCTCTCCGATCACGACTGCCTGAGCGCGCTAGAGTGTCTCGACGGATACGGCATGCTGCTCATTCCCGGCAACGAAATTTCCAGCGAAGGGCCGCACATCCTGCACGTAGATGCCCGCGCTCTAGTGGCGTCTGATCCCGACCGTCAGAAAGTGATCAATGCGATCAACGCCGCGGGTGGATTAGCGGTATGCAATCACCCCAACTGGGGCGAGCGCTTCAATCATTTTCCTCAAACGCTTCTGGAACAGCTCGAAGGGTACGCGGGACTGGAGATATACAACAGCACAATCCGTCGGCTTTCCGGCAGCGAGATCGCTACAGATCGGTGGGATATACTCCTTTCTCAAGGGCGACGGATATGGGGTTTTGGGAACGATGACTCGCATCATGACAGAGATACGGGGCTGGCGTGGAATATGGTTTGGGCGCGGGAGCGAACCGTACCAGCCGTGATTGACGCGCTGCGTCGAGGCAGTTTCTACGTCTCCTCTGGCGTGATTATTACGGCTATCCGCGTACAAGGCGAGCATATCAGCGTAACGGCGCCAGGCGCGCAGAAAATGATTGTGAGCGGACTGTACGGCCAGCGGCTTCTGGAGCAGGCTGGAGATAAGATCGTGTACCGAGTTGGCGACGAGGACCACGGCTACGTGCGCATCACGGCCGCGGGCGGACCCGACCAATTCGCCTTTACGCAGCCGTTCTTCATCGAACGTTCGCAAGCCGATCTGTCATTCGGAGAAGCACCAAAGTATCGCGTGGCGCGAGTGGATCAGCCTCTAAAACTTGACGGCGTGCGTGGCGACGCGACTTGGGAGCGCATCAAACCGATGACTAAGTTTGTGGATATGCGATTAGCCAAACCTAGCTCGTTCGCGCCTGACGCGCGACTGGCGACCGATGGCCGCACTCTATATCTGAGCGTGGTGTGCCCGGAGCTTGACTTGACCGACATGAAACTCAAAGTGCGAGAACACGAGCAAGGACGCCTGTGGACTGATGACGGCATTGAACTCTTTATTGATCACACGAACCGTCGCACATCATATCTGCACGTCATGGTGAACGCAGCCGGATATTGGCATACTATAGGAATGGATGGCCAAGCCGCCGCAGCCGTGCCTATTACGGTTCAGGCTGGTCGGCGTGAGTATGCCTATGCGCTTGAGATCGGTATTCCTTTGGCCGCCTTGGGCGAGGACGCAACTTTCGCCACGCCGTGGGCATTCAATCTCACACGCAACCGCTATGGCCCGCCCGTGGGACACTGCCAATGGGCGTTCACTGAGGGCACAAATCACCACCCGCGACTCTTTGGCGAACTGATTTTCGACTCGTAAAAGCAAAAGTTGGCGGCACAGATAGCGGTTGACGACATTCGATATCAGTGTTATAATTATCTACATAAAAACAACATTTAATATTAGCGATATGATAATGTGTGAGGTTAAATGCGAAGCCATGTATGAGGTGATTGGCCGCTAATCATGTTTAGCGTGGATACTAACATTTTATGACTTCAGCAATCCCGGAAATCCAAGTTCAGTTTGCGCAACTGGTGATGCAGCAACGTTTTATTTCTCCTGAACAATTGCGGTCATCGTTTGAACTTTATCGGCGCTACTGGGCCGCCGGTGGCGAAACGCCATCGCTAGGAAGAATTTTAGTTGCTCGACGCCTGTTGACGCTACCGAAGGCTGAGGCCATTTTGCGGCACATTATGAAAGGCGAACCGATGCCACCGCCCGCGCCACAGACGATTTTGCAAAATACTCCTCAATCGCTCACAGATGCTGATTTTGAAACCGGCGAAGATTTTGGTCTTGAGCCACCGGGGTCTGCCGTTGATTTGCCCGTCAACGCTAATCCTGCCACTACCAATGAGCGTAATGCTTTGATTCAGGGATTGGGCGCCACAGTCATGCATGAAGAACTGAAAAACATCAAGGGCTATCGGATTATGCAGGTGGTCGGCGAAGGCGCGATGGGCACCGTATACCGAGCGCAACAAATTTCCATGGACCGCACCGTAGCATTAAAAGTCTTGCCTGCGGAACAGACACGCAATCAGCAGTTCGTGAATGAATTCCTGGCGGAAGCGCGTAATGCCGGTCGCTTGAATCACCCTAATCTGGTCCGCGTACATGAAGTTAGCGAGCAAGGCGGCACATACTTCTATTCTATGGAGTACGTTGAAGGCCCGCAATTAGACGAATGGATGGATGATTGCGAAGGTGGTCGGCTGGATGTGAAAGACGTGGTGAATATCTTCGGTCAAATCGCCAGCGCATTGGATTATGGGTTCCGATGCGGTGTTATTCATCGAGAGATTCGCCCAAATACCATCATGATTTGTGAAGATAAACAAGCCAAGCTGAATGATCTGGGCTTGACTCGCGACGAACACACGCGCTTCCTGGATGGCGAGAACGCGTATTACGTGGCGCCCGAGCAGATCATCGGCGGCCAGGTGGATACACGAGCAGACATTTATTCACTGGGCTGTTGCATGTTTCACTGTCTGACGGGCGAACCGCCATTTGAAGGCGGCAATCCAAAAGAAGTGCTGCAACAGCGCTTAACCTGCCCCGTGCCTAATCCACGCGGGCTTAATCCAGATATCCCTGTTGACTTGGCCAACGTAGTTATGCGTATGATGGCTCGTGACGTGAAAGACCGTTATCAGACACCTTCAGAAGTGGCGGAAGCTCTCAAGTCCATCGTATTGGCGACGGCAACTCGCGGCATGCATCCATTGCCCGTCAAGTTCACCCAAAAAAGACCGTTGCGTCGAGGATCCTACGGTACGGGCGTGCGAGGCAAAGCGTCGAATCTTAGAAGTGGCGGTCGTATCAGTCAATTGCGACGCAAGCGTTACCGACCGTAGCTTTCGCATGCGCGGAGGAAATCTCGGCTTTTTCTCAGTAGAAAAAACGGCATGATTCAAATATGCTAGATGCAGAGTAACACTTTTTGGCAACTGTAGCGGTTATCCGAGCCGCGACCGTTAAGGAGCAGTTCGCTTGACCGCTTGCTAACACGTGTGGCTTGGATAATGGCGATGAAGATTTGTATTATTAGCGTGTAGTGAACCGGTAGTCGAATGGAAAGGTTTGCGCCATAGGCGCCAGGAGGTTTTACATGAACGCAATAAAATTCGTCTCGTTAGTATTATGCAGCCTGTTCGTCGTAGCTGTGTGTGGTGGAGAAGAACCGTTTAAAGCGCCGCAGAAGGAAGACTATGCTACCGCAATGAAAACGGTCGCGGCCAAGTTCAAGGGCTCGCCGGGCGTTTACATACACATCGGCGACTCTATCACCTACGACAGTGGAAATACGGCTTGGGCTCGTTATGGTGAAGGACAAAGCTCGGAAGTGCAGGCCTTCTTAAAATGGAGTCATAGAGGGGAGAAGAACGACAAAGACGGCTGGTGGCTGGCTTCGGTGGATGTGCAGAGAGGCCGCAGCCACACCGCAGCCAGCGGAGTACAGGCCGACGGATACCTGCAGGGAGGCAAACATGGGCTGCCGTCGCTCGCGGAGATCATCAAGAAGTACAATCCACAACTGGCGCTTTACATGCTCGGCACAAATGACGTCAACGCCAGTCGTCCGGTCGCGCAGTATATTGCAGATGTTGAAAAAGCTATTGATGCTTTGTTGGATAACGGCACAGTTGCGATTTTATCCACATTGCCGCCTTTTCGCGGGAAGACGAATAAAGTTGAAGAGTACAACAATGCGCTGCGAGAATTGGCTATTAAGAAGCAAATCCCAATGATTGACCTATTCGCGGAGATGAAAGCGCGTGCCGGCGACGATATGGAAAAAGCGTATCTTGATAACGACGGTATCCATTTGAACGGTCCTGGTGCCGGTCCAGCCACTGAAGATAATCTTAAGAAGATCGGCACTTTGCTGCGCTGCTATCTGGCCGTCAACAAAGGCATGGAGATCAAAGCGAAAGTTTTTAGCGCAAAGTAATAACGCTAACAAAAGACACTGTAGCACGGAAATCGAGGGCTTGGCGTGTTTACCGGTTTGATTCAACACGTGGGCATTGTTCGCACGGTGCGATCTGGCAGCGGCGGCGCACAGTTGAGTATTGAACTAGGTCCGTTGGCGCAGAAGAGTCGTTTGGGTGATTCCATCGCCATTGATGGCTGTTGTCTCACTATTACCGGCCTGGATATGGAACTGGCGCATTTTGACGCTGTTCCTGAAACGCTACGTCGCACAACGCTTGGCGAATTGCAGACCGGCGCGCGGGTCAATCTTGAGACGGCGCTGCTGCCCAGTACACCACTAGGCGGTCATTTTGTACAGGGCCATGTTGACGGAACCGCAACAATCACCAAAATTATCGAATGCGGACAGTGGGTCGAATGTCATCTGAAACTCAACGACATCGATCTCGCCACGCAGATCGTTGAAAAAGGCTCGATTGCCGTGGACGGAATCAGTTTAACCGTGGCCGGTTGCGATATACAGCAAGGCGCTTTCTGGGTGGCGTTGATTCCCGAGACTCTTTCGCGCACAACCTTCAGCTCAAAACGACCGGGCACGCGCGTCAATATCGAGACGGATATTTTAGGGAAATATATCCTGGCGGCGCTACAACGCCATCTGGCGACATCGCCAGGAGGCGCGCGCAAGACGATCACCGAAGAGTTTTTGCGAGAACAGGGCTATTAGACTCATGTTTTTCCAAAAAAAGCGGAATGGCATTCCGGCGCATATCGCGATTATCCAGTCCGATGGGTTAGCGTGTCAGAACGCGGTGGATGCTGTGCGTTTCGTCAATGCGTTGCGTGAAACCATTGCTGCGTGTCTCGAGGCGAGCGTTGGGTGTCTTAGCCTGTTGGTCTCCCGGCCAACCGATGATTCCGCGGTCGGCGTAATCGGCGCTCTGGCGCAATATATGAAAGCAGAACGCCGCATGTTCGCGCAACACGGGGTGCGAATCGCGATAATCGGTGAAGCGCGCGCTACCGATGCGGCGTTGCGGCGCACGATCAAAGAAGCCGCGCAAGACGATTCATCGAACGAAGTTTTGCAAGTGAATCTGATGTTGAATTACACCGGGCGCGCCGAGTTGGTTGCGGCTGCGCGAGAGTTGGCTGCGGAAGTGGCTCAGGGCAAGCTGAATGTCGCGGAGATCAACATGCAGTGCCTAGCGCAGCGGATATGTTCGTGCGACCTGCCGCCGGTAGATTTATTGATTCACACCGCCGGCATCACGACGCTTACGGATTTTTTGCTCTGGAAAGCGGCATATGCGGAGTTGTTATTTATGGATACGCCGTGGCTGGATTTCCACGTCAGGCATCTGCAATTTGCGCTGGCGGATTATGCCGAACGTCGCCGCACCTTCGGCGCTCTGCCGCCAAAAGAGTTGCCAAGCCACGTGAAACCAGTCCAGTCTATGGCGCGTTGAGCAGGCGGTCTTTATTCGCTTCCCACCATCGTTCCCATTCGTCGCGGCCGGCATCCCAAACGGGATGGTGTTCGTGCCGCAGGCAGATACGCAGAGCGCTGCGCGCGATCTTACGGCGGTCGTCATTTCGTTTGCTCAGCCAGGGGATCAGTCGTTCAGCGATAATCGCTCGCTGACGCTGGCTCAAGCTTGAACCCCACGTCTTCGATTCATCATCCTCGAACTTTTTCGGCGAACCGCCGCAGGCTGCGACCAGACGCTGCCGGTCGCGTCCATCGTCTCGCAGAGGCGCTTCGTTTTTGTCATAACGTTGCGAGTAGATATTCATCAAAAAAATCGCAGCGCTCGGACCAGCGCAGCGCGAGATCAGGCCTTCAATATCCTCAATCATGTCGCGCAGTTCGCGACTGGTGAAAAAGCGTTGCTGCGGGGAACTGTTTGCATCCGGATGTCGACTTAATCGCCGCACCAACACACTACCCACATCTTTGGCGTAAGGAATCAACACGGGCCGCGCCAAGTCGTAGGCGGCGCGATGAGTCTCGAATAATCCGATCGCGGCATCGGGATTAGACGGGCCGGCTACTTCTTTCTCCAGCGCAATTTTAATCGGCAGATCAATAGGATCTGTATATGCGGCGGCAATCAATTCATTTACTTGCGGACGCGATTTTCTCAATAATCGGCCAATTTCTTGCTGCTGATCGTCGCGACGGTAGGCCTTGATCTGTTGCGTTAACCGCTCCCGTTCATCGCCGCTGAACTTGTAGTTGAACTCGGTATATGGGCCGGACGACACGGCGGACGCGACGCGTTGCGCAGTGTCGGAGACGTCGCGGCGAACGGGGACGGTTTTTCGCTCCGGCGCAATGGCCGCATCAGGCAGCGCCAGTTGTCCGCCATGACCAATATGTTTCTTGATGTAATCCGCCTGCGCCGCCGTCAACTGGCCGCTTTCAACGAATATCTCGATCTTCTCCGCGGTTAGCGGTTCGAGTCGCCGAAGCTGCTCGGCTTTGGCCGGATCAATAATGGGCGTCTCCTCAGCTTGAAGCGCAACTATCTGAAAAACCATCACGCATACAAAAACAACGGCCATAGCAAGGTCATGAGGCCGCAACCAAAAGGCGTTGTTGACGGGGGGACGGAGAGACACGGGGACGGGGGGAAACATTTTTTGCTCAAAAGAGTCGCGCATAAAACGAATCATTGCATTCAACCTCCCGATAAACATATCCCGATATCGTAACCAGTTATCAAAATATCCTATCGCGGCCAAACCGCAACCAAAAGCGAAACATCAGAGAATTTTTGATTTTGGATTTCTCTAAAAGAATCTGCTCCGAAAATATCACTCGACCCGCCGTAGGGGCACGGCATGCCGTGCCCCTACGGAAATACCGCAGTGTGCGCGGTATTTTCATTGTTTCCGGGTGACGCGTAGCGTCATCGCGAC
>JAZDLP010000365.1:0-7732 GCA_043801885.1 Planctomycetota bacterium | reverse complement strand
GGTTGATGTTCTCGCCGATCTTGCCCGCCAACGCCTTGATCGTGTCGGTCACCGAGACGCCGTGGATCGTCAGAGCCGCGAGTTTCTCGACTGTATCTACTTTCTGCTGGTCGGCCAGCGCGCACAAGTCGGCGAGCAGTTTGATGAACTCGGAATTCTTGGCCGCAAAATCGGTATTAGCCGTCATCTCTACGACTGTAATCGCGCAACCGTCAGTGGAAAGCAGACTGCCGAGCAATCCTTCGGTCGCGACTTTCTCCGCCATCTTTTCGCCTTTGTCGAGGTTCTTCTTGCGCAACCACAACTCCGCGATATCTAGCCAGCCGGAGCTGCTCTGGCTTTCAGTCTGAGTCTCGACCAACGCCTTCTTGCAGTCCATCATGCGTGCGCCGGTCTTTTCGCGCAGCTTGGCTACCAATTGAACATTCACTTCCGCCATCTTTAATATCTCCTATTATAAGTGTTTTATACGTAACCGTTCACCACAGAGCCACAGAGAACACAGAGACAGAATTGAACGATTATATTTATACTTCATCTCGCGTGTAAGGCAAATTTTGAAATTCCGATACTTCATCCCTCATCCTTCATAATTCATCCTTCATAAACTGTCGTACGAAATCGAGCGCGGCTTCTTTAGTTTGAAGCGCGCCTTCCAACTGGCGATCTTCCACTTCTTTCAAGATGATTTTGAAGTCCGGACCCGGCGTCAAACTCAGCGCGATCAGATCGTTACCGGTGATTAGCGGCGGCGGACGCAGTATCTCATCGCTGAGTTTAGCGCGCTGCTCTCGGCAAAAATTATATGTGGTCAGATCGCCGTGCGAGGCGACGCAATCGCTGCGATGCAATTCAAGATGTTCTTCAAAATTAGATTGGCGCAGAAAACGTTTCAGTGTTGATGAGCGCATTTTTGGCGCGTCTTTGAAGGTCATATGCTGACGAACCAGATCTACTACGCTTTCAATCTCCGCGTTCGAGTATTTCAGGCGCGCCAGAATGCGTGCGGTCATCTCCGCGCCGATTTTTTCATGCTCGTTAAATCGAATGCGATCAGTCAGCTCGAACGTGGGCGGCTTGCCCACGTCGTGGAAGAGCGCGCCTAGCGCCAGCGTGAGCGACGAATTATCGAGATTGTCAAGCATCAATAACGTGTGAATCCACACGTCGCCTTCCGGATGAAACGCCGGTGGCTGTGCTACACCTTCCAGCGCGTTGATTTCGGGCAGAATGTGTTGGAGCAAACCGGATTTTTTCAGCAGTTCGAACGCACGGCGTGGCGCGGGGCCGGTGAGCATTCGATTCAACTCATCGCGAATGCGTTCGGCGCTGATGATCATGATCTTCGCCGCGCAGTCTTTAATCGCGCCGAAAGTCGAACCGTCAATCTCGAAACCCAGTTTTGCGGCCAATCGGACGGCGCGCAACATGCGTAGATGATCTTCACTGAAACGCCGAACGGGATCGCCGATGGCGCGAATTAATCTGCGCTCAAGGTCGCGCTGGCCGGCGACGTAGTCTAGTGTTTCGCGCTTGAGCGGATCAAAGAGCAGACCATTGATGGTAAAGTCTCGGCGTTTTACATCTCCGACTTCATCCGTGAAGGCGACCTGATCCGGATGTCGCCCGTCCGAGTAGGTGGTCTCACCTCGAAAAGTAGCTACTTCGATTTCGAGAGGATGATCGGCTTCGTTAATCACACGGACCACGCCGAAGGCCACACCGACAGGAACCGTGTGGTTAAACAGCGCTTGAACCTGATCAGGCGTGGCTGATGTGGCCACGTCATAGTCTTGAGGTTCGACGCCCAGAAGCATGTCCCGTACGCAGCCGCCCGCAAAGACGGCGCGGAACCCGGCGTCGGAAAGCCGCTTCACAACCTGAATGGCAAAATCGCGCAAAGCAGAAAATGGCGGAAAAACTTCAATGCCCATCTTTCTTGATATACGGGCAAAATGTCCGTGCCCCGCATCTTTCAATCCACAATCTAAAATCTAAAATTCCCTTAATGGTCTACTTGACTTGTCTTGCATTATCTATTTTAATTAATTATTGATGAAGAAACTAGCGATTTTATCCGATACTCATGATTACTTGGATCGTATTCGAGCGGCTTTGGTGTTGACGCAAATGCACGGAGCCGAGGGATTGTTGCATCTTGGCGATTTCGTGGCGCCGTTCGCCATGAAAGAGATCGTAAAATTCAATGGGCCGTTGTATGCTGTTTTTGGTAACAACGATGGCGAAAAAGCCGGATTAAAGAAAATTTTTCCAGAGATTCAAGATGGACCGCGCGTCTTGGAATTGGGTGGACGGAAATTCGGCGTCGCGCATTCGCTGGAAGATATGCCAGCGGATTATCGTGATTTTTGCGACGGTATTTTTTATGGGCATACGCACACCGAAATGCTTAAACCCAGAACAGCTACGCAGCCTCTGGAACTTAATCCAGGCGAATGCTGTGGCTGGGTGACGGGGCGCGCTACTTGCGCGTTGCTGGACATGGAGACGATGCAGGCGAAGATTCTGGAGATAAAATGAGAACAAAAATCTTTGTAACCGTTCAGTCACTTCAATCCGTCAGATACGTCGGATCCGACGGATCTCACGGGCAGCGGTTGTTTGCTGCCCGTGAGCCCAACCGGATTGAATGGTTACAAAATTTTTTGAGTCTAATTTTTATCTGCGTAAGCGGCTTGGGATTGCTGGCGCTAAGCGGTTGCACCAGTCGCGGTATGACCGTCACCAGTGATCCGCCGGGAGCGGAAGTATCTATCAATCGGCGCGTCGTGGGGCGTACGCCGATTCGTGTTGGGTTCACGCATTATGGCACATACCGAATCGAGTTGCGCGAACGCAACTACGTAACGCTGATCCGGGAAGAAGCTGTCAAGCCACCCATTTACGGCTATGATCCCGCCGCGTTTGTGGCGGATAATGTGATCCCCGCTCGATTGAATGACGAAGTGTGCTTTCATTATATCCTCAAGCCGCTGGAAGAGAAGACTGATCGCGCTGCGCTGATGGAACGTTCGGAGCTGGCTCGCATCGGCACTGCTACTCATCCGAGAACGGGCGAGCAGACCAGTGTCGAACTGGGGTGCAAATCATCAAAGATCGCCAGCGAAGGCGAAGCTGCCGAAAATAAAATTATACCGCCTGTCGTCGTGACTCAGGCGGATACCGAATTGCCTCAAACCTCCGGCGTACAGAAGCCGGAAGGTTTGCGTTTGGCCGAGCAATACGGCATTACCGCCACGCCTTCGTCGGACAAGCGTGCGGAGGCTGCTTCGTCGAATGATAACAAAAAATCTGTCGTCTCGACGCCGTTGCGTATTCCGAAAGATGAAGAGCTGATTTACGATGAACCTGTCGCTCCCAGTGATGATCAGAAGCGGAAAAATGCGGCGGATAATAAGACATCCGTTCAAAATTGACGTCTGCGCCAGCGTGCGGGCAAGCTTCATCACGCAATCGCACTGTACAATACCGTTGCACACGTTCTGGAATCAAAATAAACGGCACTGGTTCAAATATGCCAGATGCAGGGCAACACTTTTCTAACGAAGTGCGATTCACCGCAGAGGCGCAGAGTTTTTTTATAGTTGAGGACAATAAGTTCAGTTCCTTTATTTCGTTTTTTCTCTGCGCCTCTGCGCCTCTGCGGCGAATCGGATGTTACCCTGATTTGAACCATGCCTAATCCCGTTCAGCCTGGCATGCTCAACTGCGCGCGCAGGCGATCGATGACACCGTCATTGAGATTTTCAGGGTCATTCTCGATCCTTTCCTCCATATCGCGCAGATACGCTTCGAGCTTTTTTCTGCCCGATGGGTCTTGCGCCGCCTGTCTGAGCGTTAAGCCGTCCAGTGAAGGTACCGACCTATCAGGCCAATCGTCATAATCATGACTACTGTAGGCCAAACTACGCGATTGATTCTCGATGTTCTGATGTCCCCAAATGTAGTATTCTCCTTTGCACTTTACCCCACTCCTGAAGTCGGTCTATTTAAGTTCGGGTGTGGTTTCGAGCAACGTCAACAGCGCTTGGTAGTTGCGGACCTCGTAGAGACTGTAGCCGGGAGCGACAAGCTCGCCGGTGCGCAGCGTTATTTCTTTGGGTTTACTTGCAATCTGCAAAATGGCCTGATTAATTTCGGCTGCTTGTTCGCTAAAAAAGCGCGACCAGGCATCAGGAGTGTCATTTTGCGTTTTGAGCCAGATTGTATATGCGTTTTTCAGCCAATCGTAAAACTCCTCGCGATAGTTGCGAGGAACGATGCGCGCAAAACCATTGATTTCAAGTTGTGTGCCACAGGGGAAAATCGAGCAGATCAGCAACATGCCTTTTTTTACTTTTTGTGACAAAGAGATATCGTAAACCTCGACAGTCTTGTCCGTTATATAGTGGCGCAACAGCGTAAAACCAGGACGAACACCTTCTACTTCGTACCAGCCACGTTCGCACCGACACAGCCAATTATCTATTAGCTGTTGTTCATCGGCGGAGAAAGCATTTTCTTTAGCGGCGGCGAAATGTTCCAATACCGTGCGACGGTCGGTTCTGGATGAGCGGTAGTCGAAAATCAAATAATCGAAAAACCTGACTATTTCTTCTTCCTCACCGGTTAGGATGGGTTCCGCTTCCGCAGATAAACCAAACCAGCGGCGAATGGCGGCCTGGGTTTCTTCTTTTGTTCTAAATTGATGACAGGCTTCTAGCAATCTATTCCGCAGTTGGCTATAGAGTTTGCGCACTCTGTCGTCGGCTACATTCGGTTGTGCCAACGGAACAGGACTTGTGGTGATTTGATCAGTGGAAGAAATGTTTGTGCCAACAATCCGGTCACAACACTTCTTGTACTTTTTGCCGCTACCGCAAGGGCATTTATCATTCGGTCGTACTTCAATCGTTACGGCATGCCGCGGCGCGACGGGGACTAGCTCCGATTCGTCTTCTAAATCGTCATCATCTTCTAAATCGTCGTCATCTTCTAAATCAGCATCATCTTCTAAATCATCATCATCCCAATCAACCGCCTCGATATAGTTTAAAGTTACCAGTGCCTCGATCGGCGTTGGAACTCCGGCAGCGAGAGCTTCATCGCGCAACTTGTATCGTAAAGAATTAATAAATTCAAAAGTTTGGATGAGATTCTGGTTAAGCTTCTGTACAGTGCGAATAAGGTCCGACAAGGCCTCCGTGTGACGGCCTAATCGCGAGTAAATCTGAGCGCGCATGTACCAGCCATCGGAGTACTCCGGCCACTGAATCAGCAATTCAGATAACGTCGTTAACGCCAAGTCATGCTGGCGATTATTGAAGTAAACATGAGCTAGACGATGATGCCATTCCGGCAAATCCGGTTTCAGCGCTATCTTCTGCTTCAGTCGCTGAATGCATTCACTGAAAAGAAGATCATCACCAACCGCAGTATGGCTGTGGCTAATCGTTATCGCGCTTTGACGCAGGAGTTCCGACGATTGTTTATCGTTCGCTTGAAGCATGAGATGCTGCACGAATAGCGTTTGATTCAGAGTACTCTTGGCCATTGACGTCCAATCGTATTCATCAATCGCCGCGCAGCGTTTACATATAATGACGTCGTTAATGATACTGCAGTCCAGTGGGTCACAAGGTTCTTTGTGCTCAAAATACGAATGAAAGACTACCAAGTCGCGCACTAGATACGTGTAGGCGGCGCCACATTTCCGGCAACGCAATCGCAATGAAAGCGCGCTGCAGAAGCTATACTCGTTTCTGGCCTTCTCGCTTTCGGCTCGTTCGCGCTGAATTTGCGTACGCAACGGGTTTGCCGAATCATATATGGCGAGCAAAATCTCCACGGCGAAGCTTAAATTATGCTCATTCGGTCGCCACAACTTTTGCAGACAGAGCTGAAAACTCTGACAAGCATTTGATGTGATGAATGGGTAAATCATTTCCTCGTTGACATCCGCGAAGAGCACTTGCTCAATATATGGCAAGAGGATTTCTGCCAGAGGTTCGGCCTCTGGATATGGTTTATCCCAACGCGTCAGAATGTCTGTTACGCTCTTGTAATCCTGCTTTTCCAACGCTTCACGAAGCAAGCGGGCATCCAGTGTTGCCAACATAGTTCGAGGCATCGCGCCCAAAGCATCCGAGATAATTGCTTCTTTGGATTGCGCAGCATGGATGGCCAGCATCTCGGCAGCTTCCAGTGTGCCGCAACGCGCTAACGCCTGAGCCGCGCGCCAGGCGCAGGCAGCGCACTCCGCATTGAGCATCTGGCCTAACTCCGGTATCGCTTGAGCGCCGAAAGATGACGCTCGTAATATCCATTCTTGTTCATGGCGAATGTTATGACGTGTTTGCTGAAGCGCGACGATAGTCTCCGCTAATGTCGCGTTCTCCGGCTGATTTTGGCTGGATAGATTTTCATCCTGAATGCGCGCCACGATGGCGATTATCAAGCTGCACATTTCTACGGCATACAGTTTGACCAACTGATCGCGTAAAACAGGATCACGACTCAATGCCTGTAGAAGATAACGCGCGATGAGCGTATCTTTCGTGGAACAATCCGATTCATTCTCTTGCGCGACAAGCCAATCTTTTGGAATCAGCGCGAAGAGGTTCTCCGCTGCATTCTTTCCTTGTCCATTCTTCAGCAATTTTTCCGCTTCGCGCGCGTCACCAAATCGGATAATCGGCGCACAGACGGCATGCACTAATTCCAAATTCTGTTTATTCAGTTCGTCGTGCGAGATATCGTATGAAAGACCATTAAAGACGCCAAACAGTTGCGTAAAAGCGTCATCTAATCGGTGGTCTTTACGCGACAATCTCGTCAGCAGTTCCAGAGCGCAAGTCGCGCTATCAACACTACAATCGTTACTCTGTAACAATGCAATAATGGCGGAACCGGGATCAAAGCGGAGAGGTTCACGCCGTTGCAGTCGTTCGGTCATTAACCTTGCCCCGTCCGACAAATAATTCAATGCGGAGCAACTATCTTGATCCTTATCGCTGCTTGGCTGATCCAGAAACTGCAAGATAGTCTGTCGCGCCTGATCTTTCTCACTCCGCGCCAACTCAATCAATAGCGCGCAAAACGATGAGCCTTCGAGTTGGGGCAACAGTTGTCGAATGCGCGCACCATAATCAGCCCCCTTGTTCCAGGCTTCATGATTATTATAAAGAGTGCGGACGACCAGATTTCTATACTCGGCCTTTTGTTCCATCAAACTAAAAGCGGTGTTTACGATTTGCTCCGCGTCTTTGGGATGGCGATACAAACCATATTGAATCGCCCATTCAACCAGATTCTCTGTTTCGCTCGCTTGCAGAATTTCCAAGATAGTTTCAAACGGTACTCTTTCAGACATGTCTTCTCCTTGTCGTATAGACGGTTACTTTGTTTCGCTTTTCTTCGTATGCCGCAAAAATTTGCATTGTTAGCAGTTCATCTGGTAGCCGGGATGGGAGTCGAACCCACACTAGGGGGATTTTAAGTCCCCTGCCTCTGCCATTGGGCTACCCGGCCACATCTGTATCTCTGTACCTTAAAAGGTCAAAGCTCAAAGCGCAAAAAGAAAAAGAAAACGTTCGCCATAGCAGACCCAGAGAAACTCTGTGGTGAACGGTTACTAAATTTTCTCTGTATAAGGGTGCATGTCGCTGAATGTCGCGCAGGCATCTTGCCTGCCTCGTAGTTTGACATTGATATTTAATCAACAAGCAGGCTG
>JAZDLP010000245.1:0-11777 GCA_043801885.1 Planctomycetota bacterium | reverse complement strand
ATATCTCTTCCTTTACCGATGGGTCTAGTCCGAGTATTCGCTTCCGCAAATGCTCAAATAGTGCGAGTGTCTCACCCTTAAGATACGAGTGGTCCTCTAGCGTGTATGTTTTTTCGCTGAGTTTTTTGAGTTTTCGAGTTTTTAGGCATAAGCGTAAGTACAGCAACTTGTTCGGCTCCCAGCAGTATACTGCCCATAGTCTCCCTCAAGCAATCCTCTGAAGGATAAATCTTCGTCCAGATCTGACCAGTGGAGACCATATGGGGAAACTTCAATATTGTTTAGTTGTTCATTCGTGCCTTGTGCAAGACGTTTGTTCTTGCTTACTGGAAATCTAATTTCTATACCACTCTTCATCTGAACGATAATATAACCATTTTTGTAAGTTGCTTTTATTCCACTATCAACCAATGTGTGCATGCCATTTCTCCAATATTAGGTTTCGATTCTCTTGAGCAATCTTTTGTGCCTTCCTTAGTTCATTCATCTTCATGTTTTGAGATTCACGAAGTTCAACAATGTCTTCCACATCAAAAACCGCTTCTCCACCTCCATGACGAATATGTACGTGAATTGGCAGGTGTTCATTACTGTAGAAAAAAAATTTATAGCCATCTTTTTCAAAAATTGTTGGCATTATTATCTCCGTTAATTATAGTATAAGCTCGAACGACAGGCTGGAGCAAACTTCTTTCAGTCTAACGATAAGATCACCTACTATCAGGGGGCGAACAACCACTAACTCTGTAAGCAAAATAAAGCTTGATAAACCACTACCTCTGAGCCCTCGATTCCCATCCGAGTTCTTGCTTGAAACTAGAGACAGTCACCTATTTATATTTGACGTGCTTGTGTGTATCCGTATCTTTACCAACATGCCTCGCGAGGCGTGCATTGTTTTGGCTGGCGTTTCCCACCATATCACCCGCCGCGGATGATCCGAGACGCTATCAGCGGGAGCAGGCTCTTTGGACGCAACTGGGCACTAGTTTTTATTTTCTCCGCGAGGCGGTCAAGGAGATTCTGAAGCCCCACTAGTTTTTCTTGCCCTTTGTATCGCCGCGAGCAAAGATGCTGGCTACGAAGTTTAGCACATCGGTAGCAGATTCTTCGTCGTAGCCGAAATTATGAATCAAACGACTCTTAACGATATCAATCTTTTCTTGCGTCTCGCGATCCACGACACTGGAGACCAGAGTGCTGAGTTTGATCGAGTCCTTCTGGTCTTCAAATAGTTTCAACTCCAACGCGCGATGCAGCCGTTCGTTCATGCGAAAATCAAAGTGACGGCCATCAATAGCCAGCGCGCCGATGTAATTCATGATCTCGCGTCGGAAATCGTCCTTGCGACTCTCCGAAATCTCAATTTTTTCTTCGATGCTGCGCATCAGCCGTTCGTCGGGCGGCTCGGCCTGGCCAGTGTACTTATTGCGAACCTTCTCCTTTTGAGTGTAAGCTTTGATGCTGTCAATGTAGTTCTGACAGAGTTTGGCGATGGCTTCTTCGTCCGCGCTGATGGCGCGTTGGACTTCGTTTTTGACGATCTCTTCGTACTCCTCGCGAACCAGCGCGAGCAGTTCCTTAAAATGTTTCTTCTGTTCTTCATTTGTGATCAATGAATGATGCTGCAGTCCGGCTTCCAGCTCGTTCAAGACCATAAACGGATTGATCGAACTACTGTTGGTGTTGGAGACCAGCGCATTGGAGAGTTTATCTTGGATGTAGCGCGGGGAGATGCCGTTCATGCCTTCGCGCAACGCTTCCATCTTCAACTCATGGATATTATCTTCAGTATAGCCCGGCAGCGTCTTGCCCGCGTACAGTTTCAGTTTTTGCATCAGACTGAGTTGCGCTTTTTTAGGCTCTTCTAGGCGTGTGAGAACCGCCCACATCGCCGCGATTTCGATAGTGTGCGGAGCGATGTGTTTCTTGACCTTTTCCTTGTTGAAGTCGCGCTCGTAGATTCGGATTTCGTCCTGAATCTTGACGTTGTAAGGGATGTCAATTTTAACAGTGCGATCGCGAAAGGCTTCCATCATTTCGTTGGATTGTAATTTTTTGTATTCAGGTTCGTTGGTATGGCCGATGATGACTTCGTCAATGTCTGTCTGCGCGAATTTTTTTGGCTTGATCTTGTGTTCCTGACTCGCGCCTAATAGATCGTACAGAAAGGCCACGTCCAACTTCAACACTTCGATGAACTCGATGATGCCGCGATTGGCGATATTGAACTCGCCGTCAAAATTAAACGCGCGCGGGTCGCTATCCGAACCGTATTCCGCGATCTTGCGGTAGTTGATGTCGCCGGTCAGTTCCGTCGAATCCTGATTTTTTTCGTCCTTGGGCTGGAAGGTGCCGATGCCGACTCGATCTTTCTCGGACAGCAGCAATCGTCGCACGCGAATATGCTTCGTCAGTTTCACCCAATCGCCATGATACTTATCCAGCAATGTGCGATAGATGTAACGACAGAACGGACAGAGATCACCATTTATAACCACTTGGTAATCGCTCTGGCTGCGCTGGTTGATCTCGGCGACAGCTTTGGCGCGCAGCTCGGACGGAATCAACTTAAGCGGCTCTTCATGCATCGGACAAATTTGTAATGAATCCTGATCCTGCGAGCCGGGCGCGTTCAAAGCGAAGGTGTACAACGCGCCTGATTCTGTGCGCGAATACGCTTCCAATCCCTTCTTCAGTAACCGCACGATAGTTGACTTGGCGCTGCCGACTGGTCCGTGCAATAACAACACGCGCCGCTCGGTACCATAGCTCATCGCCGCAGCTTTTATGATGCTAACCAATCGCATCAGCGGGCGATCCAGCCCGAAGACGCCGTCGGCGCCGTTGGAGATCGGATCGCTGAAGAATTTGTAATGAGTTATCTTCTCGCGAACTTCAGTGATCTCCTCTTGACCGTAAGAGATGAGCATGTCGTACAAGCGCTGGTAGGCATTACGAGTGATCCGAGGATACTTGATGACCAGTTCTATATAATCATCAAAGCTGCCTTCCCAGTTCAGAGCGCGATATTGTTCGATGTCCTCATTCTGAGCGATGTTAGTCAAAAAGCTGTTAGGCATAAAATTCCTCCAGCGAACGGTTACCTATCGGTGACGAATCCGATGAGGAAAATAGTGACGTATCCGGCCGCTGATGCGCACAGGCATAGGCACGGCCATGATGACCCAGTGAAAGTAGCTGGCGACAATGAACGCGCTAAACATGGTGACCAAAGCTACTATTGCCCAACTGTCCCTAGTAGTTACCGTCGCCCATTTAAACGAAAATGCCACGGCTACAAAAGAGCAAACTATGGGCATGACGAAGAAAGGCAGCGTCAGGCCGGCGGCAATAATGCGCAGCCGCCAGATAGCGCCTTTGATGTACCGTTCTTGCGCATCGTTTAAGGGCGCCGCAATGAAATGCTTGCCGCTCTCCGAACAACGCTTGATCAGCCCTTGCGAATACTGCCGCCAATACCGGATTAACTCCACCAGCCGAGCGCGAATGGCGCGCAACGCCAAGCCCCAGGTAGCAACAATACCGATAAGCATGATTATAGATACATGGCTTTCCAAAGCGCGGCCTTTGGAAAAATAGGCTAAGGCGAGCAATCCAACGGTAAAAAGCGATTGCAACCCGGTCGCCCACAGCCAAGATTTACTGCTATAATAGCGCCCCGGACCGACTGTAAATAAATTAACCTGTGGCGGCGCTTGAGGTTGCTTGCTCAACGGTGCCATAGCCACCCCCTACCATCTACGGCAAGAAATGCAAACTATGTATATAACGTATTTTACCACATTTTCTTGCACGATAAAAGGCAAGTGTTCACGCGGAGAGGTGCACGTGGTATAGAATGACCAAAGGCAACGTGTTGCAGAACTGAATATGCTGCAACAGTTTTATTCGACGCCGAAGAAGCGCGGCAACTCATCTTCGCGGATAAGCTTCAGGCCCAGCCCTTTGATCTTATCGAAGAATGCTTTATCGAGACCGCTGCCCATCACCACATAATCAACTTTGGCGTCCAGCGTGATAGCGATGACGCCTTGATGAGCGACGATCCATTTCTTCAACTCTTCCGCAGAACGTTGCATCGTTTCGCCCGCCACGTAGAAGACATGCTGTCCAGGCTGAATCGTTTTACCTCGCAGCAGCTCCTGCTTGCGATGACGGCACGTAAAAAAAGCTTCCATGTCGTCGTCTGCCAGTACCCCCGCGCCATACTTGCGACCATCATCCAATGCTTGACAGGTCTTGCGCAGAATCTTGATATTATTAGTGACATCCTCGCCCTTATCTTTGTAAGGATCAATCTCGCCCTTCACGCGAGCGAGGTTTGTCTGGCCTGCTACGCTGACGACATAGTTTACCTCAGCGCCCATGATGTCGGTGACCCGACAGGCATTGCGTTCACACAACCGTTTGAGGAACTCTTGACGATACGGTCGCACATTTTCGGCAAAGAAAAACGTTAAAGTGGAGATATTGACGTCTTTCATCGTCAACAATTCTTCGACCGCCTGTTTTTGATGAATGGTTTCCGGCACCAGTGGTATGAAATCCGGATTATTGATCCAGTCACCCGGTACAATCGGCGCGTAGGCAGCGCCCATCTTGGTAGGCGGAGCAGTCAACGCTTCTTTGGTCAGTTCGGTGGCATCCTGGCCCAAGTTCTTTTCATGCTGTCTCTTGTACTCTTCGACGCGGTCCATCTTGGACTTTGGCTTCTCCAGTGGCTGAGAACTCGTGCCGTCGGCGCCCGAGCCAGAATACGGCGAAAATCGCATACGCTCATTAGTTGCCACCCAGCCAGTATTCGGGTCTTGCAAAATCACTCGTTTTTCCGGCAACAGCAATCCATCAGCGGATGAAGGCCGGACTGAGATAATTTCCAAGCTGCCTTTTTTGAGCAATACTGTGTGGGACTTGGAGTAGATGTCAAATACCAAGCCTTTACGAATACCAGACTCACTGCCGCGGTTAATGGTAACACTACGCAGGTCCGTAGCGGCGTAGATAATCTCGCCCTGCGGCGCGATTACATTCTTACGAGTGGCTTCGCGGATCACACTGCTGACCTTGTCCAACACTTCTTCGTGAGCGACACGAATGTTGCTGAGTTCATTAATCATATTTTTCTTCTCGGTCACCATGCGCGCACGTTCGACCTGTTCGTCACTGATTTCTTTTTCCAATTCCGCCTGCGCCGCAATAATTTTCTCGTCCTTTTCGCGTTTCTGTTTACGCAAAGTGTTCAGCTTACCGGCAATATCTTTGTTCAGTTTGCTCCAGTCGGCATATAGCACTTTCCATTTGACCTGCGCAGCGTCCCATTTTGGTTTCAGTTCGCCTTCCTTTTCGTTATAGATATTTTCGCGCTGTGTCGCGCCACTGACGTCATTGCCCTTCATCTCGCCAGCTTGCTTGGTGGCTTTCTTCAACAGCTCGCCCAAACTCCGTTCCGGGTCGTCAATCAGCTTGGAAATTCGAGACGCGACTACTTCCAAGTCAGCCTTCTTTTCGGAGAGCGAACCCAACGTTTGTTGAGCATTTCCTAATTCGGTGGCCCAGTAAAACCAAGCCCCCAAGGCGTATAACATGCCGGCCAAAGACAGAAGCATGAATGTAAAAATAATCGTCTGTTTGGTTGACATATATCAATTCCCTAATCCTGTCCTCGTAAACACAAACCCGCAACGCCACCGCTGCAGGCTACCTAGTATCCAAAAAGCGGAACAACTCCCATTCGTAGATTACCGGGATGCCCAAATCTTTGGCTTTAATGAACTCCGCCTTTTCGATGTCCGAGCCATCGGTCTCCGGATTTTTCTGCGCAATTATGTAATTAACGTTCGCATCCACTACCGGCGACACTTTATGGCCGTAGGATTCGACCACCTGCTTAATCTCCGTCCAGCGATAGCGAATGGCGCTCTTTTGCCGGTCGTTCTCGATTTTCTTGGCGCCGGCGATGTAGTAAATAAATGTCTTGCCGGGCGCGAAGAACGGATTTTGCGCCAAATCACCTTCCACAATCGGATCAGTCTTAGGCATGCCCGTAATGATCATCTTCGGCTGTCCGGACAATGGTTGCGCTAATGCTTGCGCGGCCGCGTCTTTGCGCCCCGATTCCTGATAAGGACTGAACATTTGTTCCGGCTCTGTCGCCACGTAATCCGAAAGCGGATCCTTTGGCAATACCATTGGACGTCGAACAACAATGCACTCCGACTTGCTCACATCCGCATGCCTGACTTCCAGATATGCCTTGGTTACTCGCTTGTGCCCCGGACGCATCGCGTAGCATTCAAAACGGTACCCGTTCTTGACGCCAATGCTTGTGCCAATATCAAGGATCACGGTATGGTTCACAGGATCAGCCAGCACCACCCTGCCATCCACTTCATCCAAAATGTTAGCGCGTTCGATCTCGCGCTGAGTCAGATCGGATAAAATGCTCTTGGAGTTATCCAGTTCCGTCAATGTGTAATTTTTATTAAGCAGGAATTTTTTCTTATCCACCTCGATCTCTTCCTTAATTTTGTTTCTGCTGCTAATCGCCACGTCGCGCACAACATTCTTGGCTTGTACTTCCTGTTCCATTTCTTCACGGACCAGCGTCGTCGCGGCGCTGAGTTTGCCCATCGTCTCAGTCTTTAATTTAGAGATACTACTAGAGAGATTCGAGGCTTGTTCGTCGTATTTGGCGGCTATGTCCAGCAGCTTCATGCGCCGGTTGTACTCTGAAGTGAAATCATCGAACAAAGTTGCGTAATAATTATACAGATCCTCTTGCTGACGGATGCCGACTGTCAGTTGTATGACCTCATGCTGCTTGGTCTTGATCAGCGCCTGAATCTCCTCAATTTCAATTTTTTTCTTGCTGATATCCGAATCTTTGGATGGACGAGTCTCGTCGCCAATCAATTCAGTATTATTTTGATAGGCGAATGTCCCAAAGAATCCGGCCAAAACAACGAATATGATCAATGCGATCAACGGCCCATTATCTTCTTTCATGTTTTACTCCCCAGCCACGCGTGCGCCGAATCTGACGCGACGCATTGTATGTGAAAGAACAAACTTTAATACTGTATGAATTTTCATCATCTTGTCAAGAACAGAGGCCATTTATTTCAGAGTCTCCGTCCGAGCCTTAAACGCGACAACGCGCTTATTGAGCGCAACCAACTCCGCATTCATTTCCATCACGAACTTATTCTTGGCAAAGATGCCGCGGACTGATTCAAAGTCGGCCTTCCTGGCAGTCGCGTTGCCGTCCACGCCAAATCCGACTTGTGCGGTGTCTGAGAATTCTTTCTCCGCGTCAGCCAAGATCATCTTGATGCCCTGGCTGCGGTTGCAATTCCATTTCTCCGCAACTTCAGCCAACGCGGCGCCAGTTAGTTCGCATGGCTTGATCTTAAATCGTTCTTCCCACGCAGCCGCAACCCAGTTCCACTCATCCTGTTCATATGCTGCTTGGCATTCCGTCAACCGCGCTTGCAACGCATCCAGATCTTTGACCGCCCCCAATTCTACTTCCGCCGCAAATTTCTCAAATCTATCCCGCGCAACCAGCAATCCGCCGATATCAAGCCAGTCGCAGGACTGCGTCGCTTGACTATCGGGCGCCAAGCGCTGCTGCACAGACTTCAAACCCTTATCCAGCGCCGCTTCAGCTCGTGTTACCAGTTTTTCAGCCAAGTACGAATCAATCGCGCTCTGGTAATAAGCGCTGCCATATTTTATAGCGTTAGGTGTAAAACTGATACATCGGTTCTTTGGCGGCGGCGGCAATTTGGTCACTGACGCATCCAGCAGGTTGCTGATGGTGGCGCCATTGAGTTCGATTTCCTGATTTGCGCTATTCAAATGGCTCAATTTCGCCAGCAGTTTTTCGCCGCGTAGCAAGCGGCCAACGATATACGGATTGAACATCGCAAAGCTGATCAGGTCGCGCTTGACCGAACCTTTGCGGCGATCCCGAGCCGGCCACTTGGCGCCGTCGCGGACTGTGCCGACCGTATAAAGATTAAAACCCGGCTTGACCACGCTCTTGTTTTCATGCGCGTCAATGTAACTGAAGGGCAAGTCGGTCAGATCAAAATTAGCCATATGCTTGCCGATAACTACTGAAAACGGACCGACTCTGCATGGCCACAGCATATAACTAAAACTGCCGGTCTTGGAGCCACGTTCGAGAATGCCTTGGTGTAGCGGACCAAGCTTGTACATATGGTTGGATTGGTTGGTGCCCGAACCGGCGTTATAAAAGGAGAGATGAGCGGCGATCAGCAGTGTGGACTTGTGATGGCTGACTGTGTAAGGCCCGCCGAACAGCGCCACTCCTTCGCCGTGAAACGCTTCGCAGTTGGCGAACAGCAAGCAGTTTTCGGCGGAAAACTGTTTGCCCATTTTCACGCCCTGTCCCACGTAAGTATTCGCCAGAATGGCGCCATCGGTCACCGATGAGCCTTCGGCGATGATGAAATCGTGCGCAATCACGCCGCTGCCTACCGTCGTGGGCGCCGCAACTTCGCTCAGAATCGTGCCGTTCTCCAGAACGGCGGCGTCTTCGATTTTTGCCGCAGGGCCGAGCGTAACATTGCGCATAGTCTTGACGCCACGAACCACCGCGCCCGCGCCGATAACACCTCGATCTGCCTTGGACCTGGCGATACGAGCAGCTATTAGCGATTCGATCTGTTCGATCAATTTTGGACGATAGCGATGCATGGCCAGTATGTGCGCCACGTTGGCGGAGAGTTCCGGATAAAGCTTGACGCCGCGCCCGCCACCTTCGTTGACCGCGTCCACAGATGTGCCGCAGCCGAACGTTGTGCCAACTTCGCAGGCCAGCAATCCCACGTCCTCGATAATTGCGCCATCGCCAATCTCATAACCGACAATGCGCGAACCCACTCGGTTGATCAGACAGCCGTCGCCGACGGAGACATTGGCCAGTGTGGCGTCATAAATACCACAGAGTTCTTCAATTCCGCCGCGCTTCACATTGCCGGTCAGAACGCCGAGTCGAACTTCGCCGATAAACACGCTATTGCGCACACGCGCGGCATCGAATGGGTCGGCGACTAAAACCTTGCTCCAGTCTGTCGCACGGCAGTTCTGCGCCTCAAGTTGTTTCTTCTCGCTATCCTTCAAGGATCGCTGATTCGTCATTGCGACTATCTCTCCGTAGCGCAGGCGTCCTCGCCTGCAACATAAAACAATTGGCATATCGGTAAATGTGTGGAATTTCGTGCGTCCGTAGGGGCACGGCATGCCGTGCCCCTACGTTATTGCACACTTGCCAACTACTTGGCACTGGCAAGTATCGTATCAGGATCAAGATTTTCGCGTTCGATGTCCCTGAAGTAGTTCACAGTGCCGACCTTCAACTCCACAGTGGATGCTTCGTCGCAGACGATGATGCTCTTTGGGTGCAACTGCAACGCCGAGACTGTCCACATATGGTTAACGCCGTGCTCGACCACTTCCGCCAAGGCGCGGGCCTTGTTGTGGCCGGTGACCAAGATCACCACTTCGCGTGAGTCCGTGACTGTGCCGACGCCGACGGATAGCGCCAATTTTGGCACCTGATTCGGATCATTACCAAAGAACCGCGAGTTAGCGATACGAGTGTCTTCAGTCAGCGTTTTGACTCGAGTGCGAGAAGCCAGCGACGACCCCGGCTCGTTGAAAGCGATGTGTCCGTCTGGGCCAATGCCGCCCAAGAACAAATCAATACCGCCAACTTTTTTGATCCGGGTCTCGTAGTTCGCGCATTCTTCTTCCAGATTCTTGGCGTTGCCGTTGAGAATGTTGACGTTGTCCTTTTTAATATCAATGTTTTTGAATAGATTGGTCCACATGAACGAGTGATAACTCTCGGGGTGATTTTCAGGCAGATTGACGTATTCATCCATATTGAAGGTGATTACGTTCGCAAAAGATACTTTGCCGGCCTTATTAAGTTCGATCAGCCGTTTATAAGTGGGAATGGGAGAACTACCGGTGGGCAGACCAAGCACATATGGCTTCTGCGCTACTGGGTTAGCCTGATTGATAGCTCGCGAGATGTAAGCCGCAGTCCACTCGCCGACTTTTTTGGCGCTAGGTTGAATGATAACACGCACAACACTTCCTCCTTCTTGCCTTAAACGGTTATAAATTTTGCGAACGCCCCATGGCGCTTCGCCGTGTGAAAAGTTTGCAAACTTGATTCACACTTAAATCTTTTTATCATAATCAAAGACAATGTGTAGTAACTTTTGTAACTGTCCGGTACAGTGAACAAATGAAATTTATTCATACTGCAGATATACATTTGGATAGCCCGCTGGTTGGGCTGGAACACTACGATGGCGCGCCGGTCGCCGAATTGCGCTCCGCCACGCGCAAAGCGTTCGTCAACCTTGTGGCGATGGCCAAAGCGGAGGCGGTCTCTTTTGTCTTGATTGCCGGCGACATCTACGACGGCGATTGGCGCGACTATAACACCGGTTTATTCTTCGCTCATCAGATGGCGCGCTTGAGCGAAGCAAATATCCGCGTGTTTCTAGTTCGTGGAAATCACGATGCCGATAGTCAGATCACGCGCGAACTCAAACTGCCTGGCAACGTCCACGTGTTCCAGTCACGAAAACCCGAGACCGTCGTGTGCGATGATCTTGGAGTTGCGATTCATGGGCAAAGTTTTGCTCATCAAACCGTCACCGATGATCTTTCCGCTGCATATCCCGTCGCCATCCGCGGACTGTTCAATATCGGTCTTCTACATACCAGCGCCAATGGCCGGGAGGGGCATGAGACTTATGCGCCTTGCGCTGTTCCGGGCTTGCTTACAAAAGGGTACGATTACTGGGCGTTAGGGCACGTGCATCAGCGCGAAACGCTGGCGAAAGAACCTTGGATAGTCTTTCCCGGCAATATACAAGGGAGGCACATACGCGAAACCGGGCCAAAAGGATGCGATTTGGTTACGGTCAAAGACGGTCACGTGACTGCCATTGAGACTCGAGCGCTGGATGTGGCACGCTGGTGCGAATGTGTGGTCGCCTGCGCCGGCGCCAGCGACTTGAACGATGTGTTGGATCGTGTGCGAACGGCATTGCAGCAGGTCATCGCGAAAGCCGAAGATCGTCTGGTCGCGACGCGCGTGATCGCACGCGGCGCCTGCCGCGCGCACGGCAGTTTGAAGACTCAAAATGAGCGTTTTGTAAACGAATGCCGCGCGTTAGCCACCGAATTAGGCTCGGGCCGGATTTGGGTCGAGAAGGCGCTGATAGAAACTCGCGCGGCCATAAATCTCGATGAACTTGCGGCTCGCGCAGATCCTATCGGCCAACTTTTGCAATACTGCCGACAGCTTTCCACAGATGAGGCCGCCATAGCCGAGCTGCTGGCGGAATTCAAAGATCTTAACCAGAAACTCCCGCTCCCGATTCGTCAAGGCGCCGACGCGTTGAATCTAAACGATCCACAGTTTTTGCGCGAATTGCTGCCGGAAATCGAACAAGAATTGGCGCCGCGGCTATTGCAACAAGAATAGCCGTTCACTGTCTATTGACACGCCACCGCGCCCTTTCTCGACTTCATTGCAAAAATTCCAGATTTTTTGTGCTACTTTGACTGATCTTCTACAGTGTATTTTTAGAAGTGATTAGTATTGTTGAGGTTGCAAATTCTCGAAATGACCGTTGGCACTACAAGCCGATCTTTTGACGGTTTAGGTTCTTTCGCTCTTTTTTACAATGACCCGCAAA
>JAZDLP010000239.1:0-13240 GCA_043801885.1 Planctomycetota bacterium | reverse complement strand
TAATCTCCATATCTCCCTTTCTTACACTATCTGAATGGCTATAAACCGTTGGATAAAAGATAAGGACTGAACGATTACAAATTTCGAGGTTAAGATGTTTGCGTTTGCGAATCCGATTTTTCTGTGGGCGATATTAGTCGGCGGCGCGCCGATCTTGATCCATCTCATCTTTCGACGCAAACGCATCACGCTGAAGTATCCCACCTTGATGTTCTTTCACCGCGTGGATATGAAGTTAGCCAGCCGACGGAAGCTGAAAGAGATACTGTTGCTGCTGTTGCGCGCGTTGGCGATTATTCTGGTGGCGCTGGCTGCGGCGCGGCCGGTGATTCGCGCCAGTGGCGGCGCGAGTACTGGTCCGGCCGACTGCGTGCTCATCATTGATAACTCAGCCTCGATGGGATTGCCCACATCTACCGGCACGCGCCTGGAGTTGGCGCGATCTCGAGCCGCGTCACTGATCGCCGCTCTGGGAATCGAAGATCGCGTCGCCGTATTGACCACGGTCGCCGGCGAATCCGATAGCGAAGTCGCTTCACTGGCCGGCGACAAGGAACGTTCCCAGCAAGCTCTGCGCTCGATCTATCCCACTCATGGCTCCGGTTCGCTGTCGGGAACGCTGACGCACGCCAAAGAAATTTTCGCGCAGTCGGCCAGTTCGCTGAATCGTCAGATTTATTTCTTTAGCGATCTGCACGCCAACCAGTTTCAAGACCGACAGGCGTTATTGAAAGCCAGCGCCGGCTGGCCCGAGCGTCCAGTCGCGTTTCTCTGTCCCGTCCCGGCCGTCGCGCCGCAGAATAATTTATCTATTCTGAATGTCAGCGCCGATCTCCGGCCGAAAGTTACCGGCCGCCTGATGACGTTGACGGTGAAGGTTAAAAATAATTCGTCGCACGACGCGAGCGCAGCTATCACCGTCACGCTGGGCGACGCGCCGCCGCAGATAGTCACGCTATCATTACCCGCCGACGCCGAACAGGAATCGCCCGTGATGGTCATGCTTGGTCAGGAAGGTTTTCTCATCGGCGAAGTGAAACTGGGCAGCGATGACGCCACCTACGACAACGTCTGGCCGTTTTGCATTGAAGCGCGCGGGCCGCTTAAAGCGCTGGCACTTTCGCCGTCCAACCCGTCACAAGCGCAAACCGGCGCGGCGTTTTATTTAGTGAAAGCGCTTGATCCCACTGGCGACGGCCGACTGTCGGGCATCCGTGTTGATCACGTGATTCAATCGAAAGCGCCACGCGATTTCAGCGGCTATGACATTGTTGTTCTGTGTGGTTGCACGGCGTTGCCTAACAGCGCGCTGCAAGCGCTGGAAACGCATCTGCAACGCGGCAGTGGAGTAATCATCTTCGCCGGCGCGCTGGACGGCGCGCTGGCCGCGAATCATCCGTTGCAATCGTTTCTGGGCGGACGCATCAGTGGCGAATTCAATGTCGGCGGCGGCGAGAAAGCGCTCGCGCTCCAAGTCGTCAAGCCGACCGCGCCGTGTTTCGACGACTGCCGTACCGCTGACGGACGAGTTGAATTCCCGCAAGCAGCGATCTTCCACGGTCTCCATGTCCAACCTCACCCAGAGACCGAAGTGTTGGCGCAGTTCTCCAACGGACGGCCAGCCATCCTGATGTCCAAACGAGGTCGAGGACAGACGCTCTGGTGGACTATCAGCGCTCACGCCGACGACTCCAACCTGCCGCTGTTGCCGTCTTTTCTCGCGCTGCTCCATCGCAGCGTGGTGTGTCTGGCTAACGCGCAGACTCAAAGCATCAGTCAGAAGGCCGGCGTGCCGTTGATTATTGATTTGGCGGATCGTTTAGCGAAGAATCCGGGCGCTAATTGCCCGTCGGTGGTAACGGTATTCGATCCGACGGGCAAGTCGTTTGAGTTGCCCGTCAGCAACGGACGCATCCATTGTTCGCAGACTGGGCGTGCCGGTGTCTATCGCTTGGAAGCCAAAGCCGCCGGAAAAGGTGTTCAGGTCTCGAACGCGGTGATCTCGCCGGGCTTCGCCATCACTCCGGATCACGATGAGAGTTCACCGCAGTATCTGTCGGCGAGTGAAGCGAAAGATATGTTCGGATTTTCGAATATCACAGTGATTGAGCCGGACACAAACTTGCGCGAACTGATCGGCGAGACGCGACATGGCCGTGAACTGTTCGGGCACTTCATCGCCTTCGCGCTGCTGGCAATTTTAGCTGAAGTCATGCTGGCCAATAGAACGCGAATTAGCCACAGAGAATTTAGCCACAGAGGACACAGAGAACAAAAGTTAACCACAGAGAATTTAGCCACAGAGGACACAGAGAACAAAGTGAAGACGAAAGAATGTCTATGAAAGATGAATTGACAGAGCGGATCATTGGAGCGGCAATTGAAGTGCATCGTCTGCTCGGACCTGGACTCCTTGAGGCGATCTACGAAGAAGCGCTCTGCGTGGAACTACAAGAGCGTGGCATCAAGTACGAACAGCAGGCAGAAATAGACGTGAAGTACAAGGGACGTATCATAAAGGGACAAAGGATAGATCTGATCGTTGCAGGCGAAGTGATTGTGGGGCTGAAGGCGCTTGCGGATGTCCCGGATTTCGCCACAGCGCAGGTGCTCTCATACTTGAAGGCAACGGGTTTGAAGCGAGCATTATTGATTAACTTTTCCGCGCCACGATTAATTGATGGCGTCAAAAGGTTTTCTCTATGATCTCTGTAACCTTTATAACCTCTGTGTCCTCTGTGGCTAATGTAGTTTCTGTGGCTGGCTTGCGCGTGCAGACTGATCTATGGTGGGGCTGGCTGGCGCTGGTTTTTCTGCTGACGGGGCTCACGCTGGCGTGGCTGTACCGCCGGCTGTATCGGCTGTATCCGCGAGCGCAGGCGACGACGTTGCTGGCGCTAAAACTGGCCGCGGCGAGCGTATTGCTGCTGGGACTGCTGCGGCCGGCGCTGGTTCGTGAAGAACGCGACCTGGCCAGCGCGCGAGTCATGCTGTTGATTGACGAGAGCCGATCCATGAGCACACGCGATGGCGCGCTGGATACTACTCGTCTGGACGATGCCGGGAAGATCGCCTTTGATACCGTTCTGGCGCGCTTGAAACGCAAACTCTCAGTCGAAACCGTCGCTTTCTCGAACACGGTGCGCGCGGTGGAAGACGCTGGCGAGTTAAACGCCGCGGGCGAGGGAACCGATATCGTCAACGCGTTGCTGGAAAGCGCCAAAAGATTCGCCGGCTCGGGCCGCGTCGGCGCGTTCGTGCTGGTGACTGACGGCGGAGACGAGAGCGTAGTGGAGTCATCGTTCACAGCCGGCGCGCCCGTTTACTCAATCGCCATTGGCGCCGATCTGAACCAGTTCGACGATCTGCGTATCGCGCGAGTCGAGCATCCTGATCAGGTGGATGCGCAGACTCAGTTTGAAATTCAGGTCGAAGTCTCCGCTTCGGGGAAGTCAGATTTTTTGAAGTCGGTGGGCAATCCATTATTGACGTTGACTGAGAACGGCAAAGTGGTGACGACTCAGAGCGTGCCGCTTTCGAATGAGAATCGCCAGAGTACCGTCACGTTGCGCGTACAGGCGCCGGAGAACGGAGCGCATCGCTACCATTTGCAACTCCCGGTCTTTAAATCCGAACCGGCGCCGTTGAATAACGAACGCGACTTTGTGGTCGAAGTGCGTGACCCGTCGCTACGTGTGTTGTACTACGCTTCGGAGCTGGGGCAGGATTACAAGCCGCTGCGCAATGCGTTGAAAGCGGATCCGGGTATTGAGTTCATCGGTTTGTTACGCACCGGGCCTGACCGCGTTCTGTTGCAGGGGCAGCGATCCGACGACAAGATCGAAAACTCTTTCCCCGAGTCCATCGAAACGTTGCGGAAATTTAAATGTTTGATTCTAGGCAATTGTGAAGCTCATGATTTCAGCGCGGCGGCGCTGAAGGCTATGGAACAATATGTAACCGAAGGCGGCGCGATAGTGGTCACTGGCGGTCCGCGTGCGTTCGGCAACGGCGGCTGGGCGCGCACGCCGCTGGCCGCGATTTTTCCGTGGCAGATCGCGTCGTCGGAGCCGCCGTTCCGCCAGGAAGAAATCGCCGTGGAACTGACGCCGCTCGGCCGCGCGCATCCGATTTTTAGCGGTATCAGCGGCATCGGCGCCGCGACCGGCAGACTGTCTCAAATCGAAGGCTACAATACGCCCGGTCCGCTTCGTCCGGGCGCGCAAGGTCTGTTGGTGGCGGCGATGGCTTCAGGCGAGCGTCCCGCCATCATCGCCGTCAATCACTACGGCAAAGGCAAAGCGCTGGGCATCGCCAGCAATACGCTCTGGAAATGGAGCACGGCGGGCGGCGAAGGCGCGAAAGCTTACGACGCCTTCTGGCGCCAGGCCGCGCGTTTTCTGACCAGCTCGAAGGACGACGGCAGTCTGCTGAAGCTGACCGCCGACAAGCAGGGTCGCTATCGCGCCGGGTCGCGCGCAAATGTGACGGCGCGAGTACTGGACCGCAGTTTACAGCCGTTGAGCGGCGCGACGATCAGCGCCTCGCTCAAGCGCCTGGACGGTTCGGTGATCAGGCCGATTGCGTTCCGTGAAGACAAAACCGCGGGTTCGTATTGCGGAGAAGTGGACTTGACGGCGACGGGCGACTATCGCCTGCAAGTCAGCGCCTCGGATGCCAAAGGCGTGCTGGAGACGCGCGAACTATTATTGCCAGTTGGCGTCGGCGCCAACGAAGGTTCGCATCTGTCGGTTAATTTTTTGTATCTGGAAGAACTGGCCGCCAAAAGCGGCGGCGCTGTGCGAGCGCAAGAACATGCCGACGAATTGGTTGATCTGGTTCTGGCCGGCGTGAAAGCCAAGACTCACTACCGCGAGATCAGTCTGCTGTGGGACTCGCCGATCTACTTTTTGTTGTTCGCCGCGCTGATGATATTGGAGTGGATCGCGCGCCGAAGAATGAACTTGATTTAATGGATTGTTGATTGTTGATTTTTGATTGTTGATTGAAAGGAATTGCGATGAATGAGCGGAGGATGAGAACGCGCTAATGAAAACGGATTTGGTTCCGATGGATAAGATACGGCAGGCGATCTTGTTTGTCCGTGGGCAGAAGGTGATGCTTGATCGCGACTTGGCATTGCTCTACGAGGTGGAGACGCGTGCGCTGAATCAGGCCGTTAAACGAAATCGTGATCGTTTTCCGAATGATTTTATCTTCGAGTTAACACGCGAGGAGATACGAAACATATCACAATCTGTGATATGTTCCGCTACATTGAAACACGCCAAAAGTGTTTATGTTTTTACGGAACAAGGAATTGCAATGCTTTCGAGCGTCTTAAATAGTTCACGTGCTATTCAAGTCAACATCGCTATCATGCGAACTTTTGTGCAATTGAGAGCGTTACTATCCACTCACGCCGATCTTGCTCGCAAGCTGGAAGAGCTGGAAAAGAAATATGACTCGCAATTTCGAGTGGTCTTTGACGCGATTCGTCAGCTCATGTCGCCGCCCGACCCGCCGCGCAAGCAGATCGGCTTTCGTGTGCGCGAAAAATAGGCGGGCTTTTGAATTTTAGATTTTAGATTGTTGATTTTAGATTGTGAGAAACGCGATGAATGAGCGGGAGTTGAAGGCGAGAACGAAGCAATTTGCGCAGCGAGTAATGAAACTCGTTGATGCTTTACCTAAGTCTATGGCTGGCAGAACGTTGGGCAATCAACTGATCCGTAGTGGAACATCGGTGGGCGCAAATTATCGCGCCGCTTGTCGTAGCCGCTCTAAAGCCGAATTTATCGCCAAGATCGGTACAGTTATTGAAGAAGCTGACGAAAGCGCTTTTTGGTTGGAATTGATTATGGATGGTGAGCTTCTCAAATCAGAACTCGTTTCACCGCTTCATCAGGAAGCTGAAGAACTGACTGCCATCTTCACCGCCTCTAGTCTTACCGCGAAAGCAAACAAAAGGGATTGTTAAATTTTGGAATTTTAGATTTTAGATTGTTGATTTTAGATTGGGAGAAACGCGATGAAAATAAATAATCCTCAATCAACAATCAACAATCTAAAATCTAAAATTCAAAATCCTCAATCTAAAATCAACAATCTAAAATCTAAAATTCAAAATCCTCAATCAACAATCAACAATCTAAAATCTAAAATCCAAAATCCTCAATCTAAAATCAACAATCTAAAATCTAAAATCCAAAATCCTCAATCAACAATCAACAATCTAAAATCTAAAATCCAAAATCCTCAATCAACAATCAACAATCTAAAATCTAAAATCCAAAATCTGTTTTTGCTTGCCGTACTGCTCTGCGGCGCGGGACCGGCCGCCGAGCGTCATCCGTCCGTGATCAAGTTATCGAATGGCGAAGAGATCAAAGGCGACGCTTGGTTCACTGACGGACGCATTCGCGTGTATGAAGGCGAAGACGTCAGGGGCGGCCGGTACCTCGACGTGACTCAATCGGAACTGGTCAGCATCATCTTCAGTCTGAAAGATCAAAGCATGGAGCGCCCGTGGCGGTTTAAGAACGCCGGCAGCGACGAAAAGGAATTTCTACTAGGCAAGTATCCACTGATCAATTTGAAGTCGAAGGTTAAATTGGTGAGCGGCAAAGCGTTGGTTGGACATCTGATGACTCCGCCTTTATTTGTGCGAGTCAAAACTCCGGACGGCTTGGATTATGAGGATCGAAAATTCATCCTCAAATATCAGTACAAAGGCGAAGTTGGGCAAGAGTACAAAGACATCGTTTATGTAACTTCGTTCGTCTTCATTGCCGCGGCCACGACGGCGATGGAGAACGGCGCGATCAGTGGCGCGTTGAAAAACGTCGGCAAGCTGGAGCAGGTGGCGGCTGTGGGGTGTGAGCGGATGCAGAGTTACCGCGGTAAGATTGATGTGAAAAAAAACGCTTATTATTTCACTGACCTGCCCAAAGATACTTACGATCTCGCCGTGCTTACCGACCGCGGCATATTTGTGGGTCTTTCGGACGCCAGTCTGCCGATGAAAGGCGCGTTGCGGCCGCTGCAACCTGACGACGGCATGTTGATTGCCAAAGAAGTGGTAAAGTTTAGAGACTTCTTCGACGCGCAGGAAGTCCTCGCCGTCAAAGGTCATCGTGACGGCGCGAAGGTCTTGGTGCATCAGCTTCGCGTCGCGCCGGTCCACGATCAGCAGGCGCTGGGCACAAAACAGCAGCGCCGACTGGATGTTTGGTACTGGCATATTCGCGCGACGGAATGGCATATCAATGACCACGGCCGCGTGCAGTTGTTCCGTTACCAGGACGAGGTTGAAGGGTTTAAACGTGGTATACAGTTAGTGGACGAACTGGCCGGCATCCGTCTCGACCCGGCCGTGAAGAAGAATCTTGAAGTGAATTACGATAAACCTGACGTCACTCAAGACGCGCCAGCGCCCACGGAGACGAAGACGGAGGCGGAGGAGAAAGCGAAGGAGATGCTATGAATAGCGTGACAAGTGAGCCGTCTCTAATCAATTCGCTCAGCGAGCAACCGATTATGGCGATTAAAGTTCGGCTGCGGAAAGCGCGACAGATTTGGCGAATCTCCGAGACTTTAGCGCGCGCTTTGGTGTGGTTCGGCGCGACGCTGGGAACTGTGTTGATATTAGGCGTGCTGGATAATTTTTTCAATCTGCCGGGCGTACTGCGATTGTTTCTGGGCTTGGCGGTGGTATTGGGTGGATTGGCAATGTTTTTCGCGTGGGCTTTGCGGCCGCTCTTCTGGCGCATCAACGATCAAGCGGCCGCTGTTTATTTCGAACAGAAGATGGGCGAGCGCGAAAATTTATTGATCAATGCGGTGCAATTGGAATCGCGCCGTTCGCAAAATGAGTGGGATTCGACCGAGATGATCGAGTCCATCATCTCTCGCGCCGCCACGCGTGTCATGGAATTAAACACAAATCTAATTTGGGACCGAAAGCGCTTGCGCAATCTGGGCGCCGTCGCGCTCGCCGTCCTGGCCATGATGTTAATCTACATGCTGGCGACGCCTTCGTACGCGCAGCATGCGTTTCAGCGTTACGTTCGGCCGCTCTCCGACTTGCCGCCGATGTCGCGAGTCCGTGCGTTGCTCTTCCCCGCCGGCGACGTTGAGGTCTTATCCGGCGACTCGCTTGTTGTTCACGGCGTAGCGTGTGTGGAGAAGGGCGACGCGCCGACGGAAGCGTTTATCGTCGCGCAAGTCGAAGGCTCGACACGCCGCATCCCGATGGACTCTGCGCCCGCGCCATATACCAAATTGACTGAGCAGATCGCTAAAAACGAGAAATTTACGGCGTTCAGCTACGAACTATTACGCCTCACCAAGCCATTCAGTTTCTGCCTGGTCTCCGGCGACGGACGTTCGCTGTCTTGCAAGATCACGCTACGTGAACGCCCTGGCGTCGAAGAACTGTTTCTGGAACTGACGCCGCCCGCATACACCGGTCTGGCGTCCACACGGCAGCCGTTGCCGAGCGGCCTGGTCCACGCGCTCATCGGCGCGCAAGCCGCGTTTATCTTCACCGTTACGAAGCCGGTGACCTCTGGCGTCTTGGAACTGCCGGACGGTCACGTCGAGATCGAGCGCCGTAAAGACGGTTCCTGGCAGAGTCGTTTTACTGTCGCCAAAGAAGGCTCTTACACGTTGTCGCTCAAGGCGACTGACGGCGTGGAGACCAAAAACGCGCTGGAAGGCCGCATCTTGCCACAGAGCGACGGATTGCCGGCCGTCGCGTTCGATGTGCCCGCGCTGAATATCTCCGTCGCGTCAGGCGCTACGGTCGCGCTGGCCGTCAAAGCGCAGGACGATTTTGGCCTGAAGTATCTGCGGCTGCTCGCACGCAAGCAACCGACCGGCGGCGAGACTGTCGAAGAAAAGGCATCCGACTTTGCGCTCATCAAAGAATGGAAGCACCAAATCCCCGGCCCGAAGACCGAAAACGAGTTACATCCGCTGTATCTCGATCCGGGCAAGTACGCTGCGGGCGAAACATTCGCGCTGTACGCCGAAGTCTGTGATCACTGCCCGACTGGCAAGCGCACTGCTCGCTCCGCGCCGCTGGTCGTTCACTTGCTGACCGCTGAGCAGATGGCGCCCGGCGCCGGCAGCGCGTTGGAGACAGTCTTCAAACGCATCCGAAAGCTGATCGAACTGGAGACTCTATCGCGCGCCAAGACAATCTCTATCCGCGAATTTATCGAAGAAGTCATGCAGAAAAATCTGTTGGCGAAACGATTGGAGAGCGTGAGCGCCTCGCAGACCGAAGTCAACCAAGCTACTCAACGGCTACTTATCGACTTGGAGCGTCTGCGCCGAGAGAAGGGGAGGGGAGAGCGCGCCGCGGAGATACTGAACGAGCTTAAAGTCATCGCTACCGGCCCGATGACTCAGGCGCTAAACGTCATCCCTGAGATTAAGGCTGCGCAAAAAGAACGCACAAAACTGACGGCGTTGTTGCGAAATGAAGAGACGATCCAGACTGAGATTATCAACCAATTGACGGCTCTGTTGGGCCATGTGGCGACCATCGCCAAAGAAACGCAGAAGACCGACACGACCGAAGTATTGAGCGATGATCAGGAGAACCATCGGCTGCGGGAAAAACTGGAGGAAGCCAAGGACAAGATCGAGCAGTTCATCAATGCTCAAAAGAAGGTCATTGATAGCACCGAGGAACTCGATAAGAAAAAGCCGCTGGACTTGACTGAAAAAGACAAGCAGAAACTCGGCGACCTGGCCAAGGAAGAGCAAGAATGGGCGAAGTACTTCCGCGAGAAATTTACCGACTTGTCAAAGATCGCCGACCAGGATTTCTCGAATTCCAAACTTGCTAATGAATTCAACGAAGTTTACCAGGAGATTCAGAAGGCCACCGATGCGATCGCCGCCAAGAATATAGAACTCGCCGTGCGCAATGAAGAAGCCGCCTTGGAACTGGCCAAAGAACTTCAAACCAACCTTGAGAAATGGTTGCCCGATACGCGGGATAACCGCAAGTGGAACATGGAAGAGCCTCAAGGCCAGTTTGACGTGCCGCTGACGGACCTGCCTGAAGAAATGGAAGACATTATTGGCGAACTGGTGGACAAAGAAGAAGATATGACTGATGACGTCGAGGACGTGTCGTCCAGTTGGCTCGATAGTTTGGACAAAGGCGCTGGCTGGGACGCCGCGGACGGCCCCATCAGCAACATGTCGGCCAAAGGCATCACCAGCAATCAGTTGCCAAACAACTCGGAGATTGGCGGGCGCGCCGGCGAAGGGCGCAGCGGCAAGAGCGCCGGCCAGTTTGTGGAAAATACCGCCGACGGCAAAGGCGGCCGCCAGACGCCCAGCCGCGTCACGAACGATCCTTACGAATCCGGGCAGGTGGATGATAAGTCGAAAGATCCGATTGGCGGCTCGACCGGCGGTGGAAAATCGTCCGGCGCGGCGTCCGGCGGGTTGCGCGGCGCGCCTCCGCCGGCGGTTGCGCAAAAAATGGAACGACTCAAGGAAACTCAAACGCAGTTGCGTCAGCAAGCCGAAAAAATCGTCGTCAAATTACATGCCTATCATCTGCCTGCCAGCGATATGGAAGACGCCGTGCGACGAATGCACGCCATTGAAACGCGTTTGGAGACCGGCCAGGGCTTCAATCTGCGCCAGGCGCACAGCAATGTTTTAGATGGCCTGAAGAAGGAGAAGCAGGTGATGGGATTGCAAGTTAAACTCAATCGCGAACTGAGTCGCGAGTTGCCGGAGCGCGTTCGCCACAGCATCCTTTCCGGCATGACGCAGAAGGCGCCGGTCGGCTATCAGGATCTGCTGGAAGCGTACTATAAAGCGCTGGTGGAGAAAGGCGAATGATGAGGGATGAAGGATGAGGGATGACGTAGTGCAGGTGTCTCGCCTGCAATTCAATCGTCACGCAAAGATTTTGACGGTTAGACTGTTACCAATTTAGGAGTTTTTCTGTGTTCAAAAATTTTTCAAAGCATAGGAATTTCAAAGTTTATCACTCAAGGCAAAATTTGCCGCTAAAAGATATCTTTTTTCCTTCAATCCACAATCAAAAATCAAAAATTCTCTTTTGTTCACGTATAGGAATTTCAAAGGGGTCACCAAAGGCAAAAATTGCCACAAAAGACGATCTGTTTTCCTTCAATCCGCAATCAAAAATCAAAAATCAAAAATTCTTTTTCCTTTCCATTTTTTCTCTGTGTCCTCTGTGGCTCTGTGGTAACTGGTTACGTATTTTTCCCTTTTTTCTTTCCTTCGGGCTGTTGGCCGGCGAGATCAAGTTCCCCGACTCGCCCAAAGACGATCAGCATTGGTATCCGGAATTTCCGGACAATAAAGAGCTTCACGCCAAATTGCTCAATGGCAATTTTGAAGAGGCGCGAATCGGGCTGCCTGCTGGTCCGAAGAGTTGGGGCCATCCGGACGACTTGACCGTCTTCTGGCTCAAGGATGACGATCCAAAACACGGTCTGGTCATCAAGTTTGACACCGACGTGCTTGAAGACGAAGCCAAAGCGCGTCAGGCGCAGATACGCGAAGCCGTCGAAAAGAACGCGGCCGCGCCGTCGGCGAAGAAGAAGACCACCGTCTCATCAGCGCAACAGTACAGTACTATCGGCGCGACATATGGCGTATCGTTGTACTCTGAAAAGATCGTTTGCAAGCCGAAGCAGGCGTACAAGATCAACTTTGATTTCAAAGGCCCGAGTGGTGGCGCCAAAGTCTGGGTGCGCGGCTGGGGGCAGACGAAAGATCAGGAAGGCAAAGTCCATGACCGCCGCATATGGGAGACGATTGTCAATTGCCGCGTCAAGGACGACGACTGGCGACATTTCGAACAGGCGTTTCATCCTACGCGCCGGCCGACGGGCAGAAAACTCAAAGTGGATTCAGGTACTGGTAAACCGTTAGGCGCCGATGATGGCGCGCCCGATTACAAATATGTGGATATCGCCTTCCTGCGAGTTATGCTCTACGCCTACTGGCCGCGCGGGCAGTATTATTTCGACAACATCAAGATCGAAGAGATCAGCGACGAAGAGTACGAACGCTTGAAAAAAAATCCGGCCGATTTACGGTAAAAACGAATCGCAGGCATCCTGACTGCCTCGTAGGTTGACTTTGCTCCTTAACCAACAAGCAGGCTGGAAGCCTGCGCTACGATACTTTGGAGGTTTTATGAAACGAGCGCTGTACGGCGCGATTGCGCTGCTGGCAGGCGCGACGCTAATCGCGATTCTTTATTTGTATGCGGAGCGGTTGAGACAGTTTCCTGTCGCCACAAACCCTGCCGATTCCGTCCAAGTCATCGAGCCTGGTGACAAATCGTTGCTGATTGTATTGGATTCAGAGGCTTCCTACCAAGAACGACTGCTGGCGATCAAACGTCTGCCTAATCCTTTGAACCAGAGCCAAGTCGAGGCGCTTCGCGAGCTGATTCGGACAAAGGGCGTTCACGCAACTATTCGCAATGACTTGGTATTGGTTTTGAATCGCCAGCCAGAAAAACCGCTAGGTATCGCCAAAGAGCTGATACAGATGTATCGGGATGAATCGGAGGATGCCACGTGGCGCGACTACTGCCTCCAGCATTTAGAGAAAGTCTATGACTTCTCTTCGGAAAAGGAACTGATTGAGGCGACGTTGTTTGAGGCTGCGGCGGGGAAAGCCAATAAAAATAATAACTATCCAGGCACGGCAATGCTGTCGTTGGCGCGTTTGGCGCAAAGAAACTCACAAGTAGCGGAGCGCCTGAATGAACTTGCGCGTCGCGCGGTAGCTGCTTGCGCCGACGATCCCGAACGAGCTGTAACGGCGCTTCAAGTTGCGCGCGCTAACAAGGACAAGAGCGTCCTGCCAGACGCGCGTCGGATCGCCGCTGATGAAAAAGCGCTTGTGCGGCTGCGCATGTCCGCGATTGGAGTTCTGGGCGAACTCGGTGGGCAGGAAGACATGGCGTTATTGAAACAACTGGCCAAAAACGCCGACTCGCGAGTTCAGAATGCGGCCAAGGCCGGCTTGGAAAAGCGGAGTGATGAACGATGAGTGAGGAGTGAGGAACGATGAGGGATGAATGATGAAGGATGAAGGATGAAGGATGAAGAGTGAAGGATGAAGAGTGAAGGATGAGTGAACGACGTCAAAAAATCAGCTTGAAGTATAGGAATTTCGGCTCATGTTGGCAAGTGTGTGCAATAACGTAGGGGCACGG
>JAZDLP010000233.1:0-4863 GCA_043801885.1 Planctomycetota bacterium | reverse complement strand
TGTTCCCCCCCCCCCCCCTCGAAAAATGGGGGGGCCAGGGCTTGTCGTTACCCAGATCTTTGGATTTCCTTTAGCAGTTGCGCGCCTTCGAGCCTCGGCGCGCCCCCCCAGGCTATAATAGTGCCCGCCCAACGTCCCGATTCTCGAACGCGTTGCAGTCGCTGCCAGTTTGTCTCCTTTTTCTTACTATGCGATTTGTGGGTGCGAGTCCAAACCTCCTGCCCAAATAGTCCGATCAGATTCACCTGTGGAACTCCTTCAGCGGACCAACTTTCGATTCTCGTCGCCAGAGTCGAATGCACTAACAAGCCGTGCTCATCTTTACCCCTCCGTTTCCGTAGCCTATAATATGTATCGGCTAGAAATCAGTAAAACTTGTGGGTAAAGACAAGCTCTCACCCCCCCCCCTGTCCCCCCCCTTTTCAAGGGGGGGAAAACAGATAGTGGCCGATTTCCGTGCTACAGTGTCATTATTTCTCAAATTGGAATCCCGCTTTGGCGGCTTGCTCGATGATCGCTTTGCTCATCGCCGAATCCAGAGTATCCGCCGGTATCGCTACTGTTCCCGGCCCCGCGGCCACCTCTGCCTGTTTTTTCATCTCTGCCGACACATACTCTTTGCGCTGCTTGTCGAGTTCCTGTATTTTTGCTTGGATTTTTGCACGAAGTTTAGCCTTCTCTTCCAAATATGCCTTGCGCTCATCAGGAGACATTTTCTGCATTTCAACTGGCATCTCATTCAATTTCACCTCCTCTAGTTTCACGTTGTTGTTTTTCACAGCGTCCACGAGGTCCCAGTCAGAGGTCTGATAAATCGCCGACGACTTTGTGATCGCTCGCTGAACAGCGGATAACGGAGCCGCCGTTGCGGCGTTGGCGTCCTGAGCGATTTGATTTTCCTTTGCCGTCAATCCTTTGTCGCCATAGGCGATGTATGTATCGTTTATCTCGACACCCAGTCTCGCAATCTCCGCGTCCTGTGGCGCCGCAATTTGTACGACTTCCTGGTTCTGGTTGATGTTCATATACGCGCCGTCCGCCCGTGTCGCTCCATCTTGCCACATCGTCTGAATGCCTTCTTCGCGGGTTCCGCAAAAAATCGTGTTGACGACAATGCCCTTGGAAATTGCCGCCTTGCAGGACTCCTTATAATTGACCGTCCCCTGCGTAAATGCCTCATTACCCGCGATAATGATCACCTTCAGGTCGTTGTGTTTCGCGCTCCAAGCCAGATTGTTACTGGCTTCGCGGATTACCCAGCCGCAAAATTCCGAACCGCCATTGGTCTTCAAAGCGAAGAGTTCCTGGGAGACTTTGTCGAGGTCGTTGGTGAGGGAAATGACTTGGCGAATGAAACCCTGCTGCGCATTCAGATTATCGTTGCCGTATTCATACAATGCGACCTCAAAGGTAGGGCGCGCTCCTTTTTGTTTCGCCGTCACAAATTCGTTGACGATTTTCCAAAGCTGCGTTTTGGCTTGATTGATAAGGCCGTTCATGCTGCCGCTGGTGTCAAGCAGGAGCGCGATCTGGATTTTCGGAGCGGGTTGAGGCGCTACGCCTTCAGTGACGTCGCCGGAAAATACCGAAGTTGACGCGAAACACAAAAAGGCGCCAAAGAACAGAATCATTCGAGAGCTTTTCATGGATGTATCTCCTTATTCGATGTTTACGTATCACTTGCACAGTATCGCCCTTCCGTCCATTTCCATAATGGTGTCGGCGGGCATCGAAGCTGCTCCTTGCTGGTTTCGTTTTTCGAGTTCCTCGACCAGTTTGAAGTATTCAGGTGAGCCGATAACTACTTCTTCGATTTTCAGTTCGACTTTGTTATTCAGCAGTCGGCTGTCAATCCAACGATTATTGGCGAAATAGAACGTATTGCTGTTGATCTGCTGCACGTTGGAGGCGGTGCCAGCTTGGTTAAGTTCTGCGGTTACATAATCGTTGCGCCCATTGAGAAACGTCTGACTTTTCATGGCTTTTGTGTTCATCTCCTGATTGACCGATGCCGCGCCGGACCTTTCCCGTACAGCGCGGCGTTGGAGTTCTGACGATACGGCATCTACTGACGACGAGGTAGCCGAATTATCTGTCATTTTGAGTTTGTCGCCATCCAGTCTCATGTTGGCGGCGGGAGATACGAGCATGGGTCTGGGAGGCGGCTGGGGAGCACATCGAGAACGCGTCCGATGGCGGGCTTTTTCGCCAAGTCGAGAGTAGTCAGTTCGATGTCCGCCAGCACAGGGCCGGTCATCTGGTTAAACATACCGCCGACCTTGACCTCTATGTCTTCTTTTGGCAGCACATAAGTGGCCGTCGGTGAGGAATAAGACGATTGGCAACGCTCCTTCGGTTGGTTTCTGGCGGAGCGCCTCCATAAGCGCGTCGTGGATGTTTGTGCCTCCGCACGGCATGGTGTTGTCGAGGAATGCTCCAGCCGCGGTCTCGATTTCCTTCGATTTCAGTACGGGTTTTTCCGCAAATACGTCCACGGACTCATTGTAGATGATAATGTTGAAGGTTTCTTCAGGCTTCAATCCCGCGATAATTTGCTTTGCCGCCTCACGGACCTGTTTGATTTTTTCACCCTTCATGCTTCCGGAGCGGTCAAGGACGAGCGTTACTTCGCGTTTAATAGAGCCCGTTTTCTTTTCGGAGGGGGCCGGGAGGCCGGCGAGTAGTAGAAAATACTGTAGAGATAGGATCGCCGGCTTTGATGTCGGCGCGGAATGTCCAGGGGATATTGTAATCAACCGCCTCCGTGCGCGGGAGGACATAATCAACGCGTGTACCGTCGGCGGCGAGGAACTGTTCCCATATCACTTGGACTTTCTGCGTTCCGTTAGGCTCCACTGGAAATACGCATGTGCGGATGAGATTCAATCCCGCGAATTCAACGATGGCAGGGTCGCGCATTTGAGATACTATCTGATTGTATATTCGACGAGCTTCTTCGCGCGGAAGCAACTGCGCCGTAGGTTCTCCGCCGGCGCCGCTTCCATAAGAGAAACTCTTGATGACCGCTTTGTCCGGAACGGGAACGAGCATTTCCGCCTCCTGGCGACGCGGTGTGGGATTAAAGATATTTACAACGAGAGTCGTTGTAGATGTTTGTCCGTTGATGGATACATTCACATCTACGCCTGTTATTTGGATTTTAGCGGGAACGGGATGCGGAGGCCGAATCGGACGTATGTCGGGAGGTGGCATGATCGTCGTTTTTGGATGAATGATAAAGGAACGGGATTGCGGAACGATGACGTTTGCCGCAAATTGAGCGGACTGCTCAAAAGCGCGCAATTGAAACGCCGCAATCACCGCAATCAGACCGGCGTACAGATGTAATGGACGGAATACTGGCATGTTTATCGCCTCCTAATTTGGCAGACGCCTGCGATATGATCGTTGTAGTACCCACTTATGTTATTGTTAGACGCTTGAGAAGTGGAAAGTGTTGTAACAATTTTGTAAAATTATGGCACTGGTTCAAATATGCAAGCGTTAGGGTAACACTTTTGACGATTGAAAACATGTCCCGTTAGGGACATACGATAATAGCCCAGCGATTTATCGCTGGGCTATTGTCGTGACGTCCCTACGGGACGTTAAAATTGTGGCTCATGTCGTTTAATTGTGTAAAAAGACGCAACGTGATTTGGTAAACAAGACGGTTCTCACACAATTGACGCCATGTCGCTCATTATTGCAAAGTGTTACCCAGATTTGAACCAGTGCCAAAATTATAAAATTATAAAGTGAGGGCTGAATAATGGGACAGACAACAATAGTGCGGTCGGTGCGGTCGTTGGTGGATTCCAAACGAATTCTGGACGTACTGTTGAAAAACTTGATCCAGAAGAAGACCATCACGCCTGAAGATACCGATGTGCTGATGAGCGTTACGATTCGTAAAATTGCCGACGCTATCTTTGCGCAGGCTATCACCGTCTTTACCGTTGACCAGGTTAATCATCAGATTCGATTTCAGAATGTTTACTACTCGCCCAGTCTGTACGGAACGGATGACGCTCAGAAGAAGCGGTATGAGAAAAAAGCCCATGAGCTGGAAGCTATCACACTCCCCACGGAACAGGGCATCGTGGGACAAGTAATCAAGAGCGGCGAGACAGCTTTTGTCGCCGATGCGCAACGGGATCCGCGCTTCAACCGGCAAGTGGATCGCAATACCGGGTTTACCACGTTGTCAATGATTGCCGTGCCGTTGAAAGTTGGCGACGCAGTGGTCGGTTGTATTCAGGTTCTCAATAAATGTCAGGATGGCCAGATCGTGACGCAGTTCACTCAGGAAGATGTGTTGATTCTGGAAGATGTGGCGCGATATTCGGCCAAAGTCATCCAACGCGCCAAAGATCCGAATACGCCTTTTACCGAACGCGAGATGGCTAGTTTCGTGGCGCGACAGACCAAGCTGGAGTTTCTGGAACTGGACGCCAAATTCGAACCGGATACGCCTCTGTTGCAGTCGTTCGGCGAAGAGCTTCTCAAGCGTTATCAGATACTGCCGCTGAAGAAACTAACCGATGATACTCTGCGCGCCGCGCTGTCGAACCCGCTTGATTTTCACCGCATCGAAGATTTTTTAGTGGAGACTGGTGTCCAGATCGTCGAAAAGGTCGTAACAGCCGGCAGCGATATTAAGACCTCGTTGCTGCGAGTATTTCCTGAGATGTCACAGGTAACGGAAATGGCGGCGGCTGTTACGGAAGAGTACGCCGGCCATGCGAGCGACCATGTAGAAATAGAGGCGTTTGAGGACGACGAAAATTCCGCGCCCATCGTCCGGCTTGGCAATAAAATCATCGAGGATGCCTATCTCAAAGGCTCCAGCGATATTCACAT
>JAZDLP010000217.1:0-2030 GCA_043801885.1 Planctomycetota bacterium | reverse complement strand
GGAGCAAATCCCGACACAGAGTATGGTCCGTTTCTAGCGATTCGATAACATGGTCTTTCCGAAAAAGTGGAAACGACCGAATAGCAGAATGCGCGTGATCATCGACGGCAACCCATCCTTTTTGAGAAAACAGGCTTGACGAGTAGTTCCATAGCAGACCCATTCGAGGCCAGGCCGCAACCCAAAGGCGTTGTTGACGGGGAGACAGGGGGACGGGGAGACAGGGGGACGGGGAGACAGGGGGACGGGGAGACAGGGGGAAACAGCTTTTGCTCAAAAGTCGCCAAAAAATCTTTGCGTCACGCAAAGATTTTGATGGTTAGTAGTAACGCACTTAACTTTAGATAAACTAGACTCAATAACTACTTTTCAAATCTGTTCGTCTTTGTGCCTTCGTGGTGAACGGTTACATGGAAATGAGCGATTTATCGAATGCGACGGTGGCGGAACATTCTCCGCTGCTGCGCAATGCCGTCCATGTGCTTGCGTTTGTAATCTTTGCTGTGCCGATTGGCGCGTTGGCTGATCCGCGCAATAAGGTGGCGTGCGGCGTTGAGTATGTCATCGGATTCATGGCGCTGGTGACGCTGCTGAATGCTTTTTTATTGCCATTATTGCCGATCAGCAAGCGTATCGCACGGCCGGGCGCGGGGCGAGTTCGCGGTGAATGGTTGTATCCGCTGGCGCTGGCGATCTGCTTTGCGATTTATCCGACGTTTGCCGCATTTGGCGCTTGGGCCGCTCTGGCTGGTGGCGACGCTGCCGCGGGGTTCATCGGTCGTACGCTGCCGCGTCCGCGCTTGCCGTGGAACCAGAAAAAATCCTGGGCTGGTTCGTTAGCGTTTGTGGCGGCGGCGCTGCCGTTTTGTTTCTTCGCGCTGTATTGGTGCCCGTCGCCGCAATTCTTGAAGACTAATCTTTGGCCGGAGATTCCTTATGTCTGGACGCTGGCTATGCTGGCGGCCGTCAGTGGCGCGATTTTTGAGAGTCTCGATGGACCGGGTGACGACAACTTGCGTGTGCCGCTGGCTGTCGGCGCGACGCTGTGGTTGTCGGCAATGTTTCTGAGTTGGGCCACGCGCGACTTGATCCCGGAGACACATGTTCAACCCGAACAGTTTCTATACGCGCTGGCGATCAATGCCGCGCTTGGCGTTGGTGTACTACTGTTACGTTTTGCCGACATGCGCGGAACGATATTGGGCGTCGTGATCGGTGTCGTGATCTTCTTCTTTGCGCAGTGGCAGGGATATTTGCTCGTTCTGATCTTCGTCTGCGCCGGTAGCGCACTCAGTAAATTGGGACTCAAGACAAAAGAGGCGCTCGGCGTCGCCGAGCCGCGCCGAGGCAAACGCGGTATCGCGAACGTAGCCGCGAATCTGACCGTGCCGGCGTTATGTTGTCTGGCGTATCCGGCATCCGGAGGCAACGCGGCGTTCTTGATGGCCTTCGCCGGCGCTGTTGCTGCGGCTTTTGCGGATACGGCCAGCTCCGAGATCGGCGCGTTATCCTTCAAGCGTCCTGTTCTAATCACCACTTTCCAACCGATGCCACACGGCACGAACGGCGCGGTCACATGGCTGGGCTTTGTCGCGGCGGGACTAGCTTGCGCGCTGATCGCCGGCGCCGCTTGGCGCAGCGATTTTTTTACGCTCCTTTATGGCGCTCGCGCAACGTCGGGATTTGTGGCGCTGCTCAGCGTAACGATAGTGATCGCCGGCATGATCGGTACCACCATTGACAGCGTACTCGGCGCGACAGTGGAAGATCGAGTTCCCGGCATCGGTAAAGGCGCTGTAAATTTTTTCTGTACACTCAGCGGCGCGGTCGTAGCGGGCGTGTTAACGCGCGCGGCTCTGATAATTGATCAGCGATAAAAAGTGTTACCCTGATTTGAACCAGTGCGCCATGATAGCGCATCCATCCAGCGGGTGGAAGACCCGTCTCGGTTCGGACTGCAAGAGCCGAGTAGCTATCCTGACGGTGGGAAGCGTCGAAAAGGCGGCCACTGAAGCATCAGGAGAAAGAAG
>JAZDLP010000208.1:0-3611 GCA_043801885.1 Planctomycetota bacterium | reverse complement strand
CATCGGCCAGCCCTCCCTGAAATGAGTTGAGAAACGTTCGAACATCACAAACTGAACTTTCTGTAACCCATTCCTTTTCGAGGTAACTGGCCTTTTTTCAAGTTCCATAGTAACTCTGTGGCTCTGTGGTGAGAATAGACTACACGGTTACAAAAATTCTCTAATGATAGCGTATTCGCGGATCCAACAGCGCATAACTGACGTCCACCAGCAGATTGATGACTACGAAGATCAACGCAAAAAAGACACAGCAACCCATCACTACCGGCAAATCGCGTCCCAAAGTCGCTTCGTAGATCACGGCGCCGATGCCAGGCAGACCATAGACTGTCTCCGTCAACACCGCGCCGACCAACAGTCCGGCAAAATTATTGCCGATAATGGTCACAATCGGCACCAGCGCATTTGGAAACGCATGCCCCAGCAACACAGGCCATTCGCTCAAACCTTTCGCGCGCGCCGTGCGGATGTAGTCCTGCGAGAGTGTTTCGAGCATGCAGTTGCGCGTCAGTCGCGAAATTGACGCGGTGGTAATCAGTCCCAGCGACAGGCAAGGCAGTATCAGATAGATGAGTTGGCCTTCACGATAACCACCGATGGGACACCACTTCAACGTTACCGAAAAAACAAGTAGAAACAGCATCGCCAGAAAAAATGCCGGGAACGAGACCCCCAGCGTGGCCTGTACCGAAGCCGCGTAATCGAGCAGTGAATTTGGCCGCCATGCGGCGAGAATGCCGGCCAACAATCCTAACGTAGTGGCGATGATTAGCGCGCCGAGCGCCACTTTTACCGTAACTTTCATGCCGTTCAGAATTATCTCGTTCACAGGCCGGCCGTGTTTAAGTATCGAGGCGCCAAAGTTGCCTTGCGCCAGATGACCAAGGTATCTGACGAAGCGACGTGGAGCAGGCTGGTCGAAGCCGTAGAATTCCTTGACGCGCCGAACGGTCTCCGGCGAGGTACTCTGCCCCAATAGCGCGCGAACAGGATTGCCGCTAAGTTCGGTCAGAACAAAGGCAATCAAAGCGACGCCAATGATCACAGGCACGGATTGGAGTATTCGACGCAAGAGATAAGTCCACATCAGCGGCTTTCCACCATGATCAGATTTATTAGTCTTTCACTTTCAACGCAAGCTCGTAAACAGCATCGGTCTCAAACAGCCGAGACCGATGGCACCCACGGAAAACAATCTTCGATTGCTCACTCAGCCAGCCCACCCGACGCCATATTTGCGCAGTTCTCACTCGATAATTTTGAGGAATGTGCTAAAATATCATTTTATTATTCTAACTGAGGAGAAAAACTTGGCAACACCTATCAAAAAAGTCTCGCGGCGCAGCGGCAGCGTAGCGCCTGTTTTCAAATCATCACAGCCCGCCACGGCAACGCCTGCGCCTGCGACGCCCACGACGGCTTCAGTAAATCCTAATCCGGTCATTTCTGATGAGCTATTAATTACCGAAGCCGACGAACAGGTCATCTCTAAACGGATGCCCAGGATTGATGCTGATATGGCGTTGATCTCGGAAGACTCTCTTTACTCTGACGAAGACCCGCTCGAAAAACTACGCAATAAAAGCACCGGCCAGCCGATCCAAAAATCTGTCGCTCCGCAACCGCTCAAGACGGCCTCGTCGCAGAGCAATCGCGCGACGGCATCCGTAGTGGCTCCGGCGACCAAACCTAACCATGAGACAAAAAAACTACAGGAAACAAAGCCATCGTCCACCGCAATTCCCGCGAAAGAAGCGGAGAAACCCGATGAGGAAACTCGGAAGACGCTGCCAGCCGCGACTGCTCGTCCGAAATCCGGCGCTTCGCGTGTCTCTGCTCGACAGTTGCCAAAAGTTTCCAGTGGCGAGAATGCCTCTGCCAGTCGCCGCGCTACGTCGCGATCAGTGCGTCTCGAATCAAAGCCGCAGCCTATTCCGCTGAAGTTTAAAATTTTCGCTACAGTGGCAATCGTTCTGATACTGCTGGTAATCGTGGTTTGGAAGCCGTTCTGGAAGCAACTATACATACAGCAACTCGACAATACAGCCGCCAGCGTCGAGCTTCGCAAGAGCGCCGCGTTAAAATTATTCAATGGTTATGTATCCGACGCTTTCGCCATCTTTTCCGTGCGGCTGAGCGAATCGGACGCCAACACATGCGCAACAGCTCTGTATGGCATGCAACTGGTGGCCAAAGATCGCATCAACGGCATCAAGCCGCTGGAACGATTGGTCGAGGAATTGGGTAAATGTGATCCCGGAATCAAGCCGCTGTTCGTCAAAACCATCGCCGAAACCTGCAAAGTGTATCAGCAACTCTCACGCTCTGAAAACGAGGCCAAACTGGATGTTGAGCGATTGCAAATTATCGCCAAGACGATGATTCCGTTGACCGAGTCTGACCAGAAGTTAGAAATACGTCTAGCCTGCGTGGAAGCTTTACAGGAACTTTCTGCGCCGGGCGTGTGCCAACAGATGTTAAAGCTCGCCTCAACAGAAAAAGGCGATTTGCGCGATAAAGCGTTACGCAATATCGCCGCCACCGCTCTGCCCGAAGCCGTCGGCGATCTGCTCGGCGTCATCGCCAGTCCGGACAAACTACTGGCTGAAGAAGCGCGTCGCGGCTTCGTTATGGTGCGCGACAGCGCCAAGAGTTCCGCCTTAAGACCGTTGCTCAATCCGGAAAAGAATCCACCGGAAGTGCGCCGCGAGATCGTCGCCGCCTTGGGCAAACGCTCAAAAGACATAGTAGTTCAAAAAAGCATGCAGGACGCCTTGAGGGACCCGCTGGCCGACATCCGTATCTTGGCTCTAAAAGCGATTCCCGTGACTGGCATGTTGGTAACCCAACTGCTCGGTAACTTGGTTGACGATCCGGACGAGACTGTCCGCATCGAGAACGCGAATACTCTGGCCGTGTTGTCGGATGAAGATTCCAGGCAAGTGGTAATTGAAGCTTTTACCAAGAATCTACAGGGCAAAACATTGGAAGCCTACGTCCGTGCGCTGGGCCGTCGCAGCTCGGGCACCCGCGATATGAAGGCTCTGGCCATGATCATGCCTTTGTTGGAGCGTGCAAATGTTGAGAACAGTTCCATTCTCGAAGCGCTAGTGTTGCTCACTCTCAACGGTCAGGGCGCCAAGCGATCCGAGCTTCGTCGTGGTTGGAGCGTGGCGAAATGGAAGAGCTGGTACGCCAATCTGATCCAGCGCGAGAAATTAACAAAAGTGGCGTTGGATCAACTTTACGATTGCGATAAACAACGACATGCCGATAAACGCGAGTACAAACGATTAATGGATCTCACCGACCAAGGCCTCGAAAAACTAACACAATGCAAGGCCATGTGCCAACCGGATGATCCCGAAGACGAAAAGTTTTTTGACACCAAGCTAAAGTCTTTTACTGAAATGCGCTATCTGTTCCAAAAATCACAACCGCTGGACTTGCCTTTAATGCAAAGATAGTAAGCAATGAAGTCGAAAAAGGGCGCGGTGACGTGTCAGTAGACAAGGCTCCGTTTCCCCTTCCCGCTTCCCGAACCGGACAGGCGGATTTCCCGCATCCGGCTCTCCCTCAGAATTTCACTGCGCAAAGCTTGCAGCAGTCGC
>JAZDLP010000163.1:0-8327 GCA_043801885.1 Planctomycetota bacterium | reverse complement strand
TATAAGGATAATGTTAGGCCGAACATTGTTTCTATAGTCCAGTGCCTTCTATTCGTAATGTCTCTGCGATCTCTGCGCCTCTGCGGTGAACGGCTACAAAATAGCATAGGCGAGCGAATCTTGTGGCACGAACTGACGACGAATTTGTCCTGAAAACTCTGGCCGGTGATCAAGATGCTTTCAGCAAACTGATCAAACGACATCGGCGTATCATTCTGATGCTGGCGCTGCAGTGTGGCTTTCAGCCGGCCGAGGCGGAGGATGTGACGCAGAATGTCTTCATCAAAGCATTCGGCAGTCTTCCGCATTTGCATGACCCAAAATCTTTTGCGCGCTGGTTGTACGGCATTGCCAGCCATGTTATTGCGGATGCCGCGCGAGCGCGAAATCTGCGCGGCGACGTGGCGGCATTTGACCGCGCGTCGAAAGCGACAGCTTCGACGAGCGAAGAACACGAACGCCTTCTGGAAACTACTGAAACGCTGCGCGCCATCAGCGCATTGCCGGAGGATCAGCGTTTGACTCTGACCTTGCGCTATCTGCATGGTTTGACGCCGAAAGATATCGCTCAACGACTGGGTCAGCCGCGTGGCACAATCCGCAGTCAATTGCATCAAGCATTAAGCAGTTTGCTCTTGGGTCAGTCGGAAACGCTCGCGCCAACTCCAAATTCGTCAGAGAACAAGAGCGAAGACGGCATATCGTGTGAGCAGTCGCTGCGACAGATTGAGCGCATGGTGGAAGAAGATGATCTAAAATCCGGCGAACGAGTTCTGCTGTTCACGCACCTGAAATCCTGTGAATCCTGCAAGACCGTAATGAATCAGATTCGCTACTTAGAAAGCAGAATAAAGCAGGCGTTGTTCTCCGTGGATATCAGCGCGGATTTTAACCAACGCGTTATGGCGGCTTTGCCGCCGATGGATCGCACGAATCAACCGTCGGCTGAGCTAAAAGGAATCAAACTGCTCGGTAAGAAATCCACTCGGCTGACGAACATCGCCGCGCGCCGATCACAGATTAGCTTTTTTTAAAACTTATTGGCTGTCGCTGCTGGCCACGATGTTGCTGCTTGTGAGTTTTAGTGTGGCGTTCTTTTGGAACTATTTCCAGCCAACGCAGGAATTTGATGCGCGCCCTGACGCTGACCCTGATCAGTCGGCTTTGTCGACCGACAATTCAGTCGTGGTCGTGCTACCATTCGCGCCGAACACTGTGGTGACACCGGTGATCAGTGTGTTTCCTCCGGAGCTTCGCACAAAACTGGACTGGAACGCTCCGGTTAAAGACGTTTCACTTGCCGGCAAGACGTTCATGGAAGGGTTGGATGTGATTGCCGAGCTTATGGGCAAACCCACAGCGCTACTCGAACTGTTCGCTAAAACCCGCAAAATTGCCGGCGATGCCAAGCTTACATTCTCGATCCATGACGTCATGCCGTTGAAGACAGCGCTGACGTGGATGGCTCGCGACGTGGGTCTGAAATTTGAATTAAACGCGGACGGCGCTGGTCTTTTTCGCGTCGCCGGCATGAATGAAGGCTGGGGCGCTCCGACGAACGGAACGTTGCCCGAAAAAGTCGTGACCGCGCTGAAAACGCCGCTGCTTGCTCCAGATGATGTGCCGGATGATGTGCCGGGCATGCTGCAATTCTTCGCCGACAGCGTCGGAGTTACACTGATTTGTGATCGCGCGCGACTCGAACAGTCGATAGACTTGCCCAAAAGACTGTGGAAAACCAATGGCGAATTGCTGGAGGCGCTGCTGGACGCTTTGCAGGCCAATATCGCTTTCTATGAGCACGCTCTTTTTGTGGCGGCGCCAGCTAAAATCGAAGCATTAACGATGGTAACGCGACACGTGGAGCCGATTACGGCATTCGTGGGCGCGCCACTACAATCAATCTGGGCGCGCGACTTCAGCGCTTTGATTGAACAGCAGACTTATCCGCCGTCGCAAAGCGCGCCGGGCATTCGCACCGATAGCAGCTTGTCTGGTCGAGCGGCATATACCAACTTGCGAATCGATAACGGCGGCGCACGCGTCAGTTGTCGCACTGGTCTGGCCGGTCGAATTTTACTGATCACGTTGCTGGAAAAATTGTCGCGGCCTAGTCCTCTGGCGCTGAGCGTTTCGAGCATTCTTTTCGAACAAGCTCCGCTCGGCCCGATTACAGATATTGATCTGTTAATTAAACAGGCGCAAGCGGTGGCGCCGGTCGAGCGACGAGTTCAGATTCCGACGTTTCCGCGACAGACATTCGTCAACAAGAATCTGACCTTGGGCGATGCGCTGGAATGGGCCGCTTGGCTGGGCGGCTGCGGACTGCGCAAGGAAAATCATGCGCTGATTGTGGATGATCTAAATACCTGTTATGGTCCGGCGGAGTTGCAAGTGTTGTTATTAACTTCGCTAATCGAACGGCGACCAACCGATGCTCATTTCCTGCCACAGACTCTGGCCGCGTTACTGAAAGAACTTTATCCTGTTTTCTTTGAGAACACTGAGCTGCGTTGCTTGAAGGATAGATTGGTTTTTAACGGTGATCGCCGCCAATTACAGTTAGCGCAGCGCCTGCGCAACGAACTGGCGCGCGCGATGGAGGCCAACCGTGATCGCCAGACGTTTGATGTGAAGACTTGGCGGCCCGTATGGCGGTTGGATATCGAGCAGAATCTGAGCGAACCATTCAAAATACTCGGTATAAATAATTTCTCCGGCGCTTTCGCCTGGCTGCTGCAACAGAGCGCTCTCAGTGAGCAACTTCGCTGCGCGGTACTGGTAGATCCACAAGCAATGAATGACCATGCGGCCGATTCGATCCAGTTCGATATCCGCAACGCCTCGGTTGGTCAGATACTCGAACGACTGGCCAAGAGCGTACGCTTGAAGATGCGTATTGAAGGTCAGGTGATCTGGTTTCGTCCATAATGCAGGTAGCCACGAAGAAATGAAACCACAGATGAACACAGATAAACACAGATTTGAACATAAGGGAATTGTAGATTTTAGATTGCGGATTGAGCGAATGCGGTCTGTCGGCTCAATCGTATGGCTCGCCGTCGTGTTGATTTACTCACAGACGGCGCGGTTTGGAGTGCGGCGGCTCGACGCCGCTTTGTTCATCGTCGCACTGATTTGCGCGCAGACGGCGAGGTGTGGAGAAGTAACGCCGGTTCGCGAAACGGATCCGCCGTTTGAGGTTCGCGGCCCGCGAGTGGAGATTACGCCGTGCGCCGGCAAGCCTTATTCATGCGTTTTGCTGAGCATGAAAGAAGGTGTATTGGAATGTCGGCTGCTCAACGGCGAGTCAAAGCGGCAAAAGACTGGAGATGTGCAAAGCCTGCGATTCCTGCCACCGCCCGCGCCAAAGTTGGATAAGACGGAAGAAATGTTCAGCGAGAAAGATATAGCGCATTACAACCGCCTTTTTCAAAGAGACCGAGAAGGCGAACTGACTAATACTGAAGTTGATGAATTCTTCAAACTTCGCGAGCGCCTGCCACTATCGGTACAATGTGGAAAATTCAAAGGCGACGCGCCGCATGAAGTGGCGCAGCATGAAGCCGCCAAGGGTCGCCTGGATCGTTATATCAGCTTGGTGCAGAGCAAGTTGAAGCGCGCGCAGACAATGGATACAGTTCGTATTGCAGTGATTATGTTGAAGGTTGCTTACGATCAGAAGGAACTGAGTATTTTGGATAGTCGTTTGAGATTACGGCATGACGTGGAAACGATTGAAGACGCTCAACTGCGTGAAAAGATTCCCAATAAACTATCGGAGATTATTGAACGGCATAAAATTGATAAAAATCGTCGCAAGTAATGTCTAGAACTAGAAACGTCGTACGCCGCGAAGATTTGCATTGTTGTGTATTATAGAGTACCATTCGTTTAAATGGTTCGTTATGTTAAAAATTTACAAACTTTTGGAGGGGATTGCCATGTATCGAACATCCGTTCTGTACTCTTGTGTTGCGTGTCTGAGTGTGTGCGCGCTGTTGAGTTGTGATGTAATCGGCGAGGAATCTATATCAAAGGTTGGTCCGACGCCTGTGCCGCATGCGATACAAGATACCGTTTTTGTGCTGACGACGGAGGCGATCTCGCGAGCCGCATTGTACGATAGTGGCGATCCGACTGCTGCTGAGCAGTATGTGCTGGAGTTGATCAACCGCGCGCGTGCCAACCCTACTGCCGAAGGCGCGCGATTGGGTATCAGCATCACGGAAGGTCTGTCGGCTAGTAACGTTGCGCTGGTCGGAGTACGGCCGCCATTGGCCATAAATAAAATTCTTCTATCTATAGCTCGGGCGCACAGCCAGGACATGTGGACTCGATCATTCTTTGCTCACAATAATCCTGATGGCAAATCTCCCTTCGTTCGCATGACGGATGCCGGCTATAACTATACACGCGCCGGCGAAAACATCGCCTGCGGTTCCAGTTCAACTCCAGCCGCGCTTGAAGATTTATTAATGATTGACGCCGGCGTCTCCGGTCGCGGTCATCGTTTGAATCTACTGGACATTTATAATCCGCCATACTTCCGCGAGGTTGGCATCGGCTGCTACTCCGGTTCAGGCGTCAACGGTATGGGTTACAAAGATTTTCTGACACAAGATTTTGGAACGACCGCCACTGGTCCGTTTCTGGTTGGCGTCGTCTATAATGATGCCAATAGCAATAACTTTTATGACATCGGCGAAGGCGTTGGTAATGTGACCGTGACGCCGACAGGCGGCGCGTACTATGCAGTAACGTCTAGTTCGGGCGGCTACGCCATTCCCATCAGTGGTTCAGGCAGTCTGACTGTGACATTCTCGGGCGGTTCGCTGACTTCGCCTGTAACGAAGACGGTTAATTTGGCAGGTGCCAATGTTAAGCTCGATCTGGTGACGTCGGGCGGCGGCGGTGGCGGCGACGGCGACGGCGACGACGACGGCAATAGTGTCTCCGGCATTGATACTGACAGTGACGGCTACCCGGATGAACTGGAGACCGAGATTGGTTGGAATCCCAATAGTCCCAGCACGTTCCCAAAGAACGTCACGGTTTTTGACTCGTCGGCAAAGACGTCTATCAAACTGAACTTCAAACAAAATGATCGCGACACTATCAATCTCTCCTGGCTAATGAGCATCGCTGCTGGATTCTCAGTGACTGATCGGCAGATCGCCGTGGATATCGGTGGCGTAATTGTGATCTTCCAACTGAATTGTAAGGGTCAAGCCACCAACGAGCACGGTTCCTTCAAGCTGGGGACGTGCATCAAGAATGGGATAGTGACATCATGCAAGAAGCCGGCCAGGATTCGCGTCAAACTAACACGCGGTGCGTTCTCAACGAATCTGTTTGATGAGGGACTCAATAACGCGTGCGTTTCAAAGGCAAATCGTACCATTCCGATCACGGTCGTGTTCTTTGGCGAGAGCCAGCACAATATTATCAAGGGTAATTTTCAAGTAATCTACACCGCCAAGCTAGGCAAGACCGGCAACGCCAAGGGCGGATTGTGAATTGTTGATTGCTGATTGCTGATTGCGATTTTTCCCTTCAATCAAAAATCAAAAATTCCATTACGTCCGTAGTCCTTTTTGCGGCTCGACTGGTTTTATATTCCAGATTTCCTGCGCGTACTCTTTTATCGTGCGGTCGCTGGAGAAATAGCCCAGCCGAGCCACGTTTAGAATAGAACTCTTTGTCCACTGCTCGACATTCTGATATGCCGCGTCCACGCGTTCCTGAGCTTCCATATAAGCGCGGAAATCGGCCAGCACCATGAAGACGTCGCGTTCCAGAATAGCGTCGAGTATCGGGCGAAAAAGTTGCGTGTTGCCGTTCGAGAAACGACCCTGCGCGAGATCGTCAATCACCGCGCGTAATTCGGCGTCAGATTCGTATACTTGACGAGGGTTGTAGCCGGCCTGTATTTTCTTTGCAATCTCATCCGCCGTCAATCCGAACAAGAAGAAATTCTCCGCGCCGACCGCCTCGCGGATTTCAACATTGGCGCCGTCTAGTGTGCCGATGGTTAGCGCGCCGTTAAGTCCTAACTTCATATTGCCGGTGCCGGAAGCTTCCATGCCGGCAGTGGAAATTTGTTCAGAGAGGTCGGCGGCGGGAATAATCTTCTGAGCCAGTGAGACTTCGTAGTCAGCGAGAAACACTACTTTCAGACGGTCGCCAACGGCCCAGTCATTATTAACTACGAGAGCCACGTTATTAATGAGTTTAATGATCAGTTTGGACAGCGCATAACCGGGCGCGGCCTTGCCGCTAAAGAGAACCATGCGCGGCTGTAATTTGGCGCCGGTCTTGATGCGCTTGTAACGCGCAATCACTTGCAGAATGTTCAAAAGTTGGCGCTTATATTCGTGCAGTCGTTTGATGTGGACGGTGAACAGCGATTTTGGGTCCACGGCAATGTTGTTGACTTCTTTGATATACTTGGCCAGGCGTTCCTTATTGGCGCGTTTAATCATGCGCCAATCGCTGTGAAATTTTGAGTCTTCGGCCTGTTGCTCCAGCTTGCGCAATTGTTCCAAGTCCGTTATCCAGTTTGCGCCGATGTGGCATGTGATCAGTTCCGACAGACCTGGATTGCACAGTTTCAACCAGCGTCGCGGGGTGACGCCGTTGGTCTTGTTGTGGAACCGTTCGGGATAGAGATTGAAGAAATCGGACAACAAGCGTGTTTTTAGCAGTTCGGTATGCAGCCTGGCGACGCCGTTGACCGCATGGCTGCCGACAACGGCCAAGTGCGCCATGCGGACCATCTTCTCGGGATACTCTTCGATCAGCGATACGCGCTGCAGCAATTCGCCGTTGCCGGGATACTTCTTGGCGACTGTTTCGAGGAAACGCCGATTAATCTCGTAGATAATCTCCAAGTGCCGCGGCAGTAACCGTTGCAGCAGTGTTACAGACCATTTTTCGAGCGCTTCGGGCATGAGCGTATGATTGGTGTAACTGAAAGTGCGCATGCATATTTCCCAAGCTTCGTCCCAGCTCAGGCTATGTTCATCCAGCAGCAGGCGCATCAGTTCAGGGATAGCCAGAGTGGGATGGGTATCATTGAGTTGAATAGCAACGCGATCAGGGAAGTTTTTGAATGTCTTATGATGTTTGTGATAGCGACGCATGATGTCCTGAAGCGACGCGCAGACGAGAAAGTATTCCTGCTTGAGACGTAATTCACGGCCTTGAGATAAATTATCATTTGGATAAAGAACACGTGAAAGAGTTTCGCTCAGTGCAGACTGTTCGACGGCATGCGCATAATCGCCGGCCTGAAAATATTCCAAGTTGAAAGACTCGACCGCACGCGCGGACCATAGACTGAGCGTATTGACAGTGTGGCCGCCGTAACCGGGGATGGGCATGTCAAAAGGCGCGGCCAGCACATCGTTGGTATCCACCCAATTGATTTTCAGCTTGCCATGCGCGTCACGAGTCTGCTCAACGCGGCCGCCGAACTTGACTCGAAACATATTCTCGGGCCGATGTGTCTCCCAGACATCGCCGGTGCGCAGCCACTGGTCAGGTTCTTCGATCTGGTATCCGTCGCGGATGCGCTGGTGGAAGATGCCGAAGTCGAAGCGAATGCCATAGCCTTGCGCGGGATAGCTCATTGTGGCCAACGAATCCAAAAAACAAGCAGCCAGGCGTCCCAAGCCGCCGTTACCCAAACCGGCGTCAGCCTCCATCTCTTCCAGTTCGTCTAAGTCGTAGCCGATGTCAGGAAGCTGGCGGCAAAACTCATACAGACCCAGATTCATCAAGCTGTTGGTGAGCATACGTCCCATGAGAAATTCCATGGAGAAGTAGTAGATGCGTTTGACGTCCTGTTGGTAATAGGTGCGCTGCGTATCAATCCAGCGCTCGATCATCTGGTCGCGCACGGCCATGGCCAGCGCTAAGTAGCAGTGTTGCGAAGTCGCGTTGTAACTGTCTTTGGCCAACGAGAATTTTAGATGATACGCGAATGCGTCCAACAGTTCCATCGCCGTCGCCGTGGGCAGCCGCGGCTTCAGCATTACTTCGCTATCGCGCTTTTCAACGATAGTCATGTTTCTTGGCTTAGTCATATATACTCCTAATCATTCTAATCCATATTTGTCATATAGACGGAAGTTTAAGGCAAGTCATAATAAAAAAAAGTGATGAGTGATGAGTAGGGGGAATTTTGGCAATGAAGTCGAAAAAGGGCGCGGTGACGTGTCAGTAGACAAGGCTCCGTTTCCCCTTCCCGCTTCCCGAACCGGACAGGCGGATTTCCCGCATCCGGCTCTCCCTCAGAATTTCACTGCGCAAAGCTTGCAGCA
>JAZDLP010000158.1:0-2449 GCA_043801885.1 Planctomycetota bacterium | reverse complement strand
TGCCCTGTCCAGCGGCGTCGAGTAGTAGACTATGTTAACTCACCTTACGCATTTTTGCCACGGAGCCACAGAGAGCACAGAGATAATCCTTTGACTTTCTCCGTGACTCTGTGTCTCTACGTCCTGGTTTCAAACGACAATCATCGTCAGTCGGAACGATGTGCTTGATCACGATTCCGTTTTCTCCGACCACAACGTGATCAATTAACAACCGAATAACTTCCTGCTTGAGTTGCGGCGTAGGGTTTTCCAAATTTGCTTTGATCTTCTGGCAAAAGGCGGCGAAGTCTTCCAGCATGGTTTGCTTGACGCGCTCTTGTTGCACCAGCCGATTGAATTGTTGCAACCGTGTTTGAATGGATTGTCGTTCCTGCTCGATGATCTCTTTGCGTTTGGACAACTCAGCCTTTTCGATTCTTTCATCCTGGAATAAATCCAACAGCCGTTGCCATTGCCGTTCCAATGTTTTCAAACGCGCTTGTAAACGATCCTGCTCCTCCACGCTTGAACTGGCGGTTGGAGTTTCGCTTTCCCATGCGTCCGCGAGTAAGGCTGGGTTTTGCAAGAGTCGCGTAACAGCCTGCCAGACCAACGGCTCAATTGTATCGGCGGCGACAGAACGAGTGTGAGCTGGAACATCCGGTGTGCGATATTCACGGCGGCTGGAACAATGGTAGTGCACGTTGCCATTCCAAGTGCGTCCGGTCAGGGTGTGTCCGCAGACATCGCAGACCAATAGACTGCGTAACAAATAAAAATGAGTGCGGTTATTGCGCGAAGAAAATTTACGATTCGTCTCCAAGCGTTCCTGCGCTTTCTGCCACAAGTCTTCCGTAATCAATGGCGGCACATTCATCGCGATCCACTCCTCACGCGGACGAGGCTGACGCGTGGGCGAATGCTTGATACCGCGTCCGCTCTTTTTTGGCTGCCCAACTTCGTCGTGGCCAGTGCGCGTACGATTGTAGTGCGTTTTGCCGGTGTAGGCGGGCTGTTTCAGAATGGCTTGCACCGTACTATACCGCCAATACCCGCAGCGCGATGGCATTTGTGCGCTATTTTCGTTGAGCGCCGCCGTAATTTTACCTATCGGCAGCCCTTTTTCGGCGTAAGTCGTGTAAATGTAGCGCACCGCTTCTTGCTCCAACGGATGCGCTTCCCAACTGCCACCGTTTGGCTCGCTCACGAGAATGTAGCGATAGCCATAAGGCGCGACTGGATTGACCAACTGCCCCTGCCGAAAACGATGCAGCCTCCCGCGCCGCATGCGGTCTGCAATGACCGCGCGCTCATACTCGGAAAACAATCCTTGAACGCCCAACAGCAACTGCCCTTGCGGGTTGTCGGCCACCGGCGGTTGATTCACAAAAATGACTTTCACGCTGGCGCGACGTAGTTCTTCCATGAGAAGACATTGATGCGCGTATTGCCGCGACAGCCGATCCGGGCTGAGACACAATACCGTTTCAAACATGCCTTCCCCTGCCAGGTCGCGTAAACGATCCAAAGCCGGACGCGCTAATTGCGCGCCGCTCACCGCCTGGTCTAAAAAGTAATATTCTTTTGAAAGGGCGTAGCCTTTTTCTCGAGCGTATTTTTCTAACTCGGCGATCTGGCTGTCAATCGTTGCTTCCTGCTCTTGTTGCAGCGTTGACACGCGCGCATAGATCGCTGCTAACTGGTAGATTGAGCCTGTCGAAATTTGGTTCATGTTGTGTCTCCTGAATCGATTTCTCTGCTTCAACGCTGTCTGCCGCTTGGCGCAATTGATGATATGCTTCACGCACTCGTTCAATCGCACGGCGGTTTGGAAGACGTTCCATACGGACTGTGAGCGCTTGCTCTTTTTTCTGGCGCATGCCTGACTCCTTCTTGTGTTCACTAACGCAAGAAGGGCAAGCCTGTTACGCTCATTCGCGTTTACAAGGACGCCCGCGTTTCCGCTTCGGTTCAGGAAGTTTTATTCGGCTTTCAAGGTGCAAAAGTGCGTTTTTGTCGTTTGAGACCACGACGTATCTGTGGCAAAGGTGCGTAAAAGGAGTTTTCCATGAAACGAATATCCGCATTTTCCATCCTGGGCTTTCTGATAATTCTCGCGCTCTGCCTGCCAGGCATACCCGCCCCCTCCGCGCAGGCGGCCTCCGCGGGATACTCCCTGCGTTTCCGCGGCCACGGGACGAACGACATTGACCGCGTCAAGATCAGGATCGACGCACCCGCCGTACCCGCGGATGTCGGCGGCAACTTCACCATCGAGTTTTGGCTCAAGGCTTTCCTCGCCGATAATACCAGCGGCGCGTGCGTCCCCGGCGGCGACAACTGGACTCACGGCAACATCCTCGTAGACCGCGACGTTTACGGCAATGGCGATTATGGCGATTATGGGATCTCCCTCGCCAATGGCCGCATCGCCTTTGGCGTGGCGCGCGGCGCGGCGAAAAATACCATC
>JAZDLP010000035.1:0-4120 GCA_043801885.1 Planctomycetota bacterium | reverse complement strand
CCTTTTTTAAGGGGGGAAATTCCCGACTTCGCTACTACAGTGTCTATTAAAAGCAAGGAACAACATGGACAAAAAACGTATCCAGAAGGCGGTACGCGAGATTTTGGTAGCCATCGGCGAAGATCCGGATCGCGATGGTCTGCGCCATACGCCGGCTCGCGTGGCGCGAATGTACGCAGAAGCGCTTGGCGGCATGGCACTCGATCCGGCCGCGCATTTGAAGACTACTTTCAAAGAGCCTTATGACGAGATTGTAATTCTGAAAGAGATTCCATTCTACTCGATGTGCGAACATCATATATTGCCGTTCCATGGCAAAGCGCACATAGCTTACTTGCCAAACGGAAAGATTGTGGGGTTGAGCAAACTGGCGCGAGTAGTCGAAGGCTATGCGCGCCGCTTGCAAGTTCAGGAACGTCTGACTTGTCAGATCGCAGATACACTGATGACCAGATTGAAGCCGCGAGGCGTGGCCGTGCTGTTGGAAGCCTCTCATTCCTGCATCACGATGCGGGGGGTCAAAAAACCAGGGAGCATCATGGTAACCAGCGCCATTCGTGGCGAGTTTCTGACCGACCACGCTGCTCGTGATGAAGTCTGGGCGCACTTCTATCACAAACATGAACTGCCGTAGCCCATACTTGGAGCAAAGATGATCTCCGTCAACGTCGCGCTATTTTACTTAATTCTCCACTCGGCATTAACGTCGGATGAGCAGAACAGTATCGAACTCTGGCTGACAGGGATTACCATTTTAATGGTAGCGCTGGTAGCTGGACTGGTAACACTGGCTCTGATCATTCGGCGCATTACCAAGCGCTTCACGCGCCCTTGCCGGTGGTGCATGGAGTTTATCCCGAAGAAGGCCATCGTCTGTCCGCGCTGTGGAAAAAGCGTAGTTGTTCATCACGAGAACATGAAGCAGGGATGAGAAATGCTGACTAGAAAAAAGATTCGCATCGAAGCCGACTTTCTGGGTTCCGTACAGATTCCCGCTGAAGCTTATTGGAGCGCGCAGACGCAGCGTGCCATCCAAAATTTTCCCATCAGCGGGCTGCAACTTCCACCGTGTTTTATTCGTGCGCTGGCGTTGATTAAGAAAGCCTGCGCGCAGACTAATCTGGAACTGGGCTTGCTGGACGCTAAAATCGCCGGCGCGATTATTCAAGCCGCGGACGAAGTGGCCATCGGCAAACATGCTTCGCAATTTCCCGTAGATGTTTTTCAGACCGGCTCAGCGACATCCACCAACATGAACGTCAATGAAGTTATAGCCAACCGAGCGATCGAGATTTTGGGCGGCGTACGCGGCAGCAAGAAACCCGTGCATCCTAACGATCATGTCAACATGAGTCAGTCGTCAAACGATATTATTCCCACCACATTGCATGTTGCGGCGCTGGATTTATTGGAAAACGATCTACTGCCCGCGTTGCGACATTTGCAACAGGCGCTGCGGAAGAAGGCGCGCGAATTCGACGGCATCATCAAAATCGGACGCACGCATTTAATGGACGCCGTGCCGCTGCGACTAGGCCAGGAATTCAGCGGGTATGCGTCACAGATGAAACACGGCATCGCACGCGCTGAAGCTGCACGCAAGCATCTGGCCGAGTTGGCGCTGGGCGGCACGGCCGTCGGCACGGGACTAAATGCCGATCCAAAGTTCCCGCCGCTGGTCATCGCCAAGTTGGCTGCGGAGATGAAATTGCCGTTTAAGCAGGCGCCAAATCTCTTTGAAGCGCTTGCGGCACGCGATGCATCCGTTGAAACCTCCGGCATGCTGAAGACGCTCGCCTGTTCATTGACCAAAATCGCTAATGATATCCGTCTGATGGGATCCGGCCCGCACTGCGGAATTGGCGAAATTAACTTGCCAAACTTGCAGTCTGGTTCGAGCTTTATGCCGGGCAAGGTCAACCCAATCATGCCAGAGATGCTGACTATGGTCGCCGCGCAAGTTATCGGGTGCGACGCGGCGATCACTATCGGTGGTCTGCAAGGTCATTTCGAACTCAACACATTCAAACCGTTGATCGCCTACAACCTGCTCTTCGCTATGCAAATTCTCGCTAACGGCTGTCGCGCGTTTACTGATAAATGTGTGCAGGGTATTCAGGCTAACTCAGAGCGTTGTGTGGAGCTGATCGAAAAAAGTCTGATGATGTGCACGGCGCTGACGCCGAAGATCGGGTATGATGCCGCAACTAAACTGGCGCAGGAAGCTCATCGGCTTGGTAAAACAGTGCGGCAGTTGGCAATCGAGAAAAAAATATTACCTATGAAAGAGATTGAACGACTATTGGACGCGCGCAAAATGACCGAACCAGGCGCGTAATGAGGGCTGTGTAATGGGTTGGTTTATTCTTTCGTTTTGGCCCGTCATCCCCGGTTACTTTGCCGTATGCGCTTTATGGCCAACGCGCACTCGGCTGATGGCGCATTTTGGGTTGAAGTGCGCTTTGGGGACGATTCTGGGTTTGGGCGGCGCATCTCTTTTTTACTTTGCAACGATGGCGCTGTGTGGTGGGCTTGGCCGCGAGTGGCTATTCGCTCTGGAGCTGCTTTGCGGCGGACTAATCATCCCTTATGGTCTGCCACGTTTCCAATTTGCATGCCGACCTGCAGAAGAGATTCCTGACGCGCCATCACAACTGGGCGTGATTCTGAAGATTATATTGTTCGGTGGATTTTTTATTGGACTGGGTATTCAAATCTACACCGCGATCAATTTGGCGCAAAGCTTGCCTCAAGGATACTGGGATGCTTGGGCCGCGTGGAACTTGAAGGCTAAATGTTTTTTCCTGGACACTGAACACTGGACTGATTCTGTCTCTAATGGCACTTTGGTGCCTGGCGCCGATTACCCGTTGCTACTACCATGTTTGGTGGCGCGTGGCTGGACCTATCTAGGCAACATCTCACCTCTAGTGCCCGCATTGTTGGGTTATGTTTATTCATTTGTCTCACTGGCGCTGGTGTTCTTCGGTGTCAGATACCTCAAGAGTCTGAGCCAGGCGTTCATCGCCGGATTGTTTTACTTGGCATCTCCCGGTGTGCTGCACTGGGGAGCCGCACAATATGGCGATACGCCTGTCGGCTGTTACCTGCTGGCGATGCTGGTGGCGTTGAGTCTTTACGATGCGCAGATTGAACGAAAAGCGAGTTTGTTGCTGCTGGCTGGCGTCTTCGGTGGATTGGCGGTATGGACCAAGCACGAAGGCGTGTTATTTGTGCTAGCCTTTGGATTAGCGCGATTAGGAGTCGTTTGGATTGCGGAAGGATTTAAGACGTTTGCCAGACAAATGCTTTTTTTCATGATCGGGTTGCTACCGAGCGTATCAGCGATGCTGATCTTAACGGTCTATGCGGCGCAATCTGGTTTTTTTTTACAACAAAAGAACACGCTTGCAAACTTGCTCAACTTCGCGCGTTACAAGGAAGTATTCTGGAATTTTATCAATATGTTGCCGCGCGCGCATAGCAACATCTTCGGAAGTTGGACCACGAACCTACTGGTTGTCCTGTTGTTTTATGCGCTGCTGATGGGTCTGAAAAATCGTATTCCGCGCGCAGCACAAATTCTCTGGAGCCTGTGTGCCACACTGTTATTGATCATCTGCGGATATGGGCTGATCTTCGTGTTGACGCCAATGGACTTGCGAGGACACTTGGGTACGACCAGTTATCGGTTTTTGATCCAAGTGTACCCGAGTCTGTTTCTGGCATATTTTCTAATGATCGCGACACTGGAGGAAGGACCTCTTGGCGTCTCAGGCGCGTGTTTGGAAGACGCGCGAAATTTACCTCATACAGTTTCGCAACACGCTCATGCAGACGCAAGCGGGGGCCTGACACCATGATCTATCGAAAGGCCGGACTTGTCGTTTTCTGCCTGTTCTGTTTTCACAATATCGCGGTGCACGTGAAGGTGATACCAAAACCACAGGATAAAGAGAACCTCAACGCTTATTTTGCTCGATTCGATTCGGGAAGCTTACCGGGTTGGGCCAAAAATAGGAATGCCTATCGCCTGGAATTGGTCAACAATACCCGCCGCTAGCGGCGTTTCTGGCCCGACGACCACAAGTTCAATATGCTTTTCCTTAGCTGCTTTAGC
>JAZDLP010000094.1:0-11476 GCA_043801885.1 Planctomycetota bacterium | reverse complement strand
ACTCGGGTGGCGGCGGTTCTTCTGTCACTTCGCGCTGGATCGCCAGGGCGACTATATCCTCGATCCAGTCCAACATGGTCTGCTTGAGATCTCTGAACTCAAGCATCTTCTGACGCAAACTGTACACCAGCTTGCGTTGTTCGTTCATCACCTGGTCGTACTCCAGCAGCCGTTTGCGAATGCCGAAGTTGTGCTCTTCGACGCGGCGCTGAGCTTTTTCAATAGAGCGACTGACTAGGCGCGATTCGAGCGGCATGCCGCCTTTCATGCCGCTGGCGCGCAGGAAATTGCGCACCCAATCCTTGGCGAAGATGCGCATCAGGTCATCGTCCAGCGACAAAAAGAATCGTGAACTGCCCGGATCGCCTTGGCGGCCGGACCGTCCGCGGAGCTGATTATCAATGCGGCGCGCTTCGTGGCGCTCACTGCCGATGATGTGCAGGCCGCCGATTTCTTTAACGCTTTCGGCCAGACGTAATGGGCTGCGGTTCTGTTCGCGCCAGTATTTTTCCAGCGCCTCGCGCCGTTTTTCTTGCGGACTATTTTTGAATAGTTCTTCGTTAAAATACTTCAGCCAGTGGCCAGTCAGATGCTCTTCGAGTTGCTCGCGACTCCGGTTCAAGTCGAAGTTCTTCGGCGCCAGGTTTAGCTTTTGCCAGTGCTTAAACAACTCGGTCAGCGTAAAGCGCCCCAGCACGATATCCGTGCCGCGTCCGGCCATATTAGTGGCGACAGTGATGGCGCCCAGTTGTCCGGCCTTGGCGATGATACTGGCTTCTCGCGCATGCTGTTTGGCGTTCAGCACTTCGAATTTGCCGGCCAGCCCGCGCCGCTCCAACAAACTCACCAAATGTTCCGATTTCTCCACCGACGTCGTGCCGACCAGAATCGGTCGGCCAGTGGCGTGAACATCTTCGATCTCCTGGCAGATGGCCTCCTCTTTTTCTTTATCCGTGCCATAGATCACGTCAGAAAAGTTCTGGCGACGCATCGGACGATTGGTCGGGATGCTGACCACTTCTAATTTGTATATCTGTCCGAACTCGCGCGATTCGGTCAACGCCGTGCCGGTCATGCCGGCCAGTTTTTTGAACAACTTGAAGTAATTCTGAATGGTGATGGTCGCCAACGTCTGCGACTCGGCTTCCATCTGGATATTCTCGCCGGCCAGCACTTCTTTGGCCTCGACTGCCTGATGCAATCCGTCCGACCAGCGACGACCGTACATCTGCCGACCGGTGAACTCATCCACGATCACCACTTCCAGTTTGCCTTCACGACCAGGCCCGACAACGTACTCCTGGTCTTTTTTATACAGCTCTTTGGCTTTGAGCGCGTTGTCTATGAAGTGCGGCCAGTCCATGTGCTTGCCGGCATAAAAATTATCAATGCCCAGGTAACGTTCTGATTCGCGAATGCCTTCCGCCGTCAGTGTGACGGTGTGGTCTTTCTCGTCCACCACGTAATGACCACTGCGGTACTCTTCGAACTGTCCATGCAGCCGCAGTTCTTCGACGCGCAGTTTTTCTTCTTCGGGCGCCGGAGTCAGATGCGCCGCCAATTTGGCTGTATGCAGATAACGCTCGCCCACATCTTCGTCGGGCGAGCCGGAGATGATCAACGGCGTGCGAGCTTCGTCAATCAGGATCGAATCTACTTCGTCCACGACAGCAAAATGGCGGATGCGTTGAACCTGTTTCTCCGGCTCCAGTTTCATGTTGTCGCGCAGATAGTCGAAGCCAAACTCCGAATTAGTGCCGTAAACAATATCACAGGCATAGATCGGATGCCGTTCCCACGAATCCATTGCCGACTGGATCGCGCCGCAACTCATCCCCAGCAGCTCGAACAGCGGACGATTCCATTCAGCATCGCGTTTGGCCAGGTAGTCGTTGACGGTGACGACGTAAACGTAGGCGTATTCTTCCGCGCGCCGCGGCAGCGCATTCAGATAACTAGCCAGCGTGGCCACCAGTGTTTTGCCTTCGCCGGTAACCATCTCCGCGATCATGCCGCGATTTTGAGGTTTGAGCGCGCCGCTATCGAAGCTGTTCTTGATGGGCGAGGCTAACCCGTGAAGCACCATACCGCCGATAAGCTGCACATCGAAGTGGCGCATCGCCAGAGCGCGTTTGCCCGATTCTCGAACCAGCGCAAAAGCTTCCGGCAAAATACTATCTAGGTAACGTTCGATCCTGCCGTTTTCGTCAGCGTCGGAATCCTTGTCGCGAATCGAAGCAATCTCACGGCGGAAAGCTTCGGTCCGTGCGCGCATTTCGGCGTCAGTCAATCGCGCGGTCTGAGCTTCCAGCGCGTTGATCAATTCGACTTTCGGCGCGAGCTTCTTCAGCACGCTGATCGACCGCGAGGGGAAGATCGTACCAATCGTATTGCCTACAAATTCAGTGATTTCATCAAGCATATATCAATAACCACGCAAATCTTCCAAGTATAGGAATTTCAAAGTTACACTCAAATCAAAAATTGCCGCCAAAAGCAATCTGTTTTCCTTCAATCAGCAATCAACAATCTAAAATCAACAATTCTCTTTTGTTCCGCGGCCCATCGAATCAAGCAGTGTCCTAGCCATATCGGAAGGATTATCACAGACGGCCACTCCGGCGGCGCGCAGCGCATTTACTTTACTCTCCGCCGTGCCGGATCCGCCAGATATGATCGCGCCGGCATGACCCATACGGCGACCGGGCGGAGCGGAGCGGCCGGCGATAAATGCCGCCACCGGCTTGCTCATGTTCTTTTTGATCCACACCGCCGCGTCCTCTTCGGCGCTACCGCCGATTTCACCGATCATTAGCACGCCCGCAGTCTGTTGATCGCGTTCGAATAGTTCCAGCACGTCAATAAAGTCCAGTCCTTTGACGGGGTCGCCGCCGATGCCGATACATGAAGACTGGCCGAACCCGGCCGATGCGATCTGCCAGACCGCTTCGTAGGTTAGCGTGCCCGAACGCGACAGTACGCCAATATCGCCCTTCTTGTGAATGTATCCGGGCATTATACCGATCTTGCACTCTTCCGGCGTGATAATCCCCGGACAGTTCGGGCCGATCAGACACAGGTCAGGCTCGAGCTTTAACACTTGCTTGACTTTAACCATGTCCAACGTAGGGATGCCTTCGGTAATACAGCAGATCACTTTAATGCCGGCATCAGCGGCTTCCAAGATAGCGTCAGCCGCGAAAGGCGGTGGCACAAAGATCATGGTCGCATTTGCGCCCGTGGCTTTGACGGCCTGTTCGACAGTGTGATACACCGGAATTTTGCCTGCAGGCCATTTCTGATTGCCGTCATAACCGCCACCAGTGTCGCTCGCGGGAATGTCGAAGATCGAGCCGCCTTTGCCGGGCGTTACGCCACCGACCATCTGAGTGCCGTAGCGATAACACCAAGTGGTGTGCAAGCTGCCCGCCGCGCCGGTGATGCCTTGACAGATGACGCGAGTATTACGATTGACCAAAATGCTCATATTGAGTCCAGTTTAATTAATGTCAATGGTCTTGTCCACTGGCGGCAGGCGGGACGCCTGCGGTACAAACGAAAGACGCTCTCACTATCTGTCGCTTTAGCCGCACTGGACTCAATAAGGCAAAATTTGCCGCCAAAAGAGACTTTTTTCCGGCTCTTCGGAAAAATCTGCTCCGAAAATATCACTCGACCCGCCGTAGGGGCACGGCATGCCGTGCCCCTACGGAAATACCGCAGTGTGCGCGGTATTTTCATTGTTTCCGGGTGACGCGTAGCGTCATCGCGACTGTGGGTAAAAAATAGCTAACCCACGTGTTATGGCACACACTACGACGTTTACCTGTGCCCAAAGTTGCCCACAGATTCTTTTAGAGAAGCTTTTTTCCTTCAATCTAAAATCCACAATCTAAAATCTAAAATCTAAATTTATTTTTCGATCTCGACATCGTCCCGATTGCCGTACTCGCGCCAGCCGGCGACATAATTAAACGCTTTATCAAAGCCCATCAGCCAGAGCGTGAAGTACAAATGCGCACTGCGACCGCCAGCTTGATCGTAAATCGCGATTTTCTGTCCCGGCTCTATTCCGGCCAGGCGCAGAATAGCGTAGATTTCGGGCGGTGAGCGCCAGACACGAGCGCGCTCTGAACCGGTCAGCAGCGCGCTCCATTCGATATTGACCGCGCCGGGAATATGGCCGCTCAGTTTGCCGCGCGTGTCCTCGCCCATGTATTCGGCTGGCGAACGAGCGTCCACGAGCGTCGTCGTGGGCAGTTTGCCCAGCGTGTGAACGCGAATGCGAAATTGCGGCAGTTCGGCGAATCCGCAGACGCCGCGCAGCGTGGCGGCCGGTTGGAACGTGTTCGGTTTGGATTTAATGATCGCTTCAGTAGTCCAAGCGCCCCTGGCTTCCTTCCATTTACTTGCGCCGCCATTTAGGATCGCGACGTTCTCGTGACCGTACGCGTGCAACGTAAACCAGATTCGCGCCGCCAATCGTCCGTCGTCTTCATCGTAGATCACCACGCGACTATCGGCCTGAATGCCGTTTTCGGCGCAAACTCGCTTTACGGTATCCGCCGACGCAAGAAAGAAAGGCGGATTGATGGTGTCTTGAAACTGATCGGACGAAATGTGGCATGAGCCGGCGATGTGTCCGGCCAGATACGCAGCTTCAGCGCGTGCGTCAATGATGACCAGATTGGGCGCGCGCTTTTCGATCAGCCTGGCTAGATGCTCGGCGTTGACGAGCGCCTCCTGGCGCAGGAACTCTTTGGGCGCGGGCGGTTCAGAGACAACAGTCACCGGCTGGCGGTCTTTATGCTTATCGCCCTTGCCACGGTCGTCTTTCTGTTCGGCGGCGCAGAGCGCCAAAGAGCGCCAGATCAAAAACGCAAAAAAAAAGATGCTCGCTAAACGCATGACCATATCTTCACGACAAACATTGAAGCGTCAAGTGCAGCTCATTATTTGATCGCCTGATTGTCCGCTTCATCCTTATTATCGCGAGCGTAACCTTTTTCCTGGCGCTGCTGATTGACGCGGTGCTTAGCGGTGTACAAGCGATGAAACTCGTCGGCGGTCAGACCCGCTGCCAACGCCAAGCTGGTAAGAAAGTGCATCAAGTCCACAATCTCGACGCGAATGTTTTGCATGTCAATCTGATCTTTGCTCCACCATTTCCAGAGCAGCTCTTGTTCTAGTTCCGTAGACTCCGCCTGCAGCGCGCGCAGATAATTGCGCAGCCACTGGTTCGGCAGATCATTAGGCCCCAGCGCCTTGTGTTCCAGAGCGGTCTGGATAGCGGCCATAGTCAGCGTCTGGCCGTCAAGCCCGCGGATATTCTGCTTTTTGAAAATAGCGTCGTTCAGATCGCTCTGCAGGCTAAAAATGTCGCGCAGTTTATCGGTGTCGGACATGTCGGTTCTCCATTCCTATATCTTTATCAATCCACAATCATCAATCTAAAATCCAAAATGTAATTACTGGTCTTTAATCTTTGCGTTCTTGCGCAAAGCTTCGTCAATTTTTAGGCGCGTTTCGTAGAGCAAGTTCAAGTATACGCGCTCTTCGGCTTCTTCAAAGGTTATATCCTGCTTCTCCAGGCATTTTAGCAGATGCCAGCCGTAGTCGCTGCGCGTGGCTCCGGACATTTCGCCGGGCTTTAGTTTGACGGCGGTGTCACGCACGACTCGGTCGCAAGGTGGCGTCAGAATGGTCTCCGCTCCGATGCGCCCGATCACTCCGCCTACTGGCGCCGTGGCGAGATCGTCCGAACTCTTCTTGGCGACGGCGGCAAAATCCTGCTGAGCCAGCGGGATCAAACCTTCAATCTTCGGCTTGGTCGCGGCGAATTGTTCTTCTCGGCGACGCGCGACAAATTCATTCACCGGCCCGTGCCCCGGCGATTGCCAGGCCGATGTGTAGCCTCGTCCGTCAGGGTCCAGCACACGAACGTAAATATGCGCGATCAAATTCTCGTTGCGCTTATAACGATCCGGGCGCGCGGCGAATTCGTTTTTTAACTGCTGGTGCTTAATTTTGCGTCGCGCCAAGCCGCTGATGCCGGCGTCGTATTGGAACAAACGGCTTTGCAGGAACTGTTCGGGTTGCATACCGCGTTTTTCGAGGTCCTGACGGATAATTATTCGTCCTGGCAAGCCTGTCTCAGCTTCTCGCCGCCGACACAAATAGCTGAAGTGAAACTCCAGATCATCGCGACTAAGCTCGATCTGCTTATCCTTCAGCGCGCGTTGAACCAGTCGTTCCAGCGTTAATATCTCCAGCTTGGTCTTAAACTCATCCTGCGGAATCTGACGCAGCGCATCGAATATGAATTGACAAACTTCCTCGCGCGCGAAACTGCGCGCGCCGATACGCACGGCTTCGCTGCTGTTCAGGCGCTTTGGCTCGGTGATGACGCCTTTTTCCGTCACGCGCTTGTCGAGCCGTTGTCGCAGCGCTTCCTGAAAATTGCGCGAATGAGTGCGAATATCCTTAGGCAATTTACCTTCCTGTTGCAAGATGCGCAGCAGTCCCAGATTCTCTTTGGTAACGCGCCGCAAAGCCGTCAGACCGCCAAATTGTCGAGCAATTTTATCCAACTTGACCTGCGCGGGATCCATTTTAACCTGCGCGGCATAAACGTTCAGTAGAGCTTGCAGTTCAGCGTCCACCTCAGTTTCGGCAATCTCAATTTTCTGCGCCTGCACTTCCTCAATCCGCAGAATATGTTCGACGAAAAGCTGCAACTCGCGATCCCAGCCTTCTTCCACCAGCAGGTCCAGAATGTTCCTGCCGGTGATGGCTTCGTCGTTGACTTTGCGGTAGGTCTTGCCTTCCTCTAGCAACAGCAATACCAGATCGTCAGACTCGGCGCGCGCAGACAACAGGGAAAACAGCAACGGACCGACGGTAGCGACCAGAATAAGCCGAAGGCGCGCTTTAGAGTTCATCAGCACACTCCGTCGTTAACAAAGACTGGCGCTTGGGGTTGCGCTCCGCCGCGCTTGGATTATCTTCATTTATTTTTATACTTTTTTCGTATAGCAATTCCGGATCAATATCTAAATTATTATCCCACTCAATGGAATCAAATTTTACTTTTACAGTATTAAACAAAGAAGTATTTTTCAATTCGGAAAATTTTCCTAATTTCAAATATGGAGATACATCAAAAACTTTTTTTTCTTTATTTTCGAATATTAACAATAATTTATAATTGTCAAATGGCTTTACTTCTACTATGGATAAATACATTTTGCGCCTCTTTTATTTTAATGGTTCAATTTTGAATGGAAGTTCTCCGTTTGACGCTAGTTCCCAATCTGCCAATAAATCTTCTTTATGTATTTCTGCCCATGCTAAAGTTAATTTCATTTGTTTTGGAGGCAATTCCCCTTCCTTCAATTCGCAATTATTTATATCAATGATGGCTTTGCTATTTTGATAATATGCGTGAAAATGCGGAGGATTATGTTCGCTTGGAGAACAATACATCCTAATTATTATTCCATAAAATACTGATATAGTCGGCATTTTTCTCCTCCTTGATTTTCTCTACAACACAGAACCTATTTAAGCGCGAAGTTGTCCGTCGCCATCGCCCAACCATTTGTAAGTGGTCAGTTCTTCCAGCCCCATCGGCCCGCGAGCGTGCAATTTGCCGGTGGAGATGCCGATCTCCGCGCCCAGCCCGAACTCAAACCCGTCGCACAGGCGCGTGGAAGCGTTGACGAAGACGCAGGCGCTGTCCACCAGTGTCTGAAACTTCTTCCCGCGCTCCGGATCGCGCGTGACGATGGTTTCGGTATGCCGCGAGCCGTATTTTTCGATGTGGTCGGCAGCGGCTGGGAGCGAATCTACAACTTTCACCGAGAGAATGCGATCTAGATATTCGACGCCGAACGTGGATTCGTCCGCGTCTTTCACCAGCGATCCGCTCAGTCCCGCGCCGTTCAGAATTTTGCGAGTCTCCGGGCAGACGCGCAGTTCGCAATTCTTTTCCAGCAGCAGCTTGCTCATCTCGGGCAAAAATTTTTGCGCGATTTTACGATTGATCAACAATGTCTCGGCGGCGTTGCAGACGGACACTCGTTGCAATTTTGAGTTGATGACAATAGCCTGAGCCAGATCAATATCCGCGTCTTCGTCCACGTACACATGGCAGACGCCTCGATAATGCCGAATGACGGGGATGCGCGAATTTTCCGTAACCATGCGAATCAGACTTTCGCCGCCGCGTGGAATCAGTAAGTCAATCAGATTTTCCAACTTGAGCAACTCGGTTACCGCGGCGCGATCCGTTGTCTCCACCATGCTGCACGCCGCCGGCGGCACGCCGGCGCGCGAAAATGCGTGGCGCAATACTCCGGCCAGCGCGCGATTGGTGCTGATGGCCTCGCTGCCGCCGCGTAGAATGCAGGCGTTGCCGCTTTTCAAACACAATGACGCGGCTTCGATGGTAACGTTGGGTCGCGACTCGAAGATGATCAGGATCGCGCCGATGGGCGCGCGCACTCGACGCAACACCAGCCCATTTGGCCGCGTGGTTCGACTAATTTCGCGACCAACCGGATCGGGTAGCGTGATGACCTGCTGGAGCCCCTGAGCGAGTTGCTCCAGTGTGTGGCGATCCAACCGCAGACGATCCAGCAGCGCGTCGGCCAGTTTTTTCTCTTTGCCGCGTGCGATGTCTTCAGCATTGGCGCTCTCGATAGCGACGCGCTCTTTAATCAGCCCTTCGCTGGCGTAATTCAACGCCGCGTTCTTGGTCTCAGTAGATAACGCAGCCAACACGCGCGCCGCCGCACGCGCTTCGCGCGCCAAAGCCAGTATTTCGATAGCAATATCAGTCATTGGAGTTGCAACCATTTTTACCACAGCATCCCAAATGTACTGTCTGAAAGTTTCTTAAGATTGCAAGTCATTTTGCCGATACATCTTTCGTTGTGTTACACTTTTTTTAGATAATGACTTGTACTACGATATATTTCTGATATTTTTTTTCATGTTATCAGGCTTTAACATGGGAGGGATTTATTCATGCGTATTCATTTCTTTGTTTCGTTGATTGTGGCTTTATTCACGGTCGTGATCTGCAGTAACGCAAGAGCAGGCACGACTGTTGAGGATCTGCGTAAAGAAGTTGCTGATCTACGCAAGCGGATCAATGAAAAAGATACCGCTGCGCCGATTCGCAAAGTGGAATCTGTAATTGAAAATAAATATGACTCGCCTTGTCCGGTTATCACCAAGAACGGCAAACTGGAGATTGGCGGATTGCTGCAAATTTGGAATTACCATATCGAGAATGATAATCAAGACGTGTTCTCTGACACGGGCGCCTTTGCCGGCACAGGCGGCACGGGTGAGGCGATAGACAATAACAGCTATCGCGTCCGTCGCGCTGAAATCCGGATGACCATGGACATTCATGAAAACGTAACGGCAGTCGTCATGATAGATCCGGCCCGCGAAGCTACCAGTTTCCCGGGTATATCGAGCAATCAGGGTCTATTCAAATCGCAGCGTGAAAATCCATGGATCGCTCGTGACGATTTAGCCAGCGTTGCGCGTAGTTCTGTTGGTCGCGTACAGACCGGTTCGGGCGCAGCGCCTCGTTTGTTGCAGGACGCTTATATCAATTTTCACGGCATCGTTCCGCATCATGATTTCACCATCGGACAGTTTAAACCTCCGTTTGGCGAAGAAGGTCCCCGTAATAGCGCTTATTTAGATTTTGCCGAACGCGCCATGGTGACTCAGATGAACGATTATCGCGATCTAGGCGCAACCGTACACGGCGCTTGGTGGGATAACCGGTTGCAGTATTGGCTGGGCGCGCTGGACAGCGCCGGTAACTTTTTTGGCACAGCCGGTAATCAAACTATGGCCGCGCTGGGCGTTTTTGAAACTGCCAACCGATCTGACGACAATGACCAAAAAGACTTCATCGGCAGCATCCTGGTCCGTCCACTGTGGAAACACGGCTGTTGGGGCAGCATGGAGTTGGGTTATTCCGGCCAGTTTGGACGGCACGGCAGCTCTGGCGATCTGACCGACGATGGATCCGGTCCGATCAATGGCATGAACCGGCTTTCGACGAGCGCCATTCGGCATGCGGCTTGGGCCATGTATAAGCCCATGGGCCCGGTACGCGGCTGGTGGCTGCGCGGCGAATATGGGTTTCAGAAAGATCGTACTGCTCCGTTGACTGTGAATGCTTTTGACTTGGGCGGCGGTCCCAACGGCGAACAAGCTGCGCCACGACCCTTTAGCCGCGAAGGTTTCTACGTATCAACTGGCTACAAACTTAAAGACAGTATCTTCGCCGAACGACTTGGTCGCGGTGGCTTTTGGAATAACTTGTTAGAGCCGGTGGAATTTGCAGCTCGCTATGAGCGGTTCGGCAACATTATCACAGAAGATTTAGTTCAGCCAAACCTTTACACTGATGTGTTCGCCACTCAAGCCATGACGTTGGGCATAAATTATTACCTCCAAGCCTACAAAATGCGCTTGCAGGTTAATTATATGATCGTGGATGAACCGGAACGACGCCAAGCGGATCGCGTGTTGCGTGAGTGCCGCAATAATGTCTTTATCGCAACTTACCAAGTCTCTTTCTGAAATCATTAAATGATTTTTGTCATCATCAAAATGATCACAACCAGCAGCACGACTATGACGGATGTCAACGCGACGACGTAAGTCTTTAGTTTCGTGGTAGCTGCGTCTTGCGACGGTAATACGTCCAGCGCTTGAGCATAATCTTTGGCAGTAGCCGTGGCATGTAGCGGAACATTTGTTTTCGAAACTCCTTTGCCTTGCGCGACGCGTAATTTGGCTAATTGCTCCTGAACCTTGCCGCCGTCCATCATGTAGGTATTCAGTGAGCCGGGCACGACCAGTTCGTCCGGCGATTCAACCGCTGTTGGAGTGGGCTGAGATTGATTTTTAAATTTCAAAGTGTACTTGCTGATGACCACTTCGTCATCATGGTTCAAGAAATGTTCGGTGATCTTGTGGTTGTTGACAAACGTGCCGTTGGACGAGCCCATATCCTGAACGACAAACACTTCGCCCCGCATGCTGAAGGCGCAATGCTGCCGAGAGATTCCAAGGTTATCAATATGGATTTCACAAGATGGTTCGCGACCAACAATCAGCTTGGGCTTGTCGAACTGATAAGTCTGCTGCTCCTGCCCGCCAAAAATAACCGTGATCGAGGCCATATCGTTTCAGCTCCCGTCTATTGGTCACCCTTCAAGGCGCTCCGTCATTAACAATACTAATCTTCGTGGCGCGCGAAGAAAAACGCAAGAAAAAAAGCAGCCGTTTTATTAACCGCGAATAGACGCGAATGAACGCGAATCACAGGAAAAAAATATTAGCGTCTATTCGTGTGCATTCGCGGTTAATAAGATGAAAATAGACTGAACGGTTACAAATTTTGTTGTTAATCTGCTGTTGGGTTGCGGCTTGTCCG
>JAZDLP010000085.1:0-10276 GCA_043801885.1 Planctomycetota bacterium | reverse complement strand
CGCCCTTGACGCCTCAAAACCACCACATATCGTTTCTTCATGTCAATCCTCCATTGGGTTTGTCCCCATATAGATAGATCGGCATTTTTTCTATTCACCAACACATTCTTTTATGACTGAACACTAGTGTATAAAAATGGGGTGGAGTTCAGGTGTTACAAGGAAATCGTTCTCCTGTGGGTCTTGATAGTTTCGATAATTTGCATCGTCTCCAGCAAGCACCCAGACCGCGTCTAAGGCCATCCCAAACTTCAAGCCATCACGCTTTTGCCAAATAGTGTTTGTGCCGATACGACGATTGCCGTTAATGTCCGCAGTGCCTTTGCAGGCAAAAAACAAAACGGACGTGCCATCCGCATTCTTATAATCGGCCAAGTTGTTATTGGCGTTGAAGCTTTCAGTTGAATCATGTAACTACTCAGGAGGTATACTGTGCGCGGGGGAAATCTCGACTTTTTCGGTCAGTAGAAAAAGCCGAAATCCTGAACGTGCGCAATATATCTTTTGGCAGAGTATCTTCTGATCTATAGAACAACAGACTTGGCATTACTGATTGAATAAAGGCTATGTCGTATCAACAACCGGCACGAAGGGATTGCCCATGAAGACACGGCGCAAGGCGTCGAGGGCATTCAGTCCGTTTTTGCGCGACGTAGAGACATAGCTACGGATACGACAGAAGTCTACGAGGGCATCGAAATTGCGAAAAGTGCCGGATATCTTCTGGCGCAGTTTCATCATCCGCAGATCGCGCTCCGAGAGGTTGTTGTCGAACGGCACCGAGAAGTCATACATGAAAGCGAGAATGCTGTCGGTGTGGTCACGGAAGCGATCAAGCAAGTTTCTGACTTTGCTCTGCTTGTGTCTGCCCCGACGCTTGAGGCCAACCGACGATTCCGCGACCGGGTTCTGCGCATAGCCGGTTTCCACGATCTGCAGATAGTGTTTGCGGAACAAGTCGAGATCTGCGATCGGAAGCGCGGCAAAACCGGCGTCGCGAGCGGTGTCTACCGCCGTCTTGATTGTCAACAGATGATCATACATGATCTCAGCCCACTTCTGATCCAGCTCCTCCCACAGAAAGACGAGTTCGCGCAAGAGGTGCGAGTTGCAAAAAGAGTGGTCGCAGCCGTACTTGAGGTAGGAACTAAAGAAGTCGTGAACGGCGCGGCCTTGGAAGTTGGGCAGGATGTTAGCGGCGTCCATGGCTTCGCGCCCGCGACGCTTGTGTGGGAAATACCAAGTCAAACAGCGAGTCGAGACGGTATGCAGCCAGTGCAAAGATCCGATGGCGCGCATACCGGTTTCATCGAAGCCGGCCACCTTAGACTTGGCTACCAGAGCGTGGATCAACGCATAGACCGGTTCCAGTCGCCGAGAGCAATCGCCTGAAAAATTGGCCAGCGTGCCTTCGCTGAACGTTTTACAAGCGAAGAGGTCGCGCATGATCTCGGCGAGTCGGTCGAAGGGCAGTAAATGGTACTCCTTGAGATAGACAGCCGTTTTTTTGACGCGAAGGCCGTACTGTACTGGGGCCTTGACATCGGACGGAAACGCGGTGTGATTGCGGTGGCCGCAGGCGCAGATTTTGATTTCGGCCCGATACTCGGTGACCTCCAGTTTCGGTTCAGGTATATCAAAAACTTGACGTCGCTCGACGCGGTCTGGCGCCTGTTTCGTCAGTACACGACCGCATTTCGAGCAGTGCTCAACCGGATAGTATATCGTGCAATTCGGGTCATCCACCATGCGCAGTGTATGACCCGGATGGCCCGGCTGACCGCCAGTCGGTCGCATGCTGGACGGGCGCAGACTCTTTGGCTTGGGTTTGCTCAAGCCGTCGGAAGATGGCGGTTTGCTGCTGTTGTGTGAATCCTTCGAAACACTCTCCTTGAGCTCCTGAATCTCGTCGCGAAGGACTTGGTTTTCCCGGCGAAGTGCGGCATTGTCAGCTTTCAATGCGATGTTGTCAGCTTTCAACTGGTCCAATTCATCTGAGAACTCACAAAGCAGGCGTGTCGCCGTTTCGGGATCGGTTTGGCAATACTGCGAGTGTTGGCGGATTGATGACTTGGGCAGATCATCAGTATTCACAACCACTTTTGTGACGTTAGGAATGCAAGCTCTAGTCCCATCGTCCGTCTCTTCAAAATCCTTCATATAAAAGTAATCGTCAAAAAAACCTCCCGAGTTAAATAATTTCCGACTTCTTTATTTTTACTTTGTCATATAATTCATATTGTTAGTTGCATTCATAGGACGATGGGGCAAATTACTATACTGTGCGCGGGGGAAATCTCGGCTTTTTCACCCAGTAGAAAAAGCCGAAATCCTGGCCGCGCATAGTATATCATGCAGGTGACGTTTGACGATGTCTACCTGAGTAGTTACGATTCTTATACAATTGAAAGAGATGTTTCTATTGGTCATTAGTCATTGGTCCTCTTATTGGTGTTCTCCTTTGAACTACAGGCAGGAATGCCTGTGCCACCTTAAATCAGCGTGACCGGTTACGAAAAAGGGGAAAAATCTTCAATGAAGAAACGGACTTTTTTTGCGTTCATTTTGGCAATAAGTGTTTTTAGCTCTGGGAGCATCGTGCTCGCTGGCGAAAATGCGAATAGCACTTTCGCCCAAAAGCTTGTCGAAATCTCTGAAATTAAAGCTGGCTTATGCGTTCATCTTGGCGTCACAGATGGCAAATTGACCGCTGAATTTGGAAAAGCGGGGAAATTTCTTGTTCATGGTCTCGCTACCGACCAGGAAAATACAGATAAAGCGCGACAATATATTCAAGATCAAAAATTATACGGTCAGGTTTCTGTCGAGTGTGGTGATTTTTCCCGGTTGCCATATGCGGACTCGCTGGTGAATCTAGTAGTTGTGGATGACCTTCTCGGTCTGCTTAAGAAAGGGCTATCGCTAAAGGAGACGCTGCGTGTGGTGTGTCCCGAGGGCGTCGCCTTGCTTGGGTGTAGCGGTGGCGAGGTAACATTGAAGGCAATATTGGCACAGACCGGCATTGAAAAACCTGAAACCATCGCGCAGGCCGGAGCAAAAACATGGGCGGTGATTCGAAAGACTAGACCGCCGGAGATGGACGAGTGGACTCAGTACATGCACGGAGCAGACCGCGGCGGAGTCTCTCACGACTCGGCAGCCGGAGTGCCCGCCTCGCTCCGGTGGGTCGCCGGGCCAGAATATCCCAAGGCCACCTGGCCGCAGAAGAAGGGCGAGTTTGCTCTTCTTACCGCTGGCGGGCGGTGTTTCTACCTCAGTTCATCCAGTTTTGCCAACCTGAAGGCGTCGCGTAAAGCCGCAGAGTTTTACGTGATCGCCCGCGACGCATTTAATGGGTTGTTCTTGTGGGAACATCGGTGGGAAGACCAGGCCATCATGACCACCGTGACCACCGAGTACGGCAAGAGCCTGTTCATACTTGAGCCGCTGCCTCTGGTCGCGGCCGGTAAGCGCGTGTACGCTGGCGGCATTCTACCACACAAACTGGTTACGCTGGATGCGGTCTCCGGCAAGGCGCTCAACACTATTGACTTGGGCTGTCCGATACTGGAGATTACCCATCACGGCGAGAAGTTGCTCGTCAGGACCGAGAAGCAGGTGTGCCAGATCGACGCCAAGGGCGAGAATATATTGTGGCGGTATGACGCTCAAGCCGGCGAACTGGTCGTGAGCGAGAGCGGTGTTTTCTTCCTGGTCGGACAAAAGACCCCCTACGACTTGGTGCGTCTGAATCTTGCCAATGGTCAGGAGCAGTGGCGGATAAGCGCTGCCGACTGGCACAAGTCACCCGCCCCAACTCCACAGTCAGAAAAAAAGCAGAAAAGGGACATCATCCTGAGGATGCATTTGGGCGGGGTGCTGGTTATAGAGGAGTGGGGCAGTGGGCGATATCACGCGATCAGCGCCAATGATGGAAAGCATCTGTGGGAGACGCCACCTCGCAAGACGTTTAACCAGCGGACGCCACCATTCTCTGTCGGTGGCCTGGTGTGGTTGCCCGCCGTCTCGGCCAAGACCGACGAGATATGGGGCTGGGAAGGCCGCAGTCCACTCACCGGGGAGGTGCAGAAACAACTCAATGCGCCTGCGCTGAACGAACGCTGCGGCACCATGACCGCCACCGATCGTTACATCGTCTATCCCGGAGTCACCGAGTTTCTGGACTTCAAGACCGGGCAATGCCACAAGTTCCATGTGTTGCGTGGCCCTTGCAACGTCCAAATTGTGCCAGGTAACGGGCTATGGTACACCTTCCCCCATGCCTGTCGGTGCTACGCGACGGTCATCCGTGGTTTCAACGCGTTCTCGCCTGACCAGATACAGTGGCCCGAGGGCGAAGCCGCCAACCCACCGGACCGGTTAGTGAAAGGCCCGGCTTATGGTTTGACTCATACGCTTCCACCGAGTACGCAGGATGACTGGCCAACACTCAGTCACGACAACGCTCGCAGCGCATGTGCGCCGATGCGAGTTGAGTTTGCCGCTCCGTTGAAACCGCTGTGGGAGATCAAACTGTCTCAGCCTCCGGATGGGGCGATTCAAGAGGATATCTTTCTAAACCAGGCCTTCGGCGATCCTATCTCCAGCCCGGTCATCAGCAACGGATGTGTGTACGTAGCCTTGCCAAACACCCACCAAGTGTTGAGCTTGGAGGCGAAGACCGGCCAGCGACGGTGGAGCTTCACCGCCGGGGGGATGGTGGATTCCCCGCCTACCATTGCCGATGGATACTGCATCTTCGGGTGCCGCAACGGATGGCTGTACTGCTTGGATGCGGCGGACGGTAGACTCGCATGGCGTTTCCGTCTACCGCCACTGGAACGGCGGATTGTGGCGTACGGGCAGTTGGAATCGCCTTGGCAAGCCTCCGGCAGCGTACTGGCGGAAAACGGTCTGGTATATTGTTCAGCCGGACGATCCCCTCATTCCGACGGTGGGTGCTTACTGTGCGCGGTAGATATCCGCACCGGAAAACTTATCTGGGAAAAACGGCGCACCGACTTCTGGGGTGTAAATACGCCCGTCCTGATCAGCGATGGTCGGCTGGTTGTCGGGGGAGGAAAGGGCGGCTTTAATCTCAAAACCGGCGACAAAGAGGATGCGCAGACATTACGCCTGAAAGGTGGGCTGTTTTCCGGATTGCTAGGCGGCCGGTGGCGCTGTACGCCCATAGAGGCATACTGCTTCCAGTATTACTGGCAGTACGGTGACACCAAAGGAAGCCTGCTGACCTTCAGCGACAAGCGAGTCTTTGGTTACCGTGAGATCGCGGACCGTGGCAAGGGCAAGACCATGTCTCCGGAGCTGCCCCCGTGTGAACTGTTCGCCCAGGAGATCGTTCAGCCCGGAAAACTTCAGCCCGCCTGGTCGCGAGCGGTGCCGGAGCCTGCTCAAGTGGAGGCGCTGGTCGTCGCTGGCGACACGTTGATTGCCGCCGGGCCAACAAATAAAGTCACTCGTGCCGAGTCCCGCTTCTGGGTATCTTTAGCCAAAGACGGCCAGCAGATGAGTGAGTACAGGCTTGATGCCCCGCCTGTTTTCGACGGCATGGCCGTGGCTTGCGGACGATTGTATGTTTCGACACAAGACGGCAAGTTAATGTGTTTCGGAAAATAAACGAAGGAGAAATCTTCCATGAATATCACGCGCGATCTAAAATCCAGCTTCGGAATTTCGATCACATGCGGTAAAGCAATGAGTTTTTATGCATTCATTTTAGCCATAAGTGTTTTTAGCTTTGAGCGCGTCGCGCTCGCCGGCGAAGAGGTGGATAGTGCTTTGGCGAAAAAACTTATCGAAATCGCTGGAATCAATAACGGTCTCTGCGTCCATCTTGGCGTAACTGATGGAAAATTAGATGTTGAATTGGGAAAAGCAGGGAAGTTTCTTGTTCACGGTCTTGCCACCAGCCAAGAAACCACAGATAAAGCGCGACAATATATTCAAAACCAAAAATTATATGGACAGATTTCTATCGAGCGAAGCAATTTTACTCAGATGCTTTACTCAGAGAATATGGTGAATTTAGTGATTGCAGACGATCTGCTCGCGCTTTTGAAGGCAAATATAAATCTAAAAGATATCCAGCGAGTTCTATGTCCAAAAGGCGTAGTGCTCTTAGGGCAACGAGATGGCAAGATGCCAGAAGAGATGCTGAAGACGAAGCTGAAAGAAGCCGGTCTCGATCCTGTGGAGATTATCAAACAGAATGGCCTTTGGGCGAAGTATAAGAAGCCGCGCCCCAACACAATGGATGAATGGACGCATTTTCGACGCGCTCCGGATGGCAATGCTGTTTCACAGGATTCCATTGCTCCCCCCACTGGATTTCGCTGGATCGCGGGGCCTGCGGCGCCTGAAGGATACGGCAACCGGCTTGCTTGGCGGGGACCTTCGGCAGTGGTTTCCGCGAATGGGCGGCTTTTCTTTGTATGTCCAAACATCGGGATGAATTGCGACGACAACATGCCAATGGTGAAAGGAGAACCCATCGCTCATGGCGATCAGTATTTTATCATGGCGCGCGACGCTTACAACGGTCTATTCCTATGGAAGCAGAAGCTGTCGGTCTTCCTCTTGCAGGACCAAGTGGTCGCCACTAGTGATCGCCTTTACCTCGCGGCTTTGGAGAACAACGGCCCTCTGACGGCGTTCAATAGCGCAACGGGCGAGATCGTAATGACTTATAAGGATGAAATCTGCCCTGATGAAATAATTCATCTGAATGGCGTACTGTTTCTTCTTTGGCGAGGCGCCAAATGGAAAGTGAAATCTCTAGACGCAGCGACGGGGAAGGTTCGCTGGCAATGTGATGCCAAGGATCGCAATACCATAGTCGGCCACAACTACCAAAGACAACTCAAGGAACAATGGTTCAATCGCGATCTCATGATCAGCGACGGCAAAGTTTTTTTTCTGGAATACCTTAAAGCGCCTTTGGAAGCTCCATGCGCCGTCACTTGCTTAGAAGCTGATACGGGGCGAGTTCTTTGGCGCATTTTAACTGACACTTGGAACGAGAAGCCTGCCGGAAATCCTGCTTTGAGATTGGGATGTTATCAAGAGGGGCGATTATTTCTTTTCGGCAACAAAAACAGCATTGTTCATGCGATGTCTGCCAAAGATGGCAGCCTTCTCTGGAGTTTTCACTACAAAGCATGGTACATAGGACCTGGCACGGTTTTTTATATCGGAGGATTGCTCTGGACGCTTTGTGGTCCTGATCCAGGCACAGACGGAACGTTTATGAAAGGGCTTGATCCGGCGACCGGTAAGGTTCAACGAAACGTAATGATTTATGATGGCAATGACGGACGGTGCAGTCAGTATAATGCAACAAAAAACCTCTTTTTGTATATTAATTCGAGGTTCATTGATATCGCCACCGGAAAATATATTGGAAGTTTTCTGGCGATGCGCGAATCGTGTCATCTCGGCGCCATTCCCGCAAATGGATTAATCTACAGTTTTCATAATAAATGCTCGTGTTACCCCACTGTAAAAGGCATAGCAGGCCTAGCCGCAGAAACCGTTTCGCAACCAGTCAAAGAGAGTGAAATAGAGATTGAACGAGGACCCGTTTACGGCCAAGCTCTTGATGTGAACGACAATCCAAAGAAGTTGGACGAGTGGCCGATCTATCGTCACGATGTTAGGCGTAGCGGCGCTGCGTCGTCTCTTGTAGCCAGCGATCTTCCGCCACTCTGGGAAGCCAATGTCAGTGGCACGTCAACGACCATCGAAGTGGATGAGGCCAAGATCGAGTACAAGCTTGTTTCAGCTCCGGCTGTAGCCAGAAATAAAGTTTTTGTCGCCGCGCCCGAGATTCACGAAGTGCGCGCGTTCGACGCCGCTACCGGCAAGATCGTCTGGCGATACACGGCAGGCGGACGCATTGACACGCCGCCGACTATTCATCAAGGATTATGTCTCTTCGGCTGTAACGATGGCTGGATTTATTGTCTAAAGGCCGACGAGGGAAAATTAGTCTGGCGTCTTCGCGCCGCGCCCGAAGAAAAACGAATTGTCGTTTTTGGACAATTGGAATCGCCCTGGCCGGTTTCAGGGACCATTCTGGTCAAGGATGGTTCCGCTTATTTTGCCGCTGGACGACACTCTGTGGCGAACGGTGGCATGATACTCTACAAAGTTGAAACTGCGACAGGAAAAGTTGTCTGGAAACAATCCATTCAAGACCCGCTGACAAGATATAGAGGAGGCTATTGTTACGATATCCTGGTTGGAGGCGATAATTGCGTTTATCTGGGGTCAATGTCTTTTGATTGCGACAAAGGAACTCTCATGAACGAGGAAAGCACTGCCAAGACACGGTACTTATTAGGTGGGCAAAAGAGCGGTTTGCGGGATAGTGGATCGTATCGAGCAAAGTATACTTACGTTCGATGTTCTGGTATATGGGCATATGGATGGGCGCGCGGCTCTTTGTTAGTTTTTCGAGAAAACAAGGTTTTCGGAATCAGAGACAACATTGGGAGAGAGGCCGAAAATTGTTATTGGAGACATCCTCTTGAAAAATACAGAGGACAAATGCCGCGCGAAGAAATTTTCGCGGTTGAAAGCATAAACAACGAGCCTACAGCGCCATCGTTCTGGAGTGTTCAATCGCCGATTACGAAGATCAACGCTATGGCGCTGGTGGGAGAGACAGTCTTTGTCGCCGGCGCTCTTGACGAAGAGAAAGTGGACGGTGGCGCAATCTGGGCTTTGTCAGCGGCAGATGGAAAAAAGCTGGGTGAGGCTAAACTTGCCGCTCCAACGATCTTCGACGGCATGGCGGCGGCTTACGGACGGCTCTACGTCTCCACGCAAGACGGCAAGTTGAGGTGTTTCGGAAAATAATCTCTTTATCTGTTTGAAAGTATAGGAATTTCAATAATTTTAAGACTCTTGTAAACTCTTGATTTTTATGGAGGCATGTCATGAAAAAAACGTTTTTCTTTTCGTTGATGGTGATGTGTTTGATGGGGATGGCGCTTTTCGCCGCGGAAAAAACTTCTCAAGAAAAAGAGAACGAAAAAAAGAACTTGATCAAAGAGATTAAATATCAAAGCTCGGCGGACAAAACCATGCAACCGGCCATGTTTTACAAGCCGGACGTCAAGGAACCGAGGCCATTGCTTGTGGCGCTTCATACTTGGTCGCATACGTATCAAGATGACTGGTCTGAACATGGCGGAACCTGGTGTGTTGAACAGGGTTGGGGGTTCATTTTTCCGAATTTTCGCGGCGCTAACAACCGGCCTGAAGCGACGGGTTCTGACTTGGTTATTCAGGATATTCTCGATGCGGTGGAATACGCGAAAAAGAACGGCATCGTTGATGAAAGACGGATTTATCTCATGGGACATTCCGGCGGAGGCTATGTTGCGTTGTTGATGGCCGGCCGCGCGCCTGACGTTTGGGCGGGGGTCTCCGCTTGGGTTCCGATTTCCGACCTCAAGGCATGGCATATTGAGAGCAAGTCTCCTCCGACTTGGCTGAGAGGAACTCATTATTGGCAAGCCATTGAGACATCTTGCGGCGGCGACCCCGCGAAGGACATCAAAGCCGCCGAAGAGGCTAAAAAACGCTCGCCAATTACTTACTTGAAAAATGCGAAAAATCTGCGCTTGGACATCAACGCCGGGATTCATGATGGTCATGACGGCAGTGTGCCGATTAGTCATACCCTTAACGCTTTCAATATTCTGGCCGAGGAAAAAGACCGACTAACGACGGAAGAGATCGAGTATTTCGTTAAGAAAGCACAAGTCCCTCCCAAGATCAAAGCCGGAATAGAAGAGGACGATTGTTGGGGCAAAAAGCTTCTTTTTAGGCGGCAATCGGGACTAACCCGCGTGACGATTTTCGACGGCGGCCACGAAATAAACAACAAAGCTGCGCTTACTTGGTTGGCTGCACAGCAAAAAAACATAAAAAAGAAGTAACTGTATAAACAATAAAGTGCCGTTTGTCAGGCCTGATGGCGCGGCAAAATTAGCGTGAATGATTGCCAGGAAGAGAAAAATGCCAAACTCTAACGCAGTGTTTACTATATGGGACTGGTCCGTGCTGATCGTGTATTTTGTGGGCATTACGGTCTTCGGCTTGTGGATCGCGGGTGGCCCAGCCCAGAGCGAAGCGCTGGGCTGGGTGCCGAAGGCACAAGAAGCCCTGAAAAAACGTTGAATAACACGAGACGCGAACTTTATGTTCTGTGAGCATGCCTAAACGGAGGATTCACGGTGAAGGCGTA
>JAZDLP010000349.1:0-17135 GCA_043801885.1 Planctomycetota bacterium | reverse complement strand
GGCGAATAATTATTCGCCAAATACGTAGGGGCTAATAATTATTCGCCAAATACTTAGGGGCGAATAATTATTCGCCCCTACACGATCACGTAATTGGGACCGCGCCCACTGGATGGCCAAACGTCACGCCGCTTGTGGGATTGCGAATTGAGGCTTGACTTCTCAATGACAAAACTTAATATAGATATTCCGTTTTTTGTTCGTTTAAGCGGGTTGTTATTTTACGAAGGTTATTGTTTGTGTTATCTGTTAGGAGTTTGCAGCCATGCCTGTGGCAATAAAGTCGAAAATATACAAAACTTACCACGCCAAGGGAGGCGAGATAAAGCAGAAATGGCATATAGTTGACGCCGCTAATCAGTCATTGGGACGGCTCTCGGTTCCTATCGCTATGCGTTTGATGGGCAAGGATAAGCCCACTTACACATCGCATATAGACACAGGTGATTTTGTCATCGTGATCAACGCGGAAAAAGTCAGCATCCATCCGAAGAAATTTACGCAAAAAACATATCAGCGCTGGTCGGGTTATCCAGGCGGGTTGCGAGTGCGTAGTTTGGGCGAAGAGCAACGAATCAATCCAGCGAAAATTATAATAGAGTCGGTACGGCGTATGTTACCCAAGACACTGCTGGGAAAAGTTATGCTCTCGAAATTGAAAGTATACGCGGGCGCGGAGCATCCTCATACAGCGCAACAGCCCGAAGTATGGACGCCGTTGATTTAAAGAAATTTTTTGGTGCATGTCGCTGAGTGCGACCACCAAGCGTAGCGCAGGCTTCCAGCCTGCTTGTTGGTTAAGGAGTAATGTCAAACTACGAGGCAGGCAAGATGCCTGCGCTACATTCAGCGACATGCACCCGGAATTTTGGGTTTTTGGTAACCGTTCACCATAGAGCCACAGAAGATACAGAGGTACGCAGAGATGAACAGAAACTTTAAAATCAAAATTCTCTGTGTCCTCTGTGGCTAAAAATAGACTGAACGGTTGCGGTTTTTGATTGCGGATTTAAGGAGTCAGCCGATCGTGACGAGCGAAGATAAAACAGGCGGTTATTTTTGGGGTACGGGACGGCGCAAGTGTTCAACGGCCGGAGTGCGTATGCGGCCGGGTTCAGGCCACATTCTAATCAATGACCGCCCGTTGGAGACGTTTTTCCCGTATGAGAACCAGCGCAACGTGGTCACCGATGTGCTCAAGTATACAAAACTGACGACTGCTTTCGACATCTGTTGCAAAGTAGTTGGTGGCGGCGTGACCGGTCAAGCGGAAGCGATTCGTATGGGTATTGCGCGCGCGCTGCTGTTGTATGATCGCAATTTAGAAAAAAGCCTGCGATCTGAAGGTTACCTGACCCGCGATTCCCGTATGGTGGAACGCAAAAAATATGGCCAGGCCGGCGCTCGACGCAGATTCCAATATTCAAAACGCTAACGAGAAAGGAACCTCTCTTTTCTTGCGCTTTTGGTTGCAACTTGGCCGCGTATAGGTTTCCGCGGTGAACGCTTGCGAATTTTTAGTTTGAGCGAAAACTCAATCGGCCCCTCTCTCGCAGCGATAGCGGTTGAGGGGTCGGTGTGTTTTAAGACTACATTCGAGGGCGCTATGAAATCCAAAAAGAAGAACGATGGCAAAACCGTCATCGTAGAACCTTGGGACGGAAAAATTCATAATGTGCCGGGGTTTCGCACTGCGTCGCTGTATTGCGGTTTGAAGACAGCCAAGGAACAGCCGCCGGACCTATCGTTGCTTTATGCGAAACAATCTTGCGTCGTCGCCGGTGTGTTCACTCGGAACCGGATCTGCGCCGCGCCGGTGAAACTGTGCCGCAAACATCTGAAGCTAAATAAGCATCACGCCCGCGCATTGGTCATCAATGCAGGCAACGCGAACGCTTGCACCGGTGAACAGGGCGAGCATGATGCGTATCGCATGGCGGAATTGGTCGCGCAAGGCTTGCGACTGAAACCGAAGGAAGTGCTGGTCTTCTCGACGGGCATCATCGGCCACAAATTGCCGATGGATAAAGTGCAGATTGGCATTGAGCGCGCCGTGGGCTTCGTGAAAGATCAGGAAAATACCGGCGATTTTGCGCGCGGTATTTTAACCACTGACCTAGCGCCGAAAACCGCCTCCGCAAGTTTCAAACTGAACGGTAAAAAAATCCATTGCGCCGGCGCCTGCAAAGGCTCGGGCATGATCGCTCCTAACATGGGCACGCTGCTTGGCGTCGTCGTCACCGATGCCGTCGTGGCACCCGCTGTTCTGCAGACAGCTTTGCAAAAAATTGTGGACGACACCTTCAATTGCGTCACTGTGGACGGCGACACTTCGACGAACGACAGCCTGGCAATTTTTGCGTCTGGCTTGGCCGGCAACGAGTCGATCGCGAAATGCAGTGGCACGCCTTACGAAGCTCTCTATGCGATGTTGCATACTGTTTGTGACAGCCTTGCGCGTCAACTTGCGGCCGATGGCGAAGGCGCCAAACATACTATTACAGTTTATGTCGGCGGAACGAAGAATGACGCCGACGCTCGTAAAATTGCGCGGACGATCTCCGAATCGCCATTAGTCAAGACGGCCATTGCCGGCCACGATCCAAATTGGGGACGGATCATGGCCGCCGCTGGCCGCGCAGGCGTGGCCTTCGCTCCGCAAGAGGCAGCATTGACATTATGCGGGCACGAATTATTCAAAGCAGGCCAGCCGGTCCCGTTTGAAAAAAACAACGTAGCCGCCGCTCTCAAGGCTCGCGATGTGAGTCTGGTGCTCCTGGTTGGAGACGGTCCGGGTCGAGCTCGATTCTATACCTGCGATCTGACGCATGAATACATAACGATCAACGCGGAATATCACACGTAGGAAAAGAGAATTTTAGATTTTAGATTTTTGATTGTAGATTGAAGGGAAAAAAGGCTCTTTTGGTGGTAAATTTTGAATCTATAGCAGCAGAGTACGCAGAGGATATAACGTGAATGCCTTGAATAAATCCAAAATTCTACTGGAGGCGTTACCGTACCTTAAAGCCTTTGATCGTAAGTTTATGGTGATCAAGATCGGTGGCAGCACGATGACGGACACAAAAATTTTGCCGTCGGTCGTGCGCGACGTGGTCTTTCTGGAACAAGTGGGCGTGTGGCCGATTATCGTGCATGGCGGCGGACCGCGTATTACCGCGGAGATGGAACGTCAGGGTCTGAAGTCCGTCTTTGTTAAAGGTCGGCGCGTTACCGACAAAGCTACGCTGGAGATCGCGCATAAAGTGTTGATTGATGAGATCAGCGCCAACGTAGTGGATCTGGTAGATAAAGAAGACGGCAAAGCTATCCCATTGAACGGTCGCGACTCGCGGTTTCTATGCTGTCGGAAGAAAATTTTTGACGAAGATCCGACGCTGGATCTCGGTTACGTCGGCGAGATAGATCGAGTGGACGCGGAGTTATGTCACCGCATCTGCCAAGGCAATATCATCCCCGTCGTCGCGCCCATCGCCTGCGACCACAAAGGACAGCTCTTTAACGTCAACGCTGATTCGGTGGCGTGGAAAGTGGCCGCTGAATTGAAGGCGGAGAAACTGGTATATTTATCCAACGTTCCCGGCATTCTAAATGACAAGGACCAGCCGGACACTTTGATCTCCAATCTCCGGGCCGCCGAGTGCAATGAACTGATCAAACGCAACGTCATTGTCGGCGGCATGATTCCAAAAATTGAGGCTTGCCTGGCGGCGTTGCAGGCCGGTGTCAAACGCGCGCACGTGATCTCGGGCTTGTGGCAACATTCGCTGCTGCTAGAGATATTCACGCCGGAAGGGATTGGGACGGAGATTCAGTTGTAGCCGCTGGAGAACTTCACCATGACGATGAAAACGAGCGACGTGCAAGCGTTATATGCGCAATATGTGTTCGGTAATTACAATCGCGCGCCACTAGCCATCGTGCGAGGCGAAGGTTCGCGCGTGTGGGACGCCGAGGGCAAACGCTATTTGGATTTGCTGCCAGGGCTTGGCGTCAACGGCTTGGGCCACTGTCCTCCGCGTGTCGTAGCCGCGATTAAGAAGCAAGCCGCCAGCCTGATGCACATCCATAATAATTACTTTTGGGAACAGCAGGCGCAGTTGGCCAAAGCGTTGGTGGAAAAACTGACCGGCATGAACGAAGCTCGTGCGTTCTTCTGCAATTCAGGCACGGAAGCAAGCGAAGCGGGAATCAAGCTGGCGCGACTTTACGGCAAACAGCATGACGGTAAATGGAAAATAATCAGCGTACAGAACGGCTTTCATGGCCGCACTTACGCTGCGTTGTCCGCGACCGCTCAGCCTAATTTGCAGAAAGGCTGCGAACCGCTGTTGCCCGGGTTCAGTTATGTGCCGCTGAACGATATCGTCGCGTTGGAAAAAGCTTTTGACGCCGAGACGGTGGCGTTCATGGTCGAACCAGTTCAAGGTGAAGGCGGTATTTTTGCCTGCTCACGAGAGTATTTGCAAGCCGCGCGACAGTTGTGCGACCGACACGGCGCGTTGCTGATGTACGATGAAGTGCAGTGCGGTCTGGGCCGCACCGGGGACTATTTTGCCTATCAATCTTTGCAGTCGCCCGCGCCGGATGTGATCTGGTTGGCCAAGTCGTTGGGCGGAGGTTTTCCGATCGGCGCGATGCTGGCTACGGCATCGGTGGCGCAATTCATGGCGCCCGGTACTCACGGGACGACATTTGGCGGCAATCCGCTGGCCTGCGCCGCGGCACTGGCGATGCTGGAGACTATCGAGGCCGAAAATCTAATCGCTCATGTGCGCGAAGTTTCACGGCATCTGGCCGGTCGGCTGGAGAATCTGCGCGCTGAACACTGCGCCAAGATCAAAGAGATTAGACAACTAGGGTTGATGGTTGGGATAGATCTCAACTTTTCCGCCAAAGCAGTTCACGCGCAATGCCTGGAATATGGCTTGATGATTAATGTCACGCATGAAACCACGTTGCGCCTGTTGCCGGCGATGAATGTGACTAAACTTGAATTGGACGAAGGATTGGAAATTATCTCGCGAGTATTAGGGTAAGATGAGATACATGGAGGACGAAGAGATCGAACCTGAACAACCGCTGCTCGCGGTAAGGGGAGGGCGTCAGATGGGCCTCTGGGCGGACGACCCGATGGCCGAGGACCCGGACTATCTGTCGCGGCAGTTGCTCACGTACATCGGAAACAAGCGGGCACTACTTGGTCACATCGGTCGCGTGGTTGAGCGGGTCAAGTGCCGCCTCGGCAAGCCCCGCCTTCAGGTCCTCGACGCATTCAGCGGCTCCGGAGTGGTGTCACGATTCTTGAAGGCCCACTCGTCACTCCTCATCAGCAATGACTTTGAGGACTACGCGGCCGTAACCGGACGCTGCTACTTGCGCAACCGAACCACCGTTGACCTGCCCAGCGTTGCCGCAGTCGTGTCCGACTTTAATGCGAGAGTCTCGGCGGAACCTATGCCCCCGGGTTTCATCGAGGAACTCTACACCCCTCGGGACGAGGCTAAGATCACATGCGAGGACCGCGTCTTCTACACCAAAGCCAACGCTCGGCGCCTGGACAATTATCGGCGCCTCATTGACACCGCGCCTTGCGAGATGAAAGACTTGCTTCTGGGCCCCCTTCTGAGCAAGGCGTCAATCCACGTCAACACGGCTGGTGTCTTCAAGGGTTTCTACAAAAACGGCGAAACGGGAGTCGGTCATTTCGGCGGCAGCGGCTCCGATGCGTTGCTCCGCATTCTCGGCGAGATCAAGCTTGAGGTTCCTTTCCTAAGCAACTTCGAGTGCGAATATCAGGTCATCCAAGAAGACGCGACTACGCTGGCACTCCATCTGAAAGGCCTTGATCTAGCCTACATCGATCCACCGTACAACCAGCATCCCTACGGCTCGAACTACTTCATGCTCAACCTACTGGTTCACTATGAGCGCCCGAAGCGTGTTAGCCGCGTTTCAGGGATACCTGCGGACTGGCGTCGCTCTGGCTACAATGTGCGTACGCGGTCACTACCGTTGCTCAGTCAGCTACTGAAGTCAATTGACGCGCCGTTCCTGTTGATTTCCTTCAACAACGAGGGCTTCATCTCACCCAGAGAGATGCGCTCGCTGCTGGACACGCTCGGTTTCGTCAATGTGTTCGAAATGCCGTACAATGCGTTTCGTGGCAGCCGCAACTTCAACAACAGGCCGATTCACGTGACTGAGCAGCTCTTCCTGGTCGAACGGAGATAAAGGAGCAATTTGTGAGCAGTCAAAAAAAGAAAGATTTAGTTGCGTTGGATAGCTTGAGCGCCACGGAGATCGCTGCGCTGCTGGATTTGGCGGCACGGCAGAAGGCCGATCCTGATACCTATCGGTCCGCGAAGTTGCTCAATAATCGCGTGGTGGGTCTTTTTTTTGAAAAGGCTTCTCTACGCACACGGATCAGTTTTGAAGTCGCAGTTTATCAGTTGGGCGGCCAGTGCATCTACATGGGGCCGGAATGTGGACGTATCGGAGAACGCGAGTCCATCAAAGACCTGGCCAAGACATCCTCGCGCTATCTGGACGCTTTCGTGCTGCGGACGTACAAACATGAGACGATTGTAGAGATGGCTAAACATTCCAGCAAACCGGTGATTAACGGCCTGTCGGATATGCATCATCCCTGTCAGGCGCTGGGCGACCTGTTGACTATTCGCGAAAAACTTGGACGTTTGGAAGAAGTGAAGCTGGCGTATCTTGGCGACTGCAATAATGTCTGCCGTTCACTAGCGCTATCGTTTCCAAAACTGGGCGGACGAATGGTCGTTGCGTCGCCGCACGGGTACGGTTTCTCGGCGGCATTCGTGAAAACCACAGGCATCACTCTTGTCAGTGACCCGGCGGAGGCGATCAAAGACGCGGATATAATCTATGCCGACGTGTGGACGTCCATGGGCCAGGAAAATGAGACCGCCAAACGCCGCTCAATCTTCCAGCCATATCAGCTTAATCAGGACTTATTGAGCCACGCGCCAAAAGCGCTGATCATGCACTGCCTGCCGGCACATCGCGGAGACGAAATTACGGACGCTGTTATTGATGGGACTCAGTCGGTAGTTTACGATCAGGCCGAGAATCGCTTGCATGCGCAGCGCGCATTGTTGACGATGCTGCTTGAATAGACGCTGGTAGGGGCACGGCATGCCGTGCCCCTACGCGATTACGAAAAAGGTCTTTATGCAAATGGCTCGGCAAGCAGGTAAAGTCATGCGTGTGCTGATCGCGGATCCGCATAAGGATTTTCGCGACGCGTTTGTTGCCCGATTGACTGCTGAAGGCTATGAAAGAATATTATCCACCGCCACTGACGAAGAATTGTTTCACATACTCAACGCAGGCTTGGCCAGACAGGAACCGATAGATTTGGTACTGTTGAGTTTGGATTGGCCGAACCGATCCGGACTGCAAAGCATTCATGAAATCCGCAACAATTTCGATGTGGCGCTGATCCTGTTGTCTGATTGTAATGATCGGTCATTGGCGCTGGAAGGCATGGATCAAGGCGCCGATGACTATATTCTGCGACCGGTCAATCTGAACTTACTGTTGCTGAAAATTGAAAAACTGCTGACGCGCCACTTCCTGCGCAAGGAACTACATCGCTCCACAACCCGCAATGAGACGCTTTTTCTTAACGTGCTGGCCGTAATGTCTAAAATACTCGAAGCTAAAGATCCGGATACTCGCCACCATTCTGAACAGGTGGCGAAGTGGTCTTCGCTGGTCGCGCGAGAGATGGGCTTCCAGGATGATGAAGTGCGTCGCATTGGCATTGCCGGCATTCTGCACGACATCGGCAAGATGGGCATTCGTGAAGCGATTTTGCGCAAGCCTGGGCCGCTGGATCAGAACGAGCGGGAGATCGTAGAACGCCATCCGGTCATCGCCAGCACGATTCTGGAACCGATTGAACAATTACAGAGCGCGGTCGGCTATATCAAGTATCATCACGAACACTTCAATGGCGGCGGTTATCCTGAACATTTGGTCGGCGAGCAGATTCCGCTGGGCGCGCGCATCATTCATGCCACCGAAGCGTTCGACGCCATGATAAGCAGGCGCAGTTATAATCTCATCCGTACGCCCGAAGAAGCGATGATCGAATTGCGTCGTTGCTCAGGCCGACAGTTTGACCCGCAGGTGGTGGAAGCCATGGCAGCGGCGCTATGTCACGCGAACGAGGTTGAGCAATTTCATACCGCGACTCAACTATAACCAAAAGCGGAAGAAAAGTGAATTTTTGATTTTAGATTGTTGATTGTTGATTGTTGATTGAAGGAAAAAAAATCGCTTTTGGCGGCAAATTTTGCCTTGAGTGATAAACTTTGAAATTCCTATACTTATAATATGACTAAACGGCCCGATGAACTGCGACTTGTTACCATTCAACCCGGATTCATGCCTTACGCGGAGGGTTCGGCTCTGGTGTCCTGCGGCGACACGAAAGTCATCTGCACAGCTTCTATCGAGGATAAAGTGCCGCCATTCCTGATCGGCAAAGGGCAGGGCTGGCTCACCGCCGAATACGGCATGTTGCCGCGCAGTACGCTGACTCGCAAGCCGCGCGACGACGCGCGAGGCAAACAGGACGGGCGCAAAGTGGAGATTCAGCGTCTGATTGGCCGCGCGCTCCGCCCGACTATTGATCTCAAGAAGCTGGGAGAGCGCACTATTCTGGTTGATTGCGATGTTCTACAGGCCGATGGCGGCACGCGCACGGCATCCATTACCGGCGCGATGGTCGCCGTGGCTCAAGCGGTGGCGACACTGCAATCGCGCGGCAAACTGACGACGTCACCGCTGGGGTTGTGGGTGGCGGCGGTGAGTGTGGGGATCGTCAAGGGTGTGCCCACGCTGGATTTGTGCTATGAAGAAGACGTCAATGCCGAAGTTGACTGCAACGTCGTGATGACCGAAGACGGCAAATTTGTTGAGATTCAGGGCACAGCCGAGCGCGGACCGTTTGAACGCCGCGCCTTTGATGAATTACTGAATTTGGCCACGGTCGGAATTCGGCAGTTGATTGCGCTTCAGAAAAAATCGTTGAATTACTGACACTGTTCACCACAGAGCCACAGAGGCCACAGAGAAGAAATTTAATAAGATAACGGTATTGGGATTCATGTTAACTAATTTTTCTCTGGGCACCAAACATTGAAATTCCGGCAAGGTTCAAATATGCCAGATGCAGGGTAACACTTTTCTAACAAAGTGAGATTCACCGCAGAGGCGCAGAGTACGCAGAGTTTTTTGTATACTGCGTGCGGCTGAAATTTCGGCTTTTGACCTGGGTAGAAAACCCAAAATTTAGCCCGCGCACGATATATTTGGAGTCCGTAAAGGATAATCTGTTAGTTTCTTTGTGCCTTTGTGTCTTTGTGGTTAATTTTGTGGTTAATGTAGTACAATGCCAATGTTTCACCACGAAGGCACGAAGACAAAAAGTTGAACAGACTTGTGGCTCATTTTGGCATGTGTGTGCAATAACGTAGGGGCACGGCATGCCGTGCCCCTACGTTACCGTTACGAAAATAGACATGGTTCAAAAGCGTAAGCGGTAGGGTAACACTTTTTGGGATTACAGATTGAGGTTCGATTGCTGTTATTCGACATCCTCGCTGTTTGACTTACCTGCCGGGAAGAGAGGCGTGAAATGACATCGAAGGCTTCCGCTGCTTTGTACGGTCGTATCCGGGAAATCCTCGAGTCTGCTCGGGCGGGCGTGGCGCGCTCGGTCAACACGACTCAGGTCGTGGCCAACTGGTTGGTCGGCCGAGAGATCGTAGAAGAGGAGCAGAAAGGCGCGCGCAGGGCGGGATACGGTGAGCGATTGATCGCTGAACTTTCGGATCGTTTGCTAAAGAATTATGGCAAAGGCTATTCCGTCAACAATCTCGAACATTTCCGGGCATTATATCTAATTTATCCAGAACTACTTCGGAATCAGATTTCCCACGCACCGAGTGGGAAATCTGTAAAGGCCATCGATGTTCTACCGTCCGTAATTTTCCACGCACCGCGTGCCGAATCCTGGAAACCGGGCTGGCTTCACTCAAATCTCTCCTGGACCCATTACCGGACCCTTCTGCGTGTGGATAAGACCGAAGCCCGGTCGTTCTACGAAATTGAGGCGATCAGGAACAACTGGTCAGCGCGAGAACTCGAACGACAGATCAACAGCCTACTCTACGAGCGCCTGGCCTTGAGCCGTGACAAGAATGGCCTAATGCGTCTTGCCGTGAAGGGGCAGGAGGTTCAGAAGCCGGCCGATGTCTTCAAAGATCCCGTGGTTATGGAATTTCTGGGGTTGCCGGAATCGCCGAAACTGGTGGAGACCCAACTCGAACAGGCATTAATCGATGATCTGCAAACGTTCCTGCTGGAACTGGGTAAGGGGTTTGCCTTTGTGGCCCGGCAGGAACGGCTCACGCTGGACGGCGACCACTTCTACATCGATCTGGTTTTTTACCACACGGCGCTCAAGTGTTATGTGATTGTCGACTTGAAGACTGGCAAGCTCACTCATCAGGATCTGGGCCAGCTTCAGTTGTACGTGAATTACTACGACCGGAAACGGCGGACGGAGGGCGACAATCCGACGCTTGGGTTGATCCTCTGCGCGGACAAGAACGATGCCGTAGTGAGATACACCCTGGGACCGAATCAGCAAAGGAAGATATTCGCCAGCCGCTACAAACTACATCTTCCCAGCGAGGCCGAACTCCGAGCGGAATTGCGACGCGAGGTGAGAGCGCTCACCGCTCCAAAGGAGCACGGAGACGCGAAATGAACCTGGCCGCATCCTGCACCCGTTAGAGATGTGAGATTATATGACCACCTCAACCAATCGTATCCTTGTCATCGGCACAGCCAATAAGCACAAAGTGGCAGAGATTGCGCCGGTGCTGCTGGAGACCGGACTGCCGTTGGAACTACGATCGGCAACCTGCTACGGCAGATTCGAACCGGACGAAACAGGTTCCACGCTGGAAGAAAACGCGCTGATCAAGGCGCAGGCCGCGCTGTCTCTGAGCGGCGAATGGGCTATCGCCGACGATACCGGACTGGAAGTGGATGCGCTGGGCGGCCGTCCCGGAATTTACGCGGCGCGTTATGCCGGCGAAAATTGCAATTTTGACGACAATATCCGCAAACTGCTTGGCGAACTAAAAGACGTGCCGCAAGCGAACCGGACCGCTACGTTTCTTTGCGTGATCGCGCTGTGCCGGCCTGACGCTCCACCGCAAACCTTTCGCGGTGAATGTCGCGGCTGGATCAGCGCTGAACGGCGCGGCGGCGGCGGATTCGGATACGATCCGATCTTCGTCGTCGCTGAACTGGGTAAAACTTTTGCCGAGATGAGCATGTCAGAAAAAAATCGCCTCAGTCACAGAGCGCTGGCGGTCAAACTATGTCGCCAGTTTATTTTTACCACAGTTGCCTAACGCGGTCATGAAGCCGCAACAAAAAGGCGTACCCGTTCACCGCAGTCGCGATGACGCGTCCGCTATATGAGGATTGATTGCGAACGAATATTGGAGATTAAAAGCATGGCCGCTAAAGGAAAAATCGAGATCAGAATAGACCACTGTAAAGGGTGTCAACTCTGCATGTCGGCCTGCAAGTTCAACTGCATTCAGCTCTCACCAGAAACGCAAACTAACAAATACGGCTACCGCTACGGACTGGTCGTCAATGAACAGTGCAGCGGCTGCACTCTGTGCGCAATGATGTGTCCGGATCAGGCCATTGACGTCTACCGATCATAACGCAGGCCAAGTCGCAAGCGCTTAATTCTGTGGATCAAGCCATTACCGACACTTTCAGAAAAGCTTTTCTTTCTGAGGCCGTGACATGAAGTAAAAAGTTGTCACGTTTGTAGCCTTTTTCGGGTCTCAATAGAGGTCAGTTGGCGCGCGGAATTCTTCGATTGGGAAAAACTTGCCAGGGCAGGCAGTGCTGCCGCCGAGACGAATTTGATTGTGTCCTAAAATATTACTCGCTGAAATTTTGAACTCCAGACACACCCGTCTCACCAGCGCACGCGTGGCCGCTAATTGCGCTGATGTAGGAGCGTGTTCGTTAAAGTTGCCGACCAGACAGATGCCAATGCCGTGTTCGTTGTATTCAACCGAATTGGCGTGCGCGCCGACTTCCTGACTATACCAGCGCGGCCCGGCGATGATTTTGCCGTCGCCTTGTTCGGCGCCATTGCCAATAACAAAATGATAGCCTAGCGATTGCCATCCTTTTACGTGGCGATGAAAAACATCGAAACTCTCCGCGCTCCCGCGCGTGGTGGCGGAATGATGTAGCACGATGTATTTCCAATCGCGTCTGGGCGCAGTGGGATCGGTGGCTAGAACTTCATCCAACGCCTGAGACGTTGGCGGCTCAATCAGCGAGACTGATCGGGATTCATTTATGCCGGACAGACGGTAAGTTGGCGGAAAAATACCGCCCGCAATTAGTACCGCAACGATGACACTCACGCTAACCACCAGCAGAATCAGACGGATGATAATTCCTGTGATGGACCAGCGCGCGGTGGAACCGATGACGGCTGCGCGCTTCGGGCATGAGCGGCGAGTTCGACGCAGTCCGGCGGTGATACCGCTCAGAAAATCGGAGACTACACTCATCCGGATACTCGCGCCCCCATCGCTTGCGGTAAAGATAGTTAATTTTTAAAGTAGCGCAGGCATCCTGCCTGCTCGCTGTGCAAGCAATAATGCCTGCGCTACACGGTTGCCCAAAATTTAACCGACATGCCGTATAATTGCTGGACAAAATCACATTTCTCCAGTAGCAAGGATTGTAGTTGAAAATTCGTAACCATCCACTATAGAGACACAGAGACTAATCATGAAGACGACAAGACTGTTTTTGATCAGTAGTGTAATAGCTGCGTTGATGTTGACCGGATGTGGCGCGCCGACGAAAAAGGTGGAGGAACCTAAAAAAATGGAACCTGTCCCGATAAAGACCGGGCTGGGTTCGCATGCGGAGTTGCTCAATGGATTGAGTGATCAGATCAATCTTGATCGTGTGGAAGGGAAAGACACTTACATGGGCTATACGCCTGATCGCACGACGGGCGGCAACCAGTTCGTCAGTCTGGTGATTTACGGTCCGCCCGAGGCGGCTTATCATGCGTTTTTCAGCGTCGCGCTGCCTTATGATGAAAATCCCGACCCCGCCAAGTATCCTGAGTTCATGCGACGCAATCAAAAACTTCTGGATACATTTCTCCATAATATCTTTAAAGGCAACATCCCCGAAGAATTCAAGAAAGAACTGGAAACTGCGAAGAAGAACCCGGACAAGAAGCGAACGCTCGTGATTGGCGGTCGTAATGTCAAAATTAACTACGATCTCACCAAGCGGATCGAGATTGACGTTCGATAGTGTCCTGCTTCAGCCGGAAACGGAGAGAGAGGCGCGGTCGTGAGTAAACGAAAAGACTCGAACGCTGTGAAGACGACTCCAAAGATAATCGCAAACAATCAATCTCAGACCAAGGCGGTTCGTGTCACAGCGCCAAAGAAACAAACCGGCCCGAAACTCCTGAAAGTCAACGCTAACCTCGAACGCAATATGTTGCGTCCGGCCAAGCGCCGCATGGCAGTCACCGATAATACGCCAGCGATAAAGACTATCCGTCGTATCCACGCGCCGAAGATCGCGACGCACAAGCCGCGATTGCGCGCGCCCATAGTCGAGGTATCGTCCAAAACGCATCTGCCGCAGTTTAACTCGATGCCGGTCAGTTCTCGCCCCATGCCATCCACGCATCCGCCATTAATTCATTCTGAGAGTATGCCATCCTCTACACCGGTGGATCGTGGCTTGCCCATACCGGAGACTTACGGTCTGGACCGCTTGGTGGCGATGGCTCGCGATCCGCAATGGATCTTCTGCTATTGGGAATTACAGGGCGCGATTCTGTCAAAATTGCGCCAGCAACGAGGACAGAGTTTTATTTCTACCTGCGCCTGGACGCTGCGTTTGTATCGTCTTGACGAAAATTCGACCATTGATAACAAAATTCAGCCGGCCACGAGCAGTTGGTACATTCAGGTGGGTGGTCCCGGGCGGTACCAGATCGAACTGGCGCTGCTGTCGCCCGATGGTGAATGGATCAGTTTGGTAGTATCACAGGTCGTTGAGACGCCTGCGATTGAAGCATCGCAAGTGTTTGACGAACAGTGGCGAATGCGTCCGGAAGATGAGCGGGCGATGGCCGATTTGATGCGCGATATGCTGAAAGGTTTCGAGAGCGTGAACGTCGGATATTTAAGCGCATCGCGGCTGAAGATATGACCAAGCGCAAATCAACAGCTCGCAAACCTTCGCCGCCTGGACGGCGTGCGTTCATCGCGCCGTGGCGATTGAGCTACATTTTAAGCCCTAAAAACCAGAGCTGCTTCTTCTGCGAAGCGGCTCGCGTCCCCGATGGCGACGAAGCTGCATTCAAAAAACTATTGTTGCTGCACCGCGGTCCGTCTGGTCTGGTGATAATGAATCGTTATCCATACACCGGCGGCCACCTGCTCATCGCGCCGTTGCGCCACACCGCCGACTTGCCTGCGTTAACGACGGAAGAGAGCGCTTATCTGTGGGAGTTTTCGCGCAAGGCGATTGATATCATTGCCAAGACGATGCAGGCGCAGGGCTACAATCTGGGGATGAATCTGGGCCGTGCGGCCGGCACCGGCGTGGAACAACACTTGCACATGCATGCTTTGCCGCGCTGGCACGGCGACACCAACTTCATGCACATCATCGCCGACACCTCCACCATTCCGGTATGCTTGGAAGAATTATGGGATCGGATGCGGCCGATGTTTAAAGGTAACCGTTCACCACAGAGTATTAGTGTCGCGCTATGAGGAGATATTTTGTTGCGCATCGTTTCGTATATTCTGGTTTTCCTTGTCAGTGGCGCGGCGGGTTATGGGCTGGCCGTATGGCGCAGTTCAGTGATCGCATCAAAAGGGCCGCGTGCATTGGACTTGCGCATCATTGACGGCGGTGTTTATCGCGTGCGCAACGTTGTGGATGGCGACACTATCGTGCTTGAAAACGGCCTGCACGTCCGATACCACGGCGCCAATACACCGGAGAAAGGCCGCTTCGTGAAAGACTTCGCGCCCATGGCTGCCGAAGCTACCGCTCGCAACATCGAGTTGCTAAAAGGCAAGCGAGCGCGATTACGACTGGCCAACGAACCGATAGATGTTCACGGCAGACTTGTGGCGCGCGTCTTTGCTGTTCCGGAAGACGATCAATCGTTGGATACAGAGACTGATATCCGTGCTGTGCTAATCAAAGAAGGACTGGCGCGTTCAATGGCTATGGACACGACTCGTGAAGAAGCGCATGCCCTGAAAGCTCTGGAAGAAGAAGCCAAAGCAGCCAAAGTCGGTCTATGGGGATTAGAAGCTAAAGTACGTTCGGACGATGGCAAACTCTACTGCGCCACCAGTACCAGCGCCATATATCACCTTGTTAATTGCTCGATCGCGCAGCGTATCAAAGCCGCCAATCGTCACACTTACGCCAGCAGCGCTGAAGCCGAAGCCGTCGGCCTAAAACCTTGCCATAAGTGCATAACGAAATGACCTCTCATTCCGTGTCAGATATAGTCGACGTTGCCGTCATCGGCGCTGGCGCCGCGGGACTATTGGCCGGTCTCGCCGCGGCGCGCGGAATAGCCGCACTGAGGCGTGGCGCTCCCAACAGTGCTGCCGCGCGAGTGCTTGTTTATGAACGCATGGCCACGCCCGGTCGCAAGGTGGCTATCTCCGGAGGTGGACGTTGTAACTTTACTAATACGTTTAATCCGCGCGACTTCGTGCGGCGTTTTGGCGACAAACACGCCGCGTATCTCGGTCACGCTCTACGCGCTTTTTCAAACCACGACTTGATTGCATTATTGGCATTGCATGGCGTCGATAGTCAGCTTGAACGCGATAATTATCTCTACACGAAAAGCGGTCGTGGCTCGGACGTGGTCAACGCATTGCAGGCGGAATTGCAGAAAGCTGGCGGAAGATTGCAAACCAACGTGCGCATTCAAGAGATCACGCGCCAGACTGAGCCGCCGCTTTATCTGCTGAAAGGCGTTTTTAATCATATTACCGAAGAGCATCGCGCGCATACTGTGATCATCTGCACCGGCGGACTAAGCTACCCGGCCACCGGTTCGACCGGCGACGGCTACGCTTGGGCGCGAGCTTTTGGTCATACGGTTACCAGTCTGCGCGCCGCTCTGGTCGGTCTGACTGTGGAAGAAGATTGGCCGCGCGAACTGCAAGGCCTCGCTTGCTCGAATGCCGAAGTCGCGCTCTTTCCGCCGCTTCCTTTAGAAAATAACATGACAAAAGCGAGCAAGACTAAACCACTTTGTGTCGAACGCGCTGATATACTCTTTACTCACTTCGGCATATCAGGCCCGGCGATTCTCAATCTTTCCAATGCCTTCGTCGCCTCGAATTTGAATCGCGCGCGACTGGTTATTGATTTTTTACCGACGCTGTCGCACGAGGAACTAGACCGGCAACTGCTGGCGCGATTTAAGCAGCATCCGCATCGCGGCATAGCACGCGCGCTGGCCGGTTTATTGCCGGAGCGGCTGCTCGAATATTTTGAATTTGAAAAATCATCAGGCGCCGAAGCGCAGATGGCCGTCTGTCGGTTGCCAAAAATCACGCGCGACAAGTGGCTGACGCAGCTAAAAGCCACTACACTCACCGTTACCGGCACACGAGACATTGAACACGGCGAAGTAACTGCCGGTGGCGTGGCTTGGAATCAAATTAATCCGGCCACTTTGGAATCAAAACTTTGTCCAAGCTTATTCTTTGCCGGAGAAATCCTCGATATCGCCGGTCGCTGCGGTGGATTTAATCTGCAAGCCGCGTTTTCGACCGGCTATCTGGCGGGACAATCGGCCGCTGCGGTATTTTAGGAGCAGTCGCATGTGCGTGTTCAGGCCGCAATCAAAAGGCGTTGTTGACGGGGAGACAGGGGGACGGGGAGACGGGGGACGGGGAGACGGGGGGAAACAGCTTTTGCTCAAAAGT
>JAZDLP010000058.1:0-9025 GCA_043801885.1 Planctomycetota bacterium | reverse complement strand
TACAGTGTCCCTTTTTTCCTTTAATCCACAATCAAAAATCGTAACCGTTCACCACAGAGACCAGTGTTTCTAATGTAGATTTGTGCTACTTATAACGCACTTAACTTTAGATAAACTGGACTCAATAACAACAAAATTATCTCTTAAGCTTTTTCTCACGCAACTGATTCAGATGACCTTCCAGTATCTGCTGGAACTGATCGTAGGATAATTGAATATCATTCGTGGTCAACATGCCGGCTTCTTTAGGCGCGCCTTCAACATCGGGGATAAACAACTTTACGGCTACGCGGATTGTCAAGGGCTTCTTGCGCGACTTTTCGTCCTTAAAGTGCTCGTTCATGGCTGCGAACGCAGACAATTCGCTCACACGCAAAATTCTCCCCACCAACTGGCTTTCATCCATCCGAGGCGCCCGTCCATCATGCTCATTCGTTCCTTTTGTTTCTGGCTCTTCTTTAGGCGGTGTAGCCACTTCATTCTTCAAGGGTTTGCCTTCCTTTAACACTTCACACGTGATGGCCGCATCGCTTATCGTTTTGAGATGTAAGAAGCTTCCTCCCTGCACCCATAGTCCTTTCTCTACGCGTCGTAACAACGGGTTGACGCATACAATATCCAAATAAATCGCGTTTTTCTCGGGTACTAGGCTGGCGACAGCCATAAATCGGTCTGCGTCTTTTTCTACTTTCTTTGGGCTTGACGGGAGCAAAGCTCTTTTTCGCGCAGCCTGCTCCGTTGCCACCACCCCCGCAGCCGTCAAGCGAAAACCATTAGAGTTAAAAGCCGTGGAATCTTCTACGGGATCATCATCTTTTTTTTCGCCGGGACGGTACACACTTGAACCTCCAAAAAAGATGTAAAAAAAACCTTTCTTCCGCAGATAGAACTCTTTCTTAAAATCTAACCAGAAAAGCATCTTCGAAAATTGTGCTCGCCTGCCAATGTATTCCCCCGGCATGAGATTGACATAATTTGTCGTGAGGTCTGCGTAATCCCCATTTATGAACAAATCGGGATGTTCGAGCAAAGGGCATTCACGCGGTCCTGGACTCGGTACTTCTTCGACATCAATAACGAAAAAGTTGACACTAAGTTCATGGACAGTCTTCATATCTACCGGTTCAGGCTTTGCCGCGACACAGACAATTCGGGACACAACGAGATCTTCGGCGGGTCGGTAATCAAGCCATACCTGAAGTGGCGCGTTAATCGGACGAGGGGGTTCATTAGTCGCAATCCACAGTGGTTCTGCTTCGCCACCGCGAACCAGAGCGAGCGCAAAAACCAACATAGTAAGACTAACCTTTAAAAACCAAGACTTTAAAAAGAGCATCTTTTCGTCTCCAAATCAATGTCGTCTCTAGTTCACACACTGTATATTTGCATGAAGAATCGCCCCTTGTTTCACCCCGTATTTTGTCTGCACATCATATTTTTTCTGCAGTTTCTTCTCCGCTGTGCTTAAGCGCTTCCAAGCATCAATACGCAACTTGTAAGCAAGGTGCCGTGCTCTTTCAAGCGCATGCGCTTTGCCCCAGTATTTTTTCTTGGCGAAATCGCCGAAGTTGTCTTCCCAAAACTTTTTTGCGCGATCAAGATGACCGTCTTCATGCGTATCTAAAGCGGTCTTAAACGACTTCCAGTCCGCAGTGGCGAGAGGACCCGCTTGAGGTAGTTGATTCCACGATGGCAGCTCAAATTCATAAGACACCTGAAGTTTTACATCTCTGGGAAAATAATACTCATATTTGTACCACGTGTTCTGGTTACATATAGGGCACAATAACTTACATTCTGTGCGTATACTCCAATTCGGAAGGTACCTTGTATGTTCATTGAAAATAGCTGTAGGATGACCAACCGCCTTGAGCACGTCGCCCATATTGTGGCCTGGAATATCGCAATCCACGGATCGCATTTTCGGCGCAAGCGGAATCATTTCCACCGATGCCTTGATGTCGTTGGGATCCGTTCCGGATGTTTCGTTATCACAATTCGACACGACAATCTGCGTCCTGACATCCCATGGCAAGTCTTTTTGCGTGGTTCCACTGCCGCCAACAGGACGATATAGACCCTTGAAGTACACCTCGTATGTCTTGCCTTGCGAAGACGCTGACACGGATATAATCCACGGATTGTTACCGGTGACGGTGACACCTTCTGGCGCTTTATCCAATTCGCTTTTTACCAGAACATATCCGGGATCGGCCGTGACGGTCACCGTAATTTTAGCCGCCTTGTCCTGCTCAATGTACACGGCTTTAACGGCGTGATTTTCGCCCGGAATGCCATAACTGACACTCTTCTTCGTCGTCTCTTCCGCCCAACTCGCAGAGTATGTGACTGCGTAAACCAACACACAAATCCACTGGCCGTGTCTGAGCATAATTAGTTTCTCCTAAAATGATCGCTCATTTGGTTACTCCCTGCCACAGCGGCACGGTTCTGGTGGGATCCGTGCCATCTCGGATGTCTTCCAAATAGAGTTTTGCGAAATCAGAGAACTGCTTAATGGTGTAATCGCTGCACTTTTCATAACGCGCGGCGACTTCTCGCAACGCATCGATTCCGGCGTTCATGGTTTCTTTGTTCCGAGACATCTCGTCGGCTATTCGCAGACGAGAGTATGCGCCGTAATGAGTGTCGCCACCCCGCTCCACGGAAAACCGGTACGCCTCCAACATAGGCTTCCAGAAGCTCATATCTTTGTAGTAACTGTTGCGTGCCTGCCCCTGCAGCGCCTGTCCCAAGTTGAAAAGCGCCTGAGCAGCCATAGGCGATTTTTTGAATTTGTCGCGGAATGGCGCGGCGTACTTCGCAGCTTGCTCATAACCACCATTGTAGTACACAACACTGCCAAGCCCCGCCGCGATATAGGCCTGTTCGTAAAAATTTGGACGACCATGCTTTCCGTCAAGCACGTCCTGATATATCGCACGAGCGCGGTCCAAAAAGCGCGCTTGGTAGTAGTAATCGGCGATTTGGAGCGCCAGACGTTTTTTTCCTTCCAAGCCGAACATTTCTTTCTCGTTGCAACGCGTCCAACCAAATTTCGTCGCCACAAGAAGATGCTGCATGTAATTTGCGGCATGGTGTTCTTCCATGTGACGAACTTCTTCATCAAGATTGATCAATTCCATAAAATGCGTCGCGCCGCCGATATAGTCTCGCCGAAGCACGTACTCGAATCCACCGGCAATTACGGCTTCTTTTTTCAACCAGGTCAGATACCAGTCACAAGATACCTCATTGAACAACTGACCGGGCTTGATCTCGGTTTTCTCGATGAATCCAAAATCGTTTAATCCATGTTCCGCTTTGGGCGGTTTTGCCTTAATCGCAGCCTGCGGGTTAAGCATCAATTGTTTTGTCGCCGCCAAACGTCCAGCCTCGTCGCACCAGCGGATCGTATCCCCGAAGCATTTGCTCGCGGCGGGAATATCGAGTTTTTTCTCTAAAAAAATACGCCCCAGCAGCAAGTTGGCTTCGCCTCGATAGTTCCCGTTGGGTTCCACTTGGATGAAGGCGCGCAATTGGTTCGTTGCCTCGGGGATTTGATGCAGAATCACTCGACAATAACATGCGTAAAGACGCGCCGCATCGGCAAAAATCGTATTCCCATACTTAGAAATCAGATCGTTATACTTGGCGATAGCGTCGTTATAGTTTTTCCGAACTAGCCGAGCTTTTTCAGCGTCGCGGTACAACACAAACGCCTCGCCATAGTTCTCAATATCTAAAACTCGCTCTGCGGCGCGCTTATTGTGTTTAATCCGTTCCATTGCGTACTCAGCGCGTTTTTCCATGCGTGCGTATTCGTTTGAAGCGAACAGATGCTCCGCGAACGAGTAGTAATGGATTGCTTTTTTGTGCTGTTTGAGAACCAGCAACACGTCTCCGGCTGCTTCGCCCGCCAAAATTTGATTAAGCGGATCATCCGATTTACCAACGTGATCGAATATCTGGGACACTCGTGTGTAATCTTCCGCACCCAATAGCCGTGCATACTCCAAGCAACATATAGTGCATGAATAATTCCAAGAGCCATCCGATTTCAGAGCAAATTGCGCAAGTCTGGCCCGCAAAGTCATAAACTGATCTGGTAAAACCTGGTGTCGGCCTGAACGAACAAGAAAGGCCAAGAGCGCCGTCGCGTCTGCCGCCTCAGGGGAATTCCCAGACGCGATCTGGGACAACGCCACATAATCGTTAGCAAAAGCATTCTTGGCTACAGCAGTATCTTCGGCTCGCAGACGAATTTCGGCGACAGACGCAGCGACAAGTTTCGCGCTCAGCAAAACCGTAATGAACATCAATGCCATTAAATGCATACTGTTCCTAATACTTCCTATGAAACACCTTCGTGGACAGTTATCTAAAGTTAAGGAGTTTCCGCCGCAGGCGCAAGTGATATATTCCATTCCAGATCCGAGAGTAGCAATTTCCACGTAGCGAACACGGCGGGTTTGGCGAGTTGCTCCACTGTTGTTCCACTCTGCTCGACCTGCAGCGCGGCCAGAGCTTTCTGAACTCTGGGATGTTCGAATATCCGTTGCGCCAGCGGTTCACAGCCGTGCGACTCGAAGATTAAAGTGCCGGACGCTGGCAGCTCCACCTTGAATCGTCCCAGCTCGTCGGTGGCGATGAGTCGCGGAGGCTGGCCGGGAACGAGCGCCGTGACAGTGCCCTGCGCGGGCGACAACAGGCGCTGCAAGCTGCCGCTGATGCGCGCTTTGACCGGTTCGGCGAAAGTGTACGATGGACTGCGGAAAAAAATCGGGCTGGTCCAAGCCGTGCGGCGAACCGGTCCGGCGATCCGTTCGGTGACTCGCACCATGTACCAGGCCGTGGTCTTCTCACTGATCGGGCAGCGCAGGTCATGAATCTGCGATTCGCCCTCGTTAGGTTTCTGCGTCTGAATTACTTCGCCGTTGCGGAGGACGTCAATCTTCTCCAGTTGTACGCCTGGCGCGATGGAAGCATAGGCCTGTATCTGGAGAGTGAGCGGACGGCCATCTGCCGGCAATACGGACCCTGGGCCCATGTCTCGTTCAAAAATTTTACAGAAAACTGCCGGTCCGAAGGAAATGCTGGTGTGGCCTTTCTTGAGCGCCTCTAGTACGTTTTCGCAAGTGGGCTGACCGACGACATGCACGAAAGTCTGTCCGAACGGCAGCCGACCGCCTTCCAAACTTCCGCCACCGCCACCGATTGCGCTGACATTGTAGCCGTTGTTGAGAAGATTGAACCAGATGCGTTCCGACGCCTCTGTGCCATCTAAGGCGATCAAATCATACGCCGGCCCCACGACAGTATCGAAGGGCAGTTCATTGGCCGCGTATAAGCGAACGGCGGTGGCCGTGGCAGGATAAAAGTTTGCTTTTTGCAGACGCGGAAACAAAGTAAAGATGTCTTTGCGCAGTGTCTTGTGTTCCAACCCGCTCAAGTGATTAAACACAGTCAGACCGCCGCGCGCGCGAATGTCTTCAAACACATCCATGAGTGGTGTTTCGGGCGTAGCCAATTCCTGCGGCAGACCGTCCCAGGTTTTCAAACCTAATCCTAATACGCAGCCGTTGAACGGATGACGTGGCCCGAGAAAAACAGGCAGCAGCAGCAGATCCGAAGTCTGCGCAGCCAGCAGAACCCGCAGATTGTGGTCTTCCTGGCCGTATCCCGCCACCGGCACACCCAGTATTCGAATACACGAGGCGCGGGCAGCCAAAATCAGATCAGCCAGCGTTGGAGCATCGCCAAACCAGAGCGGCCGCTCGCCAGACTGCAAATGCAGCGCAAGATCCAAGTCAGCCAAGTGCCAGTCACGCGCGGCAAAATCCAGCGCGCGCGGCCGGCTGATGAGTACCTCTTGTATCACCGTCTGGCCCGGTTTAACCTCAAGTCCCTTCAGATAACTCGATGAAAAGCGTCCGCGATTCACTTCTATCTTCACCGGCCCGCTGATAATCTCGGCGCTAAAGACGCCATTGCACCAAGCTCCAGTGGGCAACGGCGCACGCGCGGCAACATCCGTGGCATCCGTGACGCGAATGTGAGCGGGAACGAGTTGGCGGGTGACAGCATCAATAATGCGGCAGGTAATGCCACCCAGCGCGGCGTCTTTGAAAAGAGCTTCGATGGCTAGCGCGGCGCGTGGACGGCGAGCGCGAATCGGTGGCGTTTTGTTGGGCGACTCTTTTTCGATTTCAACGGGACGTTCGGCCAGCAACGCTTCTCGAGTTTTCCGGTCAGCTTCAAGCTGAGCAATCAACGACTGGAACGCTTCCTCTGGATCAATCGGTTCGTTTTTTTGGCCCTTGCGCGGCTTGCTTTTCGCGACAATCGCTTGGTGAATATCCTTCACATACTTAGTGTATTGTTTTTTAGCGACCTGAGCATCGGTTGGCTCGGCAGTCGCTTTGGCGGGTTTCGCAAGTTCCGTGGCGGGATCAATCTGAGACGATTGGCATTCGGCCAGCAACATATCAGTAACAATCTCAACCGCTTCGCTGTCCACACCGAGACCACTTTCGTAACGTGGCGAGTCTTTCCGTTGTATCGGCGCGGAGCGCGGAGCAGACGCGACTACGATGACGCCGGTGTCCTCTTCTTCTGTTTGAACCATGCGCGCTTGCGATTCAGGATCGCCTGCGCGAGGCGTATATTTCGCCGAAACAATTTGCAATGCAGGTGTCGCGATGATCGCAACCGCTTCATCGCCATCCTGATAAATCGCGCGCATACATTCGGGGTCGCCGGATTTGATTTGATTTATGGCGCGGCTCGCTGGCCCGGGCTCTTCCGACGCGAGTGTCCACTCGCCATCCGCGCGCGAGCGAAAATCCGGACCGTCGCCCATCTCGACAACTGCGGCGTTCGCATCGTCAGGCGCTTTGGCCGTCAGCTTGTTCAAAATGTCTAAAACCGGATCAGAGACGCGCTTGATCGTCTGCGCCAATTCGCTTTTTTTAGCGGAAGATTTATCAGCGATGCCGACCTGATCATCGCTAGCGATGTCTTCGGAGCGTGACGAGTCTTGCGCCGCTTCAACAGCAAATGTTTGTTTCTGCCCGACTATTAGCGTCAGACAGATAATCGTCAACCAAGTAGGTCGCGCAAGACAGACCATGCAGGAAGACGCTCCTCAATAATTATAGTTATCAAGTCTCTGATATTTAACGCTTTATAAGTTAAATGATGAATGACAAATTACGAATGACAAATTACGAATGGGACTGCTCCGAAAATACCGCAATGCGTGCGGCATTTTCATGGTTTCTGGGTGACGCGCAGCGTCATAGCGACTGCGATGAACGGTTACCTTTTTGGCAACCGTGTAGCACTCTATTTATGTTTGACACACAGTCATTACTGACAGTAATATTTTCCCATGCCAACAGCACTACGCTTCGGGCCGTACCGATTCTACTTTTACAGCCATGACTTGATTAATGGCCACCTCATGTCCATGTTGATCGAGAGGACTTAACCGCCAAGTTCTGGCTCAATCCTGTCGCCCTCGCCAGTAACCTCGGATTTGGCGCAAAGGAATTGCGCAAAATCGAAAAAGCTATGAGCGAGCATCAGTCTGAGTTGCTTGAAAGGTGGTACAAAGAATATGGACGCGCAACCGGGTCAAAGAGTTAAGCGTGTACGCTGTACACGAGACACGCTTCGAGTTGATTTATTGGACGGAAGAATCGTTATTGTGCCACTGGCTTGGTATCCTCGACTGTTGCATGCAACGCCTCAACAGCGCGCGAAATGGAAGATAGCTGGTGGCGGTTATGGCATTCACTGGCCGGATGTGGATGAAGATTTAAGCGTCGAGGGATTGCTGCGTGGATTGCCAGCGCCACGAGTAGGCGTTCAATATGCCTGAACTTTCGATCATCATTCCGACTCGCCACCGCCCCGAACTGCTTCAGCGTGTTGTACAGGCGCTTTTACGCCAGAGCGTGGCGCAGGAGCGGTATGAATTGATCATCGTGGACAGCGCCTCGACGGACAGCACGCCTGAACTGCTGGCGCAGCTATCAGCCAAGCACTCAAACTTAAAGACATTGCGCACTGACAAAGCCGGCGCGGCGGCGGCGCGCAATCTGGGACTAGAAGCTGCCAACTCGCCATTGCTAGTGCTGCTGGACGACGATATTCTAGTGTCCGAGGATTTTTTAGCGCACGTGCTCGCCGGCGCCCAAGCGCACCCCGACCGAATTTTACTGGGCAAAATCGTCGCGCCGTGGATCGAGTCGTGCGATCCGTTCCAACGATTCCTGCTTGAATCCGGTGACGTCAACACTTACGACTTTCCCGACCGATTGAATGTGCCGGCCAACCATTTTTACACGGCATGCGTAGCCATTCCGCGCCAGGTACTGAGTGCTATACGATTTGACGAGAAATTCATCGTCTACGGACTCGAAGATCTCGACTTTGGGCTGCGTCTGCTGCAGAGCGGCGAAATGATAGTCTATCTGCCGGAATTAGAGGTGCGGCACGAGTATTTCCCGAACTTTCGGGACTATCGTCGGAAAAAGTATAAAACCGGCTACTCGCTTGCCTATTTTATAAATAAACAACCCGATAATGCGCGACATTTTTATATCGAATCGAACCTGCAACGCATCTTGTTCCGCGTTTACCGCCTGCTGGCGTCGCCTGCGGCGGGAGTAGCGTACTTGTATGATCGCATGGCGCGACGCACCGGACCCATACATCGCGTCCTCTATCATTGGTTTTATTGCGACTTGCGCGTGCAACTCTTCAACGGGATGCGGCGATTCCAAGCCGAAGACAAATCGCAGTGTTGATTGCCGATAAAATTTTAGTAACCGTTCAGTCTATTCTCACCACAGAGCCACAGAGAAACTCATAAGATTTTTCTTGCGGATGCCATTCTGAAAACGTTAACGTTGAAGTCGCGATCAACAGGCACTCTTTATAATGAACGGATCCCAACCATTTACCGACACGAGCCTTTAATTCCATCTCTGTGTCCTCTGTGGCTCTGTGGTGAACG
>JAZDLP010000036.1:0-10912 GCA_043801885.1 Planctomycetota bacterium | reverse complement strand
TATTCCTTTGAGATTTTTATTGCCTCCGATAGTATATCAATTATAGAAACTTTCCGCGATTTTTTCTTTTCCGCAACAGAAACTATGTAGCGCAAACTGCGCCACCGGTTGACCAGTTTCCAAGTGCGCAAAAAGTTTCTCGAGCAGCGCCAGTTCGCGCTTGTCTTGTTCTTGCGTCTTGCTTGGCTTCAATACCTGCCCGCGCAATTTTTTGATGCGCTGTTCGCATTGAAACAAGTCGGCGAAGAGTAGTTCACTGACGGTTTCGCCCATGTCTCGTTTGGGATCAACACTCTCCAGCACGTGCGGCACAGCGTCGCTTTCAAATGCGCGCACCAGATGAATAATCGCATCCACCTGCCGAATCTGTCCCATAACTTCAGTGTTGATCTGTTTCTGATCATGTTCGCCGCTAATCAAACCCGTGATATCGGCGCACTCTATATGCGCCAGCACAAAGCTCTTTGGCTTGTAGAATTGCCGCAGCCGATACATACGCGGGTCATGAACATGCACCGTCGCCATATGGATAGTCGGCGCGGTACTGAACTGACCCGTCGGCTGATTAGAGTTTGTCGCGGCGTTAAACAGACTGGTCTTGCCACATGCTGGAAAACCGACAATGCCTAGTTTCATGCTTGGCTGATTCTCCTTGTTCGGCCGCGTTGGAATCCATTGCGATGTCGGATTCGTATCAATTTAAGTATCACGAGAGAGTTTAAATTCAAGCTACATCCTCACAGAGTAAGCGGGCGGGTGGGCGCGGTCTGGCTGATTGCGCAATCGAAGATTGTTTTTCGTGGGTGCCATCGGTCTCGGCTGTTTGAGACCGATGCGTCAGGAGTTTGCCTCCACATGCTATACGCTCGAATAACGTAACGCTCTCCCCAACAGCCACCACGCGCGTAACGGTCACGGCGAGCAATCCATTCGGCGAAACTGGCGCGACTGAACGGCTCGACCGGCCCGCTGCTGGCGCTGCGGAAAGTTTGGGAGTTCATGGTGCATAGTATAGATATAAAAGTTTGGCTCATATCGACAAGTATGTGGAATTCGTTTAATTTTATGGTATGTTTTGTGTTGTTTCACACATTTGCCGACATGAGCCCAAGGTTTAGGCAATTGTCGTTGAGTACGACGATTTGGGCGCGACAGGGAAAAGGAAAAGGAGACAAAACACACCGTGGTTAAAATTCGCATGCAAAAATTAGGGCGTCGTAATCGGTCTTTTTTCAGAGTCGTGGTCATGGATGCACGCGTTAAGCGACAAGGCGCTTATCTGGAAAAGTTGGGACAGTACGATCCACGCGAAAAAGATGTCGCCAAGCGTTTTGTGGTCAATCTTGATCGCGTAAAGTACTGGATCAGCGTGGGCGCGCAGCCTACGGAGGGATTGGGCGTTTTGCTAAAAGCGTCCGGAATGTCATTCGCGCCACCGCTGAAACCCAAGGCGAAGAAAGTTAAAAAAATCGTGCCAATGAAAATTAGCGCCTGAGATGCGTGTTGATATCATAACGATCTTCCCCAGAATGTTTGAGGGGGCGTTGAGTGAGTCAATTCTGCGGATTGCGCAAGAGAAGCGCAAGTTGCAGGTTGTGGTTACTAATCTGCGCGACTTCACTACCGACCGTCACAGGAGCGTGGATGACCGGCCTTACGGGGGCGGGCCGGGGATGGTAATGAAAGTTGAACCGATGGTCAAGGCGGTGCGGATGATCCGCGCTCAAATGACCGAAGACCCCGGTCGCTTGCTGTTGATGTGTCCCCGCGGGCGAGTGTTTAATCAGGCTTTCGCTTGCGAACTGGCGCAAGCGTCACGGTTGATCTTTCTGGCCGGACACTACGAAGGCTACGATGAACGGATCGTGGAGATTTTGCAGCCGGAGTTGGTCTCTATTGGTGATTATATCTTGACTGGCGGAGAACTTCCGGCGTTGGTAGCGCTGGACGCGGTGGCGCGGCTGCTGCCGGGAGTGTTGGGAGATAACGAATCTGCGCAGATAGTCGCATGGCGAAAGGAACAGGCTCGGCGCAGAACAGAGCAGCAACGTCCGGATTTACTAAAGCGACAATCTGTGTTCTCTGTGGCTAAAAATAGATTAGGAGAAGATCATGGCAAAGAAAGATTTGATGGCAATAGTGCAGCAGGCGGAAATCAAACCTGAGCGGATCAACAGTTTCAATATCGGAGACACGGTGGATGTGCACGTCAAAATCATGGAGGGCGAGAAAGAGCGCATCCAGATTTTTTCGGGGATTGTCATCGGACGCAGCGGCTCAAAATTGAATGAATCCTTCAGAGTGCGACGACTGGTGAGCAACGAAGGCGTGGAACGCGTGTTTCCGCTGCACAGCCCCTTAATTGACAAGATCGAAGTGAAGAAGAGCGGCAAAGTGCGACGCGCCAAGCTCTACTATCTGCGTGATCGAGTCGGTAAAGGCACGCGTTTGGCGGAACAACGCGAATCGGTAAAGCCACGGGCTGCTGGCAGCGCGCCTGGTCAGCAGGTAAAAAAGCATAAAGAGCAATCCGCGGAAATTGCCGAGCCATCGTAGCGCAGTCGCCTCGTCTGCCATTCAGGTGTGCTATGCGTCTTCGACATGTGCTTCTAATTACAACGGCCATCGGTGCTTGCGCGTCGCTAATGCTGGCGCTGGATTTCTATCGGCGTCTGAAGATTGCGGAGCGAGTGTTGTACCTGAGCAGCCAAGTGCCGGGCGCGGATTCGATTCTTTACTTCGGCCCAACCTACGCAATCGGACTACTCGCGCTTGCTTTCTTGTTCCTAGCTCTTTTGCTGATGTTATTGACACTGTTGCGCGACAAAAGCCTGACAACGCAACTGGAAGGCCTGGATCAAACGACCAGCATGGCGCCGCCGCCGTCCGCGACACCAATTACTTCCGTGCCGCCATCGCCGGATCATTCGGAGAACATTTCGCCGTCGTCCGTGTCGTCACCCGCGTCGCCGGCCATGCAGTCCCTCGCGCCGGCTGTTGTAGAAATTGAAGTCGCGTCGTGCGCTGCCTCCGCGCAGAATACCGATACGTCGGTGGCGGATGTTCCAGATTCATCTAGAATCGCATAACGAGGGCAAGCCGCATTAAAAGCGTGACACGAAGATTTGCATTGTTAATGACATGAAGATGGGTAGACTACGCACTATGCGTGGCATTGGGTTTCCTTTCGTTGCGCGAAAATCGTGCAACAGGCGCTAACCATAGGAGTATAAAATGAAGAAGACAACTTTCGCCTTGTTTTTTGGCAATCGCGGGTTCTTTCCAGGGTCGCTCATGGCCGGCGCGCGCAAGGAAATGGTTGAGGAGTTGGAGAAACTTGGATATGGCACACTGATCATGGATGAAAAGGCAACACCCTACGGAGCAGTTGAGAGCCCGGAAGATGGCGCGAAATACGCGCGATTCCTGGCAGCCAATCGGGGGAAGTACGATGGTGTCATCCTGTGCCTGCCGAATTTCGGAGACGAAACCGGAGCCATTTCCGCGCTTCAGGATGCCGGCGCTCCAATCATGATACAGGCCTATCCCGACGAATTGGATAAGATGGGATGCAACTGCAGACGCGACGCCTTTTGCGGCAAGTTCTCGGTAATGGATGTCTTCTTCCAGTATGGGTTGCCGTTTACAACTTTCAAGCCGCATACAGTTCATCCGACTGACGGGACATTTGCCCGGCATGTCAGTTGGTTTGCCGCGGTCTGCCGAGTGGTCAACGGAATGAAGAGAATGACTGTTGGCGCCATCGGCGCCCGCACGACCGCTTTCAAGACAATTCGCTTCGACGAACTTACGCTTCAGCAGTATGGCATAACAACGGAAACGCTGGACCTGTCAGAAGTAATGCTTCGTGTAAGAGATCAGAAAACGAACAGCGAGAAGTACCATGCGAAAGCTGAGCGTCTGAAGAACTATACACGATGGAACGGTGTGCCCGATGAGGCGTTTGTGACTCTTACGAAGCTTTCGGTGGTGCTCGATGATCTCATCGTTGAGTATGGCATGGACGCGATGGCGCTGCGTTGCTGGCTTGAAATCGAAAAAGAGCTGAAAGTTTCGCCCTGTGTGCTGCTCAGTGAAATCAACGACCGCGGCATCCCGGCCGCATGCGAGCTTGATGTCTGTAACGCGATTGCGATGCATTCGCTTTCGCTTGCTTCGGAAAGAGCTGCCACGTGTTTGGATTGGAATAACAACTATGGCGCCGATGACGACAAGTGCATTCTTTTCCACTGCGGGCCTGTTGCTCAAAGTTTAATGATCGGGAAAGGAATGGTTACTGAACACCAAATATTGGCCAAGGCGCTCGGCGCAGGGTGCACATACGGTTGCAATGTCGGACGCATCGCTCCTGGGCCGTTGACATTTTCGAGTTCGAAGACACAGAACGGAAGTTTAATATTTTACCTTGGAGAAGGTGAATTCACAGGCGATAAAATTCCTGACGACTTCTTCGGATGCGCCGGCGTAGCGCGGATTGACAGGCTACAAGACAAGCTGGCGAGGATCGGGCAACATGGTTTTCGGCATCATGTGGGTGTTACTTCTGGTCATGTAGAGATTGCTCTCCGCGAGGCATGGGGGAAATATCTCAATTATAAAATCTGCGAGCTTTGAGTCAGGCATGGACATCGTTGCGTGATATGATAGACGGGGTTATTGGAATCAGCCGGCTCCAATATGTTCGGCGAAATATTGATCATCTCGCTCCACCTTCACGCCATGATATTCGCTCGGAAACTGGTAGTCCTTGCGCATCGGCCAGCCGACCCAATCGGGCGGATTCAACAGTCGCCGCAGATCAGGATGGCCTCGAAAGGCGACACCGTACAAGTCGTAGATTTCGCGTTCGAAAAAATTCGACGCGCCCCATAGTTTCACCACCGAGTCGCATTCAGGCTTTTCTCGTCCCAGTACCAGTTTGATCGTCAGACGATGCAAGCGTTGCAAACTGTGCAAATGATAAACAACCCACAGTTCCTGACCGGTATCAGCGCCGGCCAAGTCCATGAGATTGTCGAAATAAAGCGCAGGATCTTCTTTGAGGCGCTTCAGTATTTCAAAGGCCTTGTCCGCCGGCGCGATCACAAAGCGATCACCAGTTTCGACGGCCGGTGCTTCGCACTCGGGCCATTGCGCTTTCAAAATATTAACAATCGCATCGAAATCCATTATTGGCAATTCCCAATGAGTGGGCGAGGCGAAACGATCTGGCTCGTTTTGCGCAGCACATGCTCAGTGCGTATCCGCTCGCGCAGCTTGAAGACGCCTTCAATCAACGCTTCCGGACGAGGCGGACAGCCCGGCACGTAAACATCCACGGGAATATATTTATCAATGCCTCTCAGCACCGAGTAGCTGTACTTGCAGAACGGCCCGCCAGAGTTGGAGCAAGACCCCATGGAAATGACCCATTTAGGCTCAGCCATCTGCTCATAAAGTCGTTTGACGCGACTAGCCATTTTATGCGTGATAGTGCCGGCAACAATCAACAAATCTGACTGGCGCGGAGTGGAACGAGGAATCATTCCAAAACGATCCACGTCGAACCGGCTGGCGCCGGTCTGCATCAGCTCAATACCACAACAAGCCGTCGCAAACAGCAAATACCATAATGAGTGTTCTTTGCTCAAATTTAGCAAAGCATCTACATTAGTGAAGACGATACTTTCGGAATCTGCCGAGTGTCGAAGACTTACGTTCATCACTTAACTCCGCCAAATAGTTTTAAAAAATCCACAGATGAACGCAGATAAGGAAAGAACATAAGGGAATTTTAGATTTTAGATTGTTGATTGTTGATTGAAGGAAAACAGATCGTCTTTGGCGGCAATTTTCGACTTGTGTAATCAACTTTGAAATTCCTATACTTATATGGTCGCCTTTAGATTTCCTTCAATCCGCAATCTAAAATCAAAAATCAAAAATTCTCTTTTTTTCCGCTTTCTGCCAAGATCGCATACCGACTGTTTCTGTCGGCATACGGAACGTTCTCACCCAACCCAGATCGCCCTTCCACCAAACGTATACCAAGCCTAGAAACAGCACGGCCAGAAAGAAAAAAAGTTCGCCAAAGACAATCAGCGCAGGCATCCAATTCGACGCACCTACGGTCAAACTCTTAAAAATCGCCGCCACCGGATAGACTAGTGCTATTTCCACATCGAACAGCACAAAGACTAACGCGACGATATAAAAACGAATATTGAATCGCAGCCAGGCGTTTCCGATTGGATCTTCGCCGCATTCATACGAAAGTTGTTTCTCTTTAGTGGGATTGCGCGGGCTGATTAAGCGCACCAAGAACATCAGACCTGCCGTCGCCGCCACTGCCAGCAACAACAGCAGCAGTACTGTCCCGTATTGTGCAATTTCAATCTCCGGAAACATTTGCGCCTCTCCCAAAACACAATCATTCACACATTGAAAACAACGCAGACGTTCTCGTCGTGCAGACGAGCCGCCTGCTTCGAAAATATCACTCGACCCAAATGTAGGGACACGGCATGCCGTGCCCCTGCTACGAAAATACCGCAACGTGTGGCCGCACAAACGTGATCACAAAGTTTTAGTTCTTTATAACTCTATGAAAATGCCTGTCAATCGGATTGTGGATTGTGGATTGTGGATTGCGAATTATAAATGAATGTTTAGCGAGAACCCGGAGAAGTTAAAGTCATTACGAAGTGCGATTTACCGCAGAGGCGCAGGAGGTAGTCATGACACCACGGGAACGAATGTTAGCAACGCTCAATCATCGAATGCCTGATCGCGTGCCGATTAAGCTCGGATGGCGGCCGGAAGTTACGGAAGCGATGATGCAGCACTACAAAGTGGACAACGCGCAACAAGTCCACAAGATATTGGATGCAGACTTATCCCGGCAGTGCAACGTAGCGACGAAGTGGCCTGAATGGGAAAGCCGAGTCAACGGTGAACTGCGCGGGTCGTTTGGGAATATCGGACGAACCGTCCTGCGCGACGAGCGAACTTTCGAAGACCCATGGGGTGTCGTTGAGCGAGTGGGGCAGGACGGCAAGTATCTCGAATGGATGGACGGGCCGTTTGCAAAAACCGACGATCTGGACAGTTTTGATTGGCCGACGGAGGCGAACATCATCGCGCCACCGGATTTGGCGGCGCGTGTAAAAAAGTTTAAAGACGAAGGGTACTGGGTGATCGGTAGCAGTGGTGTGAATCCGTTCAAGCAGGCATGGCGGATGCGAGGATTGGAGAACTTTTTGTGCGACTACGTGGCCAACCCTGAGTGGGTCGAGGCGATCCAGGAGCGGTTCCTGAAGTACAACTTGTTGATCCTACAACACTGCGCCGCGGCCGGCGTGGATATGTTCGAGTACTGGGGCGACGTGGCCATGCAGCACAGCATGATGGTGTCACCCAAAAGTTGGCGAAGGCTTGACAAGCAATTCTGGAAACGGCTGATCAGCGGAACGCGAGAAGTGAACTCCGATGTCCGATTCTTCTTCCACTCAGACGGGAACGTGACAGATATCATTGATGACCTGATCGAGATTGGCTTCGATATTCTCGATCCGATGCAGCCGGAGAGCGTCAATCCGGCCGTCATCAAAGCGAAGTGGGGCTCACGCATAACGCTTTGCGGTGGCGGTAGCGTCCAACGGACACTCCCTTTCGGGACAGTTGAAGATGTGCGGCGTGAGGTTGATTTCTTAATGCGGTATTGCGCTTACGATGGCGGCTACATCTTTCGCGCATCGAACGCCGTGAGCTTCGATTGCCCTATCGCGAACGTCGTCGCGTTCTACGAGATGGCTCGTGACTACGACCTTTCAAAAATCAAAAGGCCACTCGAGGCGATTCCCGAATCCTCGCCTTGCATGCAGGTGGACACAACTGTATCCTCTGTGGCAAATTCATCTTTCGACGTTGAGGACTGACGATGGATTTGACGATACGGCACAAGACGACGCAAGTCAAGGTGGGACAGGTCGCTGTCGGTGGTGGCGCGCCGATTATCGTACAAGCCATGACTAACACCGATACCGCTGATGCTCAGAGCACCGCGCAGCAGGTGATCGAACTGTCTCGCGCCGGAGCGGAACTGGTGCGCTTCACGGTCAACACTCCCGCAGCGGCGGCGGCAGTCGCCGAGATACAAAAACGCATGTTGGACGCTGGCATTTGTGTGCCGCTGATCGGCGACTTCCACTACAACGGGCACAAGTTGCTGGCCGCGCATCCCGACTGCGCCAAAATTCTTGACAAATACCGCATTAACCCTGGCAATGTTGGCCACGGCAAGACGCGAGACACTCAATTCGCCACGATTTGCCAGATCGCCAAAGATAACAACAAAGCCGTTCGCATTGGCGTCAACGCCGGTTCGTTGAATCAGGAGTTGGTCGCCGTCAAAATGCGAGCGAACAGCGATCAGAATCCTGGCAAAGAGCCGGAAGAGATTCTCAATGAGTGCATGATTGACTCGGCGCTGGAATCCACGCAACTGGCGCTGGATTGCGGATTGCGGCAGGATCAGATCATTATCTCCTGCAAGAGTTCCTATCCGCTACATTTGATCGCGTTGTATCGTGAGCTGGCCAAGCGGACCGCGCAACCACTGCATTTGGGTCTGACTGAAGCGGGGCTGGGCATGCGAGGGCATATCTGGTCCGCGGCGACTATGGCCATTCTGTTGGCGGAAGGCATCGGCGATACCATTCGCGTCTCGCTAACCCCCGCGCCCGGTGGCGACCGACGGGAGGAAGTCTATGCGGCCTGCGAACTGCTTCAGGCGCTGAAGTTGCGTGCGTTTTCACCGAGCGTGATCGCCTGCCCCGGTTGCGGACGTACTACCAGTACGACCTTCCAACATCTGGCTGAGCAGGTTCAAATTTTTCTGCGAGAAAAGATGCCGGAATGGAAGAAGCAATACACCGGCATCGAAAACATGACGCTGGCGGTGATGGGTTGCATCGTGAACGGCCCTGGCGAATCCAAAGCCGTGAATGTAGGCATCAGTTTGCCAGGAATCGGCGAAGAACCGCACTGCCCGGTGTTTGCCGATGGCCAGAAAGTCGCAACGCTCTGCGGCGCGCCGGAAGAGCTGACGGCGCAATTCACTAAAATCATCGCCGACTACGTTGAAAGAAAGTACGCGAAACGACAGGGATGAAGGATGAGGGATGAAGGATGAAGGATGAGTGACGAGCGAACAGACGAAGTCTCCACTGCGAGCACGGACAAAAGAGTTATGGTGGTTTGCATCTGGTGGATTTAAGCAACGCCAACCAGAGGTTACTACATATAGTGGCCTGACTTGCTTTACATACTAAAAAAATGGGCTGCATGAGTAGTTACAAAAATAGACTGTTTCAGCGACGATTTTATGCTTTTGCACTTGGAAATTCCTATACTTTAAAGAAACACCGGTGAACGACTGTGAAAGAAGCGAATCAGCCATCTATTCATCCTTCATCCTTCATCCTTCATCCTTCATCCCTCATCCTTCATCCTTCATCATTCATCATTTTACACAACCGCTACCGTCAATCGGGCGGCGAGGACGTCGTCGTCGCCGTGCAGGCGCAACTATTGAAAGAAAAAGGACACGTTGTTCGTGTTTTCGAGAAAGATAATCGCGGAATAGATCGCTACGGCCTTTTCCGAAAAATAGCGCTATTTTTCAAGACCGCCGACAATACGAAGGCCGCGCTTGAAGTCGCCAGGATTGTTGAAGAGTTCAAGCCGCAAATTGCGCTAGTGCATAATACGTTGCCGTTGCTGAGTCCGGCCATCTACGCGCCATTGAAAAAAGCGGGCGTGAAAGTAGTTCAGTTTCTTCATAATTATCGCCTGGTTTGCCCTGCAGGAACGCTATACCGCGACGGTCGCCAGTGCGAACTGTGCGCAAGCGATGGGCTGGGCCATGCGGTCAAATACCGATGCTGGAATAATTCACTCATGGCCAGTCTGGCCGTCGCGCGCATGTTGCAGCGTCACCGTCGTGCGCGCACGTGGCACACTCAAGTGGACATGTTCGTGGCGCTGAACACATACATGCGGGACTGGCTGCTGAAGGTCGGCATAGCGCCGGCGGAGAAGATCATCGTTCAGCCAAATTTTAGTTATTTTAATTATATCGCCGCGACGTCAGTTGCCGTTACCGAGCCAGGCGATGGCTTTATTTATGCGGGACGATTGGCGCCGGAAAAAGGTATCCGTACATTGCTGGCCGCGCATGCCGAACTAAAAGACGTGTCATTAAAGATCATCGGTGAATGGCCAAACGATCGTCGCGATGGCGCGGGTTCATCATCGGATGTATTCACCGGTTATCAGTCGCGCGAGCAGACGCTGCGCGAGATCGCAGCAGCGCGTGCGTTGGTATTCCCATCAGAATGGCAGGAGCCTTTCGGGCTAAGCATTATCGAAGCGATGGCGCTGAGCAAGCCGGTAATCGCGTCGCGCGTCGCCGGACCAAAAGAGATAGTGCAAGATGGCGTAACGGGAATGCTCTTCGAACCCGGCGACGTGAAGAGCCTAGCCGATTGCATGCGGCGCTTGCATGAAAATCCGGAACTGGCCGCACGGCTGGGTCGCGCAGGACGCGACCGGTATCTAAAAGAGTATTCCCCCGAGGCGGGCTACAGACGGCTGATGGAGATTTGCGAATAGAACGAATTACGAATGTATTTGTTTAACGAGTAAAACATCCTCGCGCTCGCAATATATACTCTGCGCAGATGAACGGTTACGGAATTTCAAATCTTATTACGTAACCGTTCACCACAGAGTTACTATGGAACTTGAAAAAAGGCCAGTTACCTCGAAAAGGAATGGGTTACAGAAAGTTCAGTTTGTGATGTTCGAACGTTTCTCAACTCATTTCAGGGAGGGCTGGCCGATGGGAAAT
>JAZDLP010000027.1:0-12932 GCA_043801885.1 Planctomycetota bacterium | reverse complement strand
TTTTCTTGCGGATGCCATTCTGAAAACGTTAACGTTGAAGTCGCGATCAACAGGCACTCTTTATAATGAACGGATCCCAACCATTTACCGACACGAGCCTTTAATTCCATCTCTGTGTCCTCTGTGGCTCTGTGGTGAACGGTTACCTACTTTTTTTTACGATGCGATTAGGGCGCCGGTTCACTCTTGTCCAATTTAACTTTGACCACCCGGCTCTGCGTCATGCGCTTGACATTGAGCAGCAGTTCGGTCCCAACGGCTAGGTTCGTCTCGAACTGCCTGACATCCTTGATTGGCAGATTGTTAATGTGTGTGATGATTTCATAAGGCTTGATCCCCGCCACCGACGCTTTGCTGCCCGTCTCGATCTTGGAGATGATCACGCCTGAGCTGTCGGCTGTCATCTGGAAATAGCGCCGCACCTCATACGTGATGTCGCGTACGGTCATGCCTAATTCCTTAGATTTGAAGCGCGCGGCCATTTCGTAGTACGGCGGGCTCTGCTCGATGGTGAAATCCTTCTTGACGATCACGCCATTAATAAAAAATTCCGCTTGGAAGGCGCAGCCGAACCCAAAATCGGTCAGCGCTCGGATGAATAGGTTCTCCACATCGGACCAAGGCTGAGGCATTCGGTCAAAATACTGCTCTGGGCATTCGTCCAGTCGCGACCAGGGAAACGCCGCATTGTTCATCCCGTCCAAGGTGACATCGAGCGGCTTGGGCTCGCCGGCCACATGCACCCGCAGGAGGATCGCCCCTGGTTCGATGCCCGCTCTGGCTGCGGGAGAATCGGGGTACACATAGGACACGACGGCTCCGAACTTTCCATCATTGGAATACTTGGCCACATTGTTGGTGCGAGCCAGATCGCGCGTCAGATTCTGTAGTTCGACACCCAGCCAAGCCAATCGGTTTTCCTGTTCCATGCTGAGCGGAACATTGCTTGGGTCGCCGGACCGGACCAAGTCGCCAATGACCGGCATGATGACACCCACCGGCGTAGGCAAAACTTTGGCATTCTGGTAAGACCATTGGTCGTTCTTGGACACACCCTTGTACCGATTCCGCAGCGGGAACACAGCCAATTCGCCGGCGGGCGTGAAGAAGTACAGATGGTCGGCCGCGTAAGAAACATTCGGATAGTTGTAGTCCTGACGTCCATACTCGAAACTCGGGATGCGTCGGTGCATGAGATATTCAATCCGTTCCTCACCCTTGATCCGCACTTCCGCAGCCAGAAGCAATCGGCCCCGGAGCGTTCGAATGTCTCCGCCTGCGATGGGGAGCACGGCTTGGAGTTTCCGTTCGGGGATCACAATCAACGCTCCGAAGTCACGCAGGCTGTGACCGAAACGGGCGCCGATCGCGACTCCGTTCGGCAAGTGCAGAGTCACTCGTTCCAAGCGTGCGGTCTCGGGCGCCTTGAGATCTACAAGCGCCAGTACCATGACATCGCCGATCACCAGACCGGGCACGTTCCGTTCGGCCGCATCTGGCTCCCCGGTATCATCCTCGTCACTACCATAAGATCTCCTGTAGTTACCGTGCCGATCATCAGCCTTCTTCTTCGGGCTGCGGAAATTGAGCTGGACGCGGATGACAGTGTTCTTGATCGCATTCTGCAGGCTGATCAATTTCTGCTGGTATTCCGTGGCAGTCAGGGCGACCCAGTCCAGTGGGGATCCCTTCCATATTTCGTTTAGCGGCAGGTTCCCATTCATCGCCGCGGCCACGGCGGCCCCGCGGCTGTTCACGATGATACCATCAGGAACAGGTCGAACCTTCTCCTTGCCGGGGGTGACGATCACGGGCCCGGCGGGCACAGCAGCAACCGAAACGCGCCATTCTGTTTCGCCCTCGGCATAACTCACGCTGTAATAAGGTCCCGGAATCGTAGCATCAAAGACCAGCGGCACGGCGCCGTCGAACGGCCGGTCCAGGGTGATCACGACCGCGTTCTGATCTAATGCGTAGCGTTCGATCCGGCCCGGCACAGCGGTCCCGCCGAAGCGCACCTGGATCGTCTCGATAAACCGCGGGTGTGTAGCAATATCAGTCGTCAGCACGCGATTCGCGGCAACCAGGTAACCCGGCTGCCGGACCAAGCGTTCCTCTTTTACGAAATTGTCCCAATTCTGGCCGTGATAATGCCCGCAATTTGGGCATTTCGCGGACCATGCGCCGCCTGTGGGCGCTTCGCCCTTGTCGTACCGGAGCCGATACGTCACCTGCACCAAGCCGGGGAGTACAGCTTCCGCAATGCTCGCAAGGTCAGCGGGCGTTACGCCGGCGACGGGTTCCGCTGGTAATGCCACTGCGCTCGCAGCCGCGATGATCACGATAACGCCAATGTTCCAACTACGCATATACATCATCCTTTCATTATTCCTTTTCGTAATCCCGGCCGAAATCCAGGATCATCTGCCAGATTAACCCGTTGCGCAGGACCATGACCGGCAACTTGTGTTTTGCATCAATCGCATTCATTGCATTCGCATGTATCCGACGCATGTCGGCGAGCGTGGCCACATCCTGGCCGTCAATCTTGAGCAGGATGTCCTGGTGTTGGATGCCGGCGTTCATGGCATTGCCCGGTGCCTTCACGCCGAACACGAACACGCCCACCTTCTTATGAAAGTACAGGTCCGGGTTGTCGAACTGATTGATGGTCTTGACCGTAAAGTCCCAGCGTGGGCAGTCCAGTTCGTCGCCCTCCACTTTGCCCTTGGTGCGCGGCGTGATGGTGATCGTCTGTTCCGTGCGATCCCGCATGATAGTAAACACTGCCGCTGCATCCCGGGGCAGGCTGCCCAGTAATCGCCGCACTGCAGGCAGGTCTTCCTCGGTGACTGCAGTAATCACAGCGCCGTTTACAGCGGTGATCCTGTCCCGGATTTGCAGTCCCGCTGCGCGCGCGGGGCTGCCAGGATCTGTGCCAGCTATGATCACGCCGCGATCCGCATCGAAATAACTATCTTTGTTGAAATCCCGGAGCGGCTGGAGCTGTAGTCCTGTGTAACTCCACTCGATACGGCCGTGGTCCCGGAGCTGTGGCAGGAACATCTTGATGTTTTCTGCCGGAATCGCAAAGCCCATGTCGCCGCCGAACAGCACACCGCGTGTGTTGATCCCTATCACCTCACCCGCAGTATTCACCAGCGGACCACCGGAATTGCCGGGCGAGATGGCCGCGTCGGTCTGGAGCCAGATTGTGTATTCGCTGGCTTGCGGCAGGAATCGGTGCGTACAAGAAATGATGCCCAAGGACACGGACCGCGACAGACCCCAAGGCGCGCCCATGGCCATTACGAAATCACCTTCCTTGAGCAGTGTCGAATCGCCGAGTGTAGCGAACGGCAGGTTTGCTGCAGACGGCATACCTTCCGGCGCCAATTTGACGAGTGCCAGGTCCATCTCCTTGTCCGTACCGAGTACCCGGCCGCTGAATACCTGATTATCGTACAGCAGACACCGAATGCTTACCGCCTTGTCAACCACGTGCCAGTTGGTCAGCACCTCACCGCCAGAAGAGATAATTACTCCGCTACCGGCCACCTCTGCGGTGATTTTCTTCCCTCTTTCGTGGGATTCTTTTATGACCTTGATAAATACAACCGTCGGGAACACTTTGCTCTTGGCTGCGCTGATGACTGCGCGGAAATCTATGGACGCGCCTTCTCCGGAGGCCAGCCGACGGGGCGAGGATCTGCATCCCGTCACCGCAAGCATTGTTCCAGCGCACAGAAACATGCCAATTAAAATCCGTCGTGGCATTATGTCGTCCTCCAGACCATTATACTTTGCGCGATTGAAATTCGGCACTGGGGCGCAGCGTTCCCAATGTCAAGACTTTCGTTCTACTACAAAACGGCCTAAAGCTTCCAAAGTCTTCGCGCGAGCGCCCAACTTTTTCAAAGCATCGAACGCGCGCTGAGCCAGGCGAGCGGCTTCAGCGCGAGCTTTTTCGAGACCCATCACGGATGGATAAGTAACTTTGCCCTTCTGGACATCTTTTCCAGGTGTCTTTCCCAGCGCCTCCGGCAATGAAGTTATATCAAGTATGTCATCAACTATTTGAAAGGCCAGGCCGATGTTTTGCCCGTAAATGCGTAGTTGTTTGTATTCGCTTGGAGTAGCTCCGCCAGCCAGCGCGCCGGCTTCGCAACAGGCGGCGATTAAGGCGGCAGTCTTCCAAGTATGGATGGCGCGAACGGAATCCAGCGTCGCAGATTGACCTTCGCCTTCAATATCCAATACTTGCCCGCCAACCATACCCTGGGTTCCAGCGCCGCGCGCAATGGCGCGGACGATGCCGGAAACCGAATCGGCGAGCGGACTGGTAGTCAGAACTTCAAAGGCATAAGTCAGCAATCCGTCGCCGGCCAAAATGGCCAGCGCTTCACCGAACACTTTATGACAAGTCGGTCGGCCACGGCGCAGGTCGTCATCGTCCATCGCTGGCAGATCATCGTGAATCAACGAATAGGTGTGAATCATCTCCACCGCGCAAGCCGCAGGCGCGGCCACATCGCGCGTTCCGCCCACAGCTTCGGCGGACGCCAGCACTAGCGCGGGCCGCAAGCGTTTGCCGCCGGCAAAGATTGAATAACGCATCGCTTTATGCAACGTCTCCGGCGACGTTTTCTCAAACGGCAATAGCCGATTCAGATGCTGCTCCACGAATTTGCGTGAGCTTTCCAAATATGTCCGAGCGATCACGGCGTAGTCTTCTTCCTCCGCACTCGCTCCTGATCTCGCGGAGATGGCAGACCGCCCACAATGGCTGCTCAAACGTGACATAGCCGTTCTATTTTTTGCCGCCAAAAGCAATCCTCCTGCGTTTGATTTGTCGCTCCTCGTCCATACTATACGGTTACGAAAAATTTGGATTCTGTCCGGCTTTAGTCGCGCCGTCAATCTTCTCTCGCACCAGAGGCTCGCCATTAGGTCCTTTGACCAGCAGACGGATGCGCTTTTCCGCTTTATCCAGAATGGCGTGGCAGCTCTTCAAGGACGCGATACCGCGCTCATACAACGTCAAGCTCTCGTCCAGCGGTTTCGCGCCGACTTCCAGTTGCGCCACAATCTCTTCCAATTCGGCCAGGCAATTTTCGAAAGACTTCTCGCCTTGATTGTCCGTCGCAGTTGGTCTATCGTTCTGATTTTTAGCCATGAATACCGCGCCTTTCGAGCTAATAAAACTTGTAACCGTAAAGATCGTAACCGTTCACCACGAAGGCACAAAGACACAAAGATGAACAAAGATGAACAAAGATGAACAAAGATGAACAGATTTGAAAAGTAGTTATTGAGTCTAGTTTATCTAAAGTTAAGTGCGTTACTACTAACCATCAAAATCTTTGCGTGGCGCAAAGATTTTTTGGCGACTTTTGAGCAAAAGCTGTTTCTCCCCGTCTCCCCGTCTCCCCGTCAACAACGCCTTTGGGTTGCGGCTTGGCCTCGAATGGGTCTCTGTGGTGAACGGTTACTAAAGATTAAGTTGCTGGCTTTGACGTGAATCGAGCAAGCCATTCATTATTAGTAACCGGTGGCGGGTTCGTTTCATCTGTCATCTGAAATCAACTTGCGAAATCAAATCCAAAATAGATTTTGGAACATTCCCAAAAAAAGGCTCCGTTCCATATACCTTGCTTGCGCCAAATAACGCTGCATAATGCAACTCGCCATCTGGGCTGACACTCACGGAGAGGGTTCGGCGAGAAGAATGATGCCACTCTAAAGTCACATGGCCATCTGGTTCAGCGCCCACGGATGGCATCGGTACATGGCCAAATGAAAGCAGTGTGGATACGGTCAACACGGCGACGCTCATCGAAAACTCTCCAATGCTTTATCAGTAATGCTACCAAAAAAGATTTTATTTTTCAACCAGCGCATCTCATTTAGACGCTGTTCAAGGATGCTCCCGTCAATGGAAGGTTTAAATTGGGTGGCGACTGCGGAGGAATCCGCAAGTATTCCTCCAATTGAATTTTTTCTGCCATAACTAGTATACGATTGATGAAGCGAAGGCCAAGCCGTTGAATATCGGCTGGCTTGGCCAGTTCGCAATGCAACGCCCACAGTCGTATTGCTTCACTTCGCAACTGCCTCCAATTCTCGTAGGGCTGAAGGCGGCTAAATACAAAACCATCTCGATTGAATTGAGCCACGTGTAGCTTGTCGGCTGACTGAAATCGCACACCCTTCAAGCCAAGATTACAATGATTCTGTTTCGTGATTCCCTGCGGCTCAAATGTAACCTCGGCGTGAAATTCGTTTTGCATGTGAGCTATCGGGTAATCAGGCAGTCTGGGTTTTAACCAAGCTGCAATGGCATTTTGATCCCAAGATATTTGTGTGCGAGCACGAATCTCAATCACAGCCTCGACAATGGGTGCATGCGTCAGGTGAAGAAATTTTTCAGACATATCAATCTTTATTGCTGAATCGTTCATCTAGTATGATTCCTAAAACCATTACTTTTTATCTTATCCACGATCGGCGGCTGGCCGACGGTTAGAATAACGCGTTCGTCACCGCGCATCAGAATGGCATAAGCTGGAATCGGCGTTTTGTCTTTGCCGATCATCGGCAAGCTGCTCTCCCGGAGTTTGAATCCAGCCACCACCGGCTCACCCTCGCGATACGGCACTTCCTTGCCGTTGGGCTGGCGCAGCACCGCGCCAATCGCACGATGATCTGCGGAGATCACATCTACCAGCTTGTATAGCTTTATCAATTCCACGTACTGCAAATTGAGCGCTTTGTCCACTTCCGGCCAGCTTAAGTCATGCGGATTAGGCCTGGTGGTGATGACCAAATCTTCTTTCTCGCCACGCAAACTGCGTACACATGCCAGCATAATCAGCGTCTCGTCCATATCCGGACCGCTGCCGCGCAAAATGGGCGCTAACTCCTGCGTCCGGCGCAGTCCGCGAGACGCTTCCATCAACGCCGGCAAGGCGTCCGTCGCGTTCAGACGCGCCAACGCGATGGCCGCGGCTTTGCGCACAGAGCTATGCGGGTCATACAGGCGTTCGATCAGCAACGGCACTCGATCCGTGTGCGCCAGACGAGCGATCAGTTCACAGCCTAGTGCGCGCTCCCGCATCTCGCCATCGCGCACGGCCTGATCAATGTAAAACATGCCTTCGTCGGAACCAAGCAAACCCATCGCCAGCGCCGCGCGCCGCCGGACAACTTCTGACGCAGATTCGAATCGCTGACGCAATACCGGCAAAGCTATTCCCGGACTCAGACGCGAAAACAGAATCGCCGCCGTAGTCCATACTTCATCGTAGTATGATTCGAGCGCGGCATTGAGATAACCCGCTACTTGCGGATCGGCTAATTGCATCATGCCCTGCAACCCCAATATCTGCATGGCCGGTGAGGACGAATCCAACATGCGAGTCAAGTGTGCGCGTCCGGAGGGATCGCCCAGGCGAGCCAATGCTAACGCCGTGCTTGTCTTAACGAATTCAATCTCGCCCGCATCCTCCAGTCGAGCCTTTAGCGCCGGCAGCGCAGCGCGATCACCAATCAAACCCAACGCTTCGGCGCTGACGCAACGACAGGCGTAGTTTTTTTCGAGCTTCAGTCCCGCCATAATTGGCTGTGCCGCGCGCCGGCTTTTCAAGCGCCCCAGCGCTTCAATGCAATACATGCGCATGTTCGCCTCGCGACTACCCACTCTTTTTAGCAACGTCTCTTCCACTTCCGGTGTCGGCTGGCCAATAGCGCCCAAACAACGAGCGGCAAATTCGGCCAGCAGACGGTTCTCTTTTATTTCGTCGAGCAGATATGGAATGGCGTCCGCGCGTCGTTCCATGGCCGCCACTTGAAATGATTGTTCACGCGCCACGGCATCTCGCGACTGTAATCCGGCACGGTACTGTTCCTCTGCGGTAGTTTTTAGATCGGCTTCGCCAGGCGGCGAATTATTATTCGCGGACGCATCGGTGGCGGCAATCGGCTCGGTTTCCTTATCTTTCACGGTCGGTGGCTTGACGTTCGACGGCGGAGCGCTCTCAGGAGGCAGTTCTACTGTCTGCGCCAGAGCGTTTTCCGCCAGAGCGCGCGGCTTCGATTCGTTTTCCGCGGTAGCGATCAATCGTCGGCGCGCCATCTCGGACTGGAGCTGGCGGGAGAGCGTATCTTTATAGTCGCGTGGAGTGGACACAACATTATTAGGATCTTTTTTACTCAGCGTGTTAATCGCATCATCGAGCGGTTTTGAGGTTTTGTCATCGCCGAGCGCGGCAAGCGATGTCGCCTCCTTTTTAGAACTAAAGATGCGGCTGAACCAGTTGCGTTTTGGCGGCGGTTTAGAAAAGATATTTTTTTGCTTCTCGTTTTCAGTTAACTTCAATACGCTTTCTTTCTGTTCTGAACTTTTGAATTCGAGGATTTTTGGTGACGTCTTGGCGTTATTAACAGGCAAGCCGACGGACGAGCCAGCCTCTTTGGAAGCCTTGAAGTCATGCCACTCTTTCTCCGTGGGATACACGACTGTTTTAGCGTTGAGGAATTTTAGATTATTAGATTTACTGCTCTCGTCGTTCTTCTCTTTCTTTGGCTTGTTTTTAGCGGCTTTTTGGTTGGTTTTGGCCTGATCTTTTTCGGCGTTCTCGCGTATTGTTTGCAACTGTTTCTGCGTCTTGTCGCGCAACTGATCGGAAGTGAGCTGCGCGTCTTGGTTGGCGTAGTCTTTAGTTTTGGACGGCGTGACGTCATGTTTCTCACTCGGCGCGTCAGCAGACGGCGCGTCCGCATCACGCTCATCGCAACCCAACAGCAGAAGCAGCAGTACCGGGGCGAGGAGCGAACATAAAAGAATTTTTGATTTTTGATTTTTGATTTTGGATTGAAGAAAAAAAAGGACACTGTAGCAACGAAGTCGGGAATTCCTCTCCCTCGTTGTCTTCACGCTGAAAGCGTGAAGGGTAATAGCCTGTGGCTTCAGCCACGGGACAACGATGTCAAAACGCCAATGCGCCCTGAAGGGGCGCGGGAACTTTAGTCCCAGACGTAGCGTTCGTCTCTTGAGCATAACCACCCACCGCCCCTTCAGGGCGGGTTAAAAACAACTATCTCTTCCTGTGGCTGAAGCCACAGGCTACTTCTCTTTGCCGCTTCGCGGCAAATATACTGCGCACAGCTAGGACTTCGGCTTTTTCCTAGTAAAAAGCCCAGATTTTCCCCGCGCACAGTATAGCCCGACTTCCTTGCTACCGTCTCCAATTCTCTTTTGTTTGGTTACTGTTATCCGAGCCGCGACCGTTAGGGAGCGATTCGCTTGACTGCCCGACCGCTTGCTAACGCGCGCGGCTCGGATAATAGTCTGGCGTTCTTCAACGCGGCCAGCACTACTTGTTTCATCGCCTCTCGTGGCGCTTTGGCTCCCGAGTACAGTTCGAATTGACAGGCTCCTTGACGAACGAACATCGTCACCCCTTCTAATACTTCGCAGCCTTTTTCCTGCGCCAATTTCAAAAGCTTAGTGCGCAATGGATTATACACGGTATCGAAAACAATGCTAGACTCCGGTATCTGTTCTTTTTTCAGCGGCGTCTGTTGCGTGTCCGGAAACATGCCCACCGACGTCGTATTTATCACTGCGGCGAAATTTGGACGACCGTCCAGTTCGTCGTAGCGGATCATTTTGCCGCCCACAGCCGCCGCCAACGCAACCGCGTGCTCGATGGTGCGATTAGCCACGAAGACATGCGCGCCGCGAACCTTTACTCCGAAGGCCACCGCTTTGGCCGCGCCGCCGGCGCCCAGCACTAACACGTTTTTGCCGCGCAGAGAGCCAATGACTTCTTCCAGCGCATCAGCCGCCGCGAAGGCGTCCGTATTCGCGCCATACCACGCGCCGTTCGAGTTGAGCAGGATCGTATTGACCGCGCCGATCATTCGCGCTAATTCGTGAACTTCAGAACATATTTTAAGCATGGTCTCTTTGTGCGGAATCGTCACCGATAATGCTTTGATTCCCAGCGCCGACGCAAACGTGTTCACAAACTCAATCGGATCGCCTTCGACACGGAATGGCAGATATACGCCGTCCAATCCCATTTTACGCAGAGCGGTGTTGTGCATCAGCGGCGAGAGCGAATGGGTGATTGGGTTGCCTATTACTCCGTAGACCGGCCAGCCTGGTTTGAGCTGATGGAATCGGTAGTTTTCTTCCAATTCGCGCCAAGTCGGCTGCCCGGCGGCCGTGCCCGGCGCACGTTCGCCGCGCGCGTAAGTCAGAGGCGACCCGAAGAGCGGTCCAACGACGCGCGTCCAGAATCCAGATTCGCCCATCGCCAGCGCGATCAGCGGCTTCAGAGCGGCATTATCTGTTAGCAGGCTGAGTAATGGCGCGGTGTCCTGAATGTTGTCGGATCGGCAGGCGATCTTGATTATATCGGCTTCCGCGTCGGCGTTCATTTCTTCGCGCCGCCGCCGCAGTTCGTAACTATCGAGTGCCTGCTCAAAGTCGTGGAAGCTGAGGATCAACTGCGATTGGTGCTTCTTAAAATCCGCATGCGGTGTGCGAGTTTCAATATCAATGTACTTCGCGCCCGCTTCGGCCGCACGCTGTAGATAGCTCAGCCGTTCACTGTCGCTGACGTTGGTTCGGCGTCCGTCTTCGGCCGGATGGCGATAAGTAACAATGGCTTTCGGCGCAAACACATTCAAAGCGACGTTAAAATTATCGAGCGTCAAGTCGGAGTAATAATCCAACCGCAACTCGATTAAAAAACCGTCGCGCTGCGACAGCATATAAAATTCTTCGTCGGCCAGCAGTTCGGCCAGCGAAGTGTGATGCGATGCTACGCAAATGTCAGCCATAATCTCCTATCGCAAATAGGCAGCAACCAAAAGCGGAACATAAGGGAATTTTTGATTTTTGATTGTGGATTGAACTAAATTAACCACAAAGACACAAAGGCACAAAGAAACTCCCAGATTATTCTTTACGGACTCCAAATAACTCCGGTCAAATGCTTTTACGAACTTTAAACGCGGCATCCACTATTGAGTCCAGTGTTTCTAATGTAGAGCGGAGCATCGCATCGAGGAGTGTATTGATCGAGGGAAGAACGAAACAGTTTGGCGAAAGCATACCACTATAAAAGTCGCAACTTATTAGTGCCCTTGGTGATTAACCAACGAAAATGAACTTAGACAGTAGAGATAGTACAGGTCTGTTCAACTTGCGCAATAATGATCTTCCCGTCGCCGATACGTCCGGTGCGCGCGCCTTCTATAATCGCCTTTTCGACAGTCGCCACAATCTCATCTTCGCAATAAATTTCGACGCGCGCTTTCGGTAGAAAAGTCAGTTCGTACTCATCGCCCTTGTAACGTTCCAGTTGACCTTTCTGACGACCGTAGCCGCGGCACTCGGAGACAACGACTGCGGAAACGCCCGTTTCCGGCAGCCGCTCCAGCATGGCTTCTAATTTGAAAGGTTTAATGTAGGCCGTAATTTTTTTCATAAAAACCAAAATGGATTGTTGATTTTTGATTGCTGATTGCTGATTTATTCCTTTATCAATCGTCAATCCAAAATCGTCAATCGTCAATCTAAAAGCTTCTTCCTTTCAAGCCCAGTGTCTCATCGAGACCGCACATCAGATTCAGGTTCTGCAGCGCCTGGCCGGCCGCGCCTTTGACGAGATTATCCAACGTCGAGGCTACCACAACTTGTCCGCTGCGTTCTACCACTTGAACAGACACGTCGCAATAGTTGCTGTGGAGCACGTTGCTGACAGCCACTTCGCCGACACCATTCAGCACACGGACGAACGGCGCTTTCTCCGGCGTATAATATTCGCGTAAGATCGTTAGCGCATGATCAGTAGTCAGGCCAGCTTTTGGGCGCGCGAAGGCCATCGTCAGAATGCCACGATCCAACGGCGCGACATGCGGGACGAAAGTCAGCGTAATCGGACGACCGGCGACAGTGCTAAGTCCTTGCTCAATCTCCGGTGTGTGACGATGACTGCCAACGCTGTAGGCTTTAATATTTTCGTGCATGTCTATAAAAAGATTGCCCAGTTCTTGTTTGTATTGCCGTCCCGCGCCGCTCAGTCCCGAATACGAGTCCACGATTAGTCCGTCGGGTTCGATCACCTTCGCTGCCAGCAGCGGCGCCAGCGCCAGGATCGCCGAGGTTACGTAGCAGCCGGGATTGCCCACCAACTGCGCGGATTTTATCTGACTTTTGAACAGTTCCGGCAGACCATAAACTGCATCCGACAACAGGTTTTTGCAAGTGTGCGGCTCTTTGTACCATTGCTCATAGATGGCCGCGTCCTTGAAGCGGAACTCGGCGCCAAGATCAATAACCTTCGCTCCGCCTTTGAGCAGTGGCGGAACCAGCGCGAAAGTTTCGGCGCTTTTCTTGACCGTGAAGACGACGTCGCTTTGTCGAGCGACTTCGTCCGGCTGAGCGTCCGACGCAACCATGTCCAGTTCGCCGCGCAGTGCCGGCAGGATGTCGCCGATCTTTTTTCCAGCGGCGTGTTCTGAGACCACTAACGCCAGTTGGCACTCTGGATGACCCAGGATGGCGCGAATAAGACACTCGCCAACCAACCCGGCGCCAATAATAGAGACTCGAATTTTTGTTCTTCCGTCCGATTTCATCGCCATCATTTCCTCTCGGGATTTGTGTTTTCAAGTTGTTACACTGTAATTTTGTAACCATTCACTACAGAGCCACAGAGAACACAGAGAAACTTATAACTGGACTTTTGCAAATCACATCGTGCGCCCAGAGGGCTGGCTGGGAACGTCAATAAGTTCTTCATAGGAAAGCCTGTGTCACAAAGTGCAAATTTACAAAAGTCCAGTTATAAGATTTTTCTCTGGATAACATCCTCAAGAACTTTGACATTGAAATTGATCAGCAGTCACTTTCATAA
>JAZDLP010000019.1:0-6163 GCA_043801885.1 Planctomycetota bacterium | reverse complement strand
CTCATCCGGAAAACTCGAAGGCTTCAACAACAAAATCAAAACGATGCAACGTCAAGCTTACGGCTACCGCGATACGGAGTTCTTCAGGCTGAAGATCTTTGCACTGCACACTGTGAAGTACGCTTTAATCGGATGAGCCCAAAATAATCCACTTCCGGACGCGCCTCGTGTGTTGAGATCGCGTGGGCCACTTGGAGCGCAGCCTCCACGGTTAAGTCAAGTTCTTTCCAGACACTCTTTTCTTTGGCTTTCTCGTTGCCTTCATCTACCTCATTCGCATCGCCCGACTTATTCTTTTCTCCTTCCTTTGGCTTCTTTGGCTTCTTTGGTTCCAGCATTCTGCCGCAAAGCGCCATATCAGGAACCGCAGTATGATTAGCGATCAATTTCGCGAACTCCGTCGCTAGTTGTTGGTCAGACTTCTCGCCACCGTTTTTCAGAAGCATGGACATTTCATGAACTGCTTTGCGGCTCACATAAACGCGCCCAGCGCTCTTGTCGTCATCATCAAGGTCGTTATCATCGCTACCCTTCTTCTCTTTGGGCGCTATGCCGCAGATAACGAGTACCTTCTTCGCCTTTTTAAGTAAATCCATGTCTTTGTCGGCGATCAACTGCGCCAACCGGCGAGTGGCAACGCCGCCAAGTAATTTCTTAAACTCGTCGCTCATACGGATACTGCGCTTGAGGCACTGGCTGGAAATCCGCGAGCGCAAGACTCCGCCGAAGTAACAGGTCTTGGGCGCGCCCAAGTCGTCCCGGTTCAGATTCGCCGGACTGTGGTTCTGAATCATATGAATCTCGATCAACATGCTTAACTCCCTTCGCTGTTGCCAATAAATTGTTCCGCCCACTCGATGCGAGTGGCTTCACGTTCCCATTTGGACAGATCATCTGTCAGTTTGATCCAGTCAAGTTGCCGACTGTTTGATGCAATCAAGCCAATCGCCCATTGTAGCGCTGGCTCTATTTTTGGTAGCGGCAGAACGAGTAACCTGTCGAACCTCTTCTCGAACCGTTTCTCTGGGTCATTGTTGGGCTGGCAGAGACGCAATTGCCTGGCAAGCGTCTCGCCAGGCGATGCCGTGATCGGACGGAAGGCGTAGAGCTTGGCGATCAGCCAAGCCACCTCGCGACGCGGAGCGAATTGGTTTTGTTGCCGCAACGGCCACCAGAGACCTGTGAAAAGATCAAACCCGTCCACCGTTTCGTCGAGCCCCTGCCCCGCGTGCTTGCGCAGTAATCCGAGTTCGCCAGTCTTGAGACTCGTCAGCACTTTGATGTACTGTTCCGTGGCGTTCACTTCTTCCCTCCCTTCTTACGGACGGGTTTATCGTTGGCGTTGCCTTTTGAGCGCATGACAGGCAACACGCCGACTATCTGTTGCCGTTGCTGAACAGCCGCCGCCGTGAACCCTGGCGACAGCGATTGAGCAATCGTCTTCATCATCGGCCGATACTCCCGCGCCGCCCTATCCCACGCATCGTCGTCGCCAGTGAGCAGTTCACTCGTCATCGCGGAAACTTTTCCTTCAACGTGTGGGCGAATGGCGGCGATAATGGACGCCCCCGTAACTTCCGATCTTGTTATTTCCTCTATTCGTTTTCCAAGTGACCAGCCTTGCTTGTTCCACTGCTGTAACGATGTCACCAAAACTGATACGGTGGATGGCAGATCAATCTTTCGTTCCCATACATCAATGTTCTTCGCTTTATCAGTTGCAAACCCGACGACAAAAAACGTAATCTTGGTTGAATGCGCGAACTTGTCGCTCGTGATCATGTTGGCAAGCAGATTAGGCCATGGACGATCCATCCTGAATTCGCCTGCAGCCGTCAGATCGGAAGCTTTCACGGACTTCCGTGTGATTTCGGTCAATGCCCCATCTACAATAGTTTTCACGGGCTTTTGTGTAGTTTCGTTTAGGTATACGACGTGGGGATCATCCCACTGTTTATTTTCTTGTTTTCCAGCCGACTGATTTTCGCACATTCGGATGAGGGTTTCTTCCGTTCTTCCACAAACACAACATGCGCCTGGTGGCCCAATCGGCTCATGTAACCAGACGCGCCTTGCCAGAAGCGTTAGACCCGTTAAGAGGGGCACTTCTTCCTCAGAAGCAAGATGCGCCTTTTGATTAACCCATGCGGGAATACCAAGTAGCTCACGTGTCGTCCAGTTTGCGCGAAGAGTGTCCAGCAGCGATATGCCCCACGGGACAACATAGATAGGCGGCGCGCCATTGATTCCAGACTTTAGGTCAGGTAGGCTACTGACACAGAATAACGGCAATCGTAACAAACCCATTGCGGCGCACGCGGCACATAGACCATCCTTCTTATCCGTCGAGTGCCGGAAATGCCAAAAATTATTCCCAGTGGGAATCTCTTGAAACAGATCCGTGGAAGCGCGTTCTCTTTTGGCGTTACGATCTTGGTAAAATCGCAACTTGTCGTCAAACAGATTGAAATAATCTTTATTGTCGTCGAGTTTCGAGAACCATTCTGCCGGAAACGAATCGCCAGACGCGACACTATCTGCGTCCGAAGGGTTTCCCTTGCACCAGTACAATAAAGCCAGCAGGAACCGCAAGATCGCGACGCGGTCCATCGGATTGCTGGCCGCAATCTCGCGAATCTCCCCGGCCTTCGAGAGCGCCTCGTGGATGCCCACTTGACTCGTCTTTCCGCACTTCCACATCACCGGGATCCATGGTTCATCGAGCAGGTTGTAGTTCATAAACCACCTCTCTCGTTCGCGCACTACTGACCTCAGTAGCGACAGGTACAAGCCTCCTATTACTTCTTATTCAGCGTGACAATCCGCGAGATTCTAAAGCCTTTCTTGGGATCTTTCATGTATACTTTGTACATCGTGTCTAATTCTCGCAGCGCTTCTTCCGGTGAAACATCTGTGTCTCCCCGTCAACAACGCCTTTGGGTTGCGGCTTGGCCTCGAATGAGGCTCTGTGGTGAACGGTTGCGTAATTTGTAATTCTTAATTCTTAATTCTTAATTTGTAATTCTTAATTCGTAATGTCCAGTCGCAGATGCGTTTCAAAACCAGTGAGAATCTCTCTGATAGTCACCTGCCACTCGCCAGGAGAATCATTGTCCGCTAATGGCAACAGGTAAGTCCATGCGCCATCCGGAGCCAGTTTTGAGGCGCAGTAATGGTTGCGCGCGGATAAATCCGGACCCGTCACCTGCACCGAGTAAATTCTGAATGCGCGATCTGCGTCGGACGTGATTTTGATTTTAATTGTCTCGCCGACCTTCGCCGCCGCAGGAGCCGTTACAACCGGAGGGTTCGGCTTAACTGCATGTAACACAAAAATTGATGGCGTAGCCTGATCAAGTATTCCTTCGATCCGCTGAGTTAACGATCCGACGACGCTTCGTTGATCAAGCTGAACCGTCGCGACCCACATCGGCATTCGCAGCGCCAGGCTGAACGATTCAGCTTTCTCGAACGCCCAATTGCCATCTCCTTCCCCACCAAGTTCATGCAATCGTTCTTGCGGATTGCGGCGCAGCGCCAGCACGCGCGTGCAGTCGCCTGCTTTCGCTGCCATTTCGCTCACGCGCAGCCAAACGAGTTGTGTTCCTTCCGGCAATCGTGTTTTGGCCCAATCCACCAGCGACTCATTTTTGCGATCATTGAAGGCGACTTGCTCGATAACCTCTCGCGTGGCGCGAGCCGTAGGCAAATCCGGATGCAGTCGCCAACGCAGATAGTCGGTAATATCCAGATTAAGGAAGACTCCGCCGGAATTAGCGGCCAGTACCGGACTTTTGCGGTACTCGGCCATGCCGGTCTTTCCATCGCCCCATTTTGGTTCGTCTGAGAAAACCGGAGCCAGATTTTTCAGATGCTCATTGATTGCATTCGTCTGATCCGCAACAGCAGCGATGGGTTTGACGATTTCCAAAGGATTCATCGCTTTGGAATAGAATGGCTCGGCGGCCGTGTCCACGCCCAGCAATTCATCCAACGGCGGTTTTGCGCGCAAGCGACCGTGTTCATCAAAACGACCGCAGGTTGCGTCAACAACCAGTCGGCCGCCAGCAGCGACAAAGTCTTTAAGAACGGCGACTTCCTGATCGCTGAGTGCGATGACTCGCGGCAGAACGAGCGTTTTGATCTGAGTCTCCGGCCGCAGTATCTCACGGCGTTCCACTTGCGCGCTTGATACATAACGCCAGGCCAGTCCCATGTCGTCGAGCAGTTTTTCCCAGCTTTCGCGCAGTCGTAATTGCGGCGACTCGCGCCGCTCTGCGCTGGTATCCGCGCCCCAAGCTTGCAGCCATTGAGCGCCGTGTAATTTATCGGCTTCCAACAGCCACTGCATTCGGATGCTGGCCGGCGAATATAGAATCGCTACGCCATCGTGCGTTCTCGTTGAATTGGCGAGCAGCAATCCCGGCGTGCGCTCCAGAGTGCGTAACATTCGTAGGGGCGGTTCGTGAAACGCCCCTACTGTTGCGTCCAGAATGCCCGGTTTTGCGACCTCCGTCCACAGTATCACGCCGCGCCGGCCGCCTTCCAAAGCAAGCGTCCAGATCGCGCGCGTGACATCGGCCGGCGACGTGTCTGCCGCTAACGATAATGAGGCTAACGCGGGCTTGCCGGGCGCCAAATCTCGCCATAATGCCCGCGCGCCGCCGATGTCGTAACATTCCACCACGTCCAACGCCTGCGCCAGGCGTGACCAATCCCACCCGCCGAAAGCGAACGGTCCCATCGCGCCGGTAATGCCGACTTTAGCCGCGGGGTCTTTCCGCCGGATCACTTCCGCGCCGCCACGCAAAACTTTGGCAAACACGTGGTCCTGAAATTCGCGGAAGTCAATCCACGGCCCAAAGTTCATCACGCCGTCCTTTAGACGTAAGCGCGCTTCATCGGTAGTCATCGGAGTCACCTCGGTCCACGCGGCGAATTTCGTGTTCCATGCGCGATTCAATCCATTTAAAGTTCCATAAACATCGCGTTCCAACCAACGTTGAAATTCGGCGATAGCCTCCGGGCTAAAGTCAAAATCTGCGGCAGCGGCCAATCGAGTCGCCGACGGCTCGGAAGCTAGAGAATAGAACAACGGCGTCTCAGCGGCGTAAGCCTCGGCGTGACGATTGGCTTCCTTGGCCAGCGCTTCGGCAAATGCGGTCGAACTCAAAGACGGTTCGCGAGAAAACCGCGCCCCGTTCCGAGCATCGCTCATGGTCGCGATCGTCTTCTCCCACAGGCCGCGTTCGGTGTGATAACGTGACAGATGCTGACGCGCGACATTTTCGACATAAAACGGCGCCTGCTGTTTTCGCAGCGCCTCGCGCGTTGCCGGATGCATGCGGTACTGTACGCAGCCTCGAATGCCAAGTTCGCGCAGCGTTTTCCAGTCGCTCGCCGCCGGTGGCGCGGAGAGCAACGTCAGCCACTGTTCCCAGCTTCGCTTCTGCGGCACAGTAAAATCAGATTGTAACGTTACTTGTTTTCCAGACTGCTCCATCAACGACAAGACCAACGTGTGCTGCTGGCCTACGGGATTCATTACGGGCAACGCTATCTGGCGCGGCTTGCCTTCAGCAAACGGCAGTTCCTGAATTTTTAATACGCCGGAACTGAACCGTCGTCCGAATTCGTCCTGCAGCGCGTAGTAGCCCGTCGCGCCGCGCAGAAATACTTCGGGACCATACAGACTGAATACCGCTCGTTCACCTGACGCCACGAATGGCGTGTCGGTCGTCAGAGTCGGCGAATCCAGATCATCCGCGCTCTGTGCCGTGTTGCCTTCGATCACAGTGGCGTTCGAATCGTTCGGCGGCTTCTCCGCCGGCAACGGCACGGTCTCCGCGACAGATTCGTCAGGATTAACTATTTCGACAGGCGGCTTCGGGATCGGATCGGGAATCTGTTCCGCTCGGAGACATGTAAGCAAGCCAGGCAAACACAAGAACAAAAGGCAATTTTTGATTTTTGATTTTTGATTTTTGATTGAAGGAAAACAGATCGCCTTTGGCGGCAAATTTTGACTTGGATAATCAACTTTCAATTTCTTCATCTGTATTTAGTTTCTGTTTTCCAAGCCACAAAACGCGCAATTTACGAGGAGAAATATAATTTTTTATGTATAATATGTTCAGTCTATTTTAAGCTATTTTACAAGATT
>JAZDLP010000359.1:0-9961 GCA_043801885.1 Planctomycetota bacterium | reverse complement strand
TCTGTGGTGAACGGTTACAAGGATTAATAGCATAAGAAATCTCTGGCGTGCGTTCAAGCTGGTGTTGCCGCACCGCGGTGTACTGACGCTGTATCTGTTGACTGCCGTCGGCTTGGCAATCTTTAACGGTCTGCCGCTGCTGCTGGCTCATATTTTTCTGAACTGGTTGCAGCAGCAGCCGACGAATCCCAAGGATCGTGTAGGGATATTTATTGATGATTGGTTTCGAACTTACTTCATGTCGCCGACGTCTTACGTGTACGCGCTCTGCGCTCTGATGATGTTGTGCATCGCCTGCAAATCGTTCTTCGACTTATTTAATACTTACCTCGCGACGTGGCTGGCGCAACGGCTGCGGATGGAGGCTATGAAACGAGTGATGCGCAAGCTGCTCGCGCTGGATCAGGCTTTTTTCGACAAGCAGAAGATCGGCGACATGGTCAGTCGGATGGTCAGCGACGGCGACAATCTGCGCAAGACCGTCAAGATATTTCTCGAATTCATGCAACAGCCGTTCATGGTGGTCGTGCTGGTCAGTATCGCCATTTATAATAATTGGTTGTTGTTCTGTCTGGGCGCCATTGGCGTGCCGCTGGTTATCTTCCCGCTGACACGCATCATTCGCGCGATCACTCGGCAGACCAAGCGCTATCAGGAGAAGACGGCCAACATTGCTCAGGCGATGGTCCAGAATCTTTCCGGCATGCGCATCATTCATGCCTACGACGCCGTGGAGAAAGAGGCCGAAAACTTCAATAAACTTTCCGAAAGTCTGTTTCGCACCGGCCAGCGACGCAACTGGAATCGCGCCATGCAGCGCCCGTTGACCGAGTTGATGCTGGGTGTCGGCATGATTGCCGTGATGCTCTTCGCGGGCTTGAAAGCCGGCGCGTCCGATTTCGACGCCAACAGTTTTCTGATTTTCTTCGCGGCGCTGGCGTTGACTTTCGGCCCTGTGCGCGCCATGTTGAGCACGCTCAGCGAACTGGCCGAGGTACTGCCGTCGGCCGAGCGCACATTTGAAATTCTGGACATCAAGCCCACTATCATTGATCTGCCCAACGCCATCGTTTGTCCGGCGCTAAAAAAACAGATCGTTTTTGAGAATGTGTCGTTCGATTACGGCCGAGGCATGGTGCTGAATAATCTGAATCTGTCTATCCACTGTGGAGAAAAGATCGGTATCGTTGGCCGCACGGGCGTGGGCAAGTCCACGCTGCTGGCGCTGCTGCTGCGCTTTTATGATCCCACCAGCGGTCGGATACTGATGGACGGCGTTGACATCAAGTCGGTCTCGCTGGCCAGTCTGCGCGCGCAAATGGCGCTGGTGGCTCAACAATCGTTTCTATTTCACGCCAGCGTTGCCGACAACATTCGCTACGGACGTCTGAATGCTACGGACGATGAAGTGTTCGCAGCCGCTCGGTCGGCCATGATTCACGATGAGATCATGCAGCAGCCGGAAGGCTATCAGACGTTATGCGGCGAACGTGGCGGCGAACTCTTCTCCGGCGGCCAGCGTCAGCGCATCGCCGTGGCGCGCGCTATTCTGCGCAATGCGCCGATACTGCTGCTGGATGAAGCCACTAGCGCGCTGGACGCTTCCAGCGAACGACGAGTACAGGACGCATTGGATCAACTGGTGGTTAGTCGCACCAGTTTGATCGTGGCTCATCGTCTCAGTACGCTGCGCCACGTTGATCGCATTTTGATTTTTGCGGAAGGTGGCGGAATCGAAGCGATAGGCACACATCAAGAGCTGCTGCGCGGGTCATCCGGCTACGCGCAACTGTGGCAACAACAGTCAGTGATTACGTAATGCGCAGTCAGGCCGCAACCAAAAGGCGTTGTTGACGAGGGGACGGGGGGACGGGGAGAGACGAGGGGAAACAGCTTTTGCCAAAAAGTCGCCAAAAAATCTTTGCTCATGTCGGTAAATGTGTGGAATCCCGTACACCCGTAGTGGGCACGGCATGCCGTGCATCTACTATGGCGCGGAGATAGGCGGCGCCAGGCGTTTGAGACGATATTCAACGCACACTTCCTGATCCAACGTCAGTTGCGCTTGATAAGTGTACTTCAACGAAGCGGTGTATTTTTCGTTTAGCGTGTCCAGCATGCCGATCTTAAGATCGAAGACGGCGCGGCCAATCTGAATAGAGACGCTCACTAGGCTGGCGGAGATGGTTTCGTTTTTGAGCAGATCGGGAATTTGGTAAACCCCTGCGTCTTTGGGCGCGACGCGCTTGAAATTTAACGTCGCCTTCTCGCCGTCATTGGAGACCACCGTCAATGCCTCGCGGCGCGGACGAAGATGATCCGCCGCTCGAGTGGTCGAGACGGGCGGAGCTGAACCGAGATACAACAAGCTGTCTCGATCATGACTTGGAGTCTTCAGCCCCAAGTCCTGCTCGATAATGCGAGGCAGAACATCCAGGAATTTCTTACGCCAAGTCGCGGCAGTCTCAATGTCTTTCAGCCACTCCGCCATATCTTTCGGCGTCCGGCTCTCTACGTAGATCAGGCCGTTGGATGAGAGCTTGCAGTTCCAACGCGCCGTCTTAATAGCGCCTTCCAAGGCGTGCGCTACGCTGCGGTTCTTCATTGGCTGCAGTTGCGGCTCGTCGGACTGCGCCGAGAACTGGACCGATTCCGGCAGTGTGATGCGAGGAGAATCGAGCCGCAAGGTAGCGGTCGCGCCGGAAGCGGCAACTTGTCTGATTTCCAGGATCAGTACACCCGCGACTTCGGTGACGCGTTCGGCGAGTCGTCCGGTTTCATCGGGCTGTTTGACGGTGATAGATTTGAAGTATTCGAAGCGGAACACATCCCCGGCTTTCCAAATATATGCGTTCTCCGGCACGGCGCTCACTGAGCTGCCCGCCTGCGCCGCAGCCGCGAGAATCAGACCGACGACTAAAATTACGGCTCGCCTGCGCATGTCAAAAACTCCCCATTCCGCATTCATCATTTCGCATTCATCATTCATCATTCATCATTTTAAATGGTCGCTCGATGCCAAGCTTGGCCACTCGATAACGGATGGAACGGAATGTCATATTGAGCAGTTTAGCGGCGCTCGTCAGATTCCAATTGCAGCGTTCCAGAGCTTGGATAATGTAGGCGCGTTCTTCCTCGATCAGATGTTTTTCCAAGTCAATGCCATTTGCCGGCAGAATTACACTCGACGCTACGGCGATATTGGCGATCGGAGACGGCAGAGCCACAGCCGTCGCGGCGGCGGGTATATGCGTCGGAATAATGCGCCGATTGCCGACATGCCAACCCCAACCTGGTCCGGCCGTGTCCGCCTGAGTAATGCGGTCGCCACGTGAAAGCGCCACAGCTCGCTCGATGGTATTCTCCAACTCGCGCACATTGCCCGGCCAGGAATAACTCAATAATTGTTCGATCACTGCGTCATCAATCCCCGTCATCGGTTTATTCATTCGTTTGGCAAACTGAGCCAGGAAATAACCGGCCAGCAACGGAATATCCTCTTTGCGTTCCCGCAGTGGCGGCAGTTCGACCGGAATTACATTCAGGCGATAGTACAGGTCTTCGCGGAACTGCCCGTCCGCCACCATCTGCGCCAAATGACGATTAGTAGCGGCGATGAAGCGTACATCAACTTTAGTCTCGCGCGTCCCGCCGACTGGTTTGACCATCCGTGACTCCAACACTCGCAATAGCTTAATCTGAGTGGAGAGCGATAAATCGCCCACTTCATCCAGGAACAGCGTTCCGCGATCCGCGCTCTCGAAGACACCCTTATGATCGGCGATGGCGCCGGTGAATGAGCCTTTGAGATGTCCAAACAGTTCCGCTTCCAACAACGTCTCTGTGAACGCGCCGCAGTTGATCGGCACGAATGCCTGATCGGAACGCAACGATTTGAAATGAATGGCTCGCGCGATCAGTTCTTTTCCAGTGCCGCTTTCACCGGTGATCAGCACCGTCGAATCGGTCGGCGCGATACGATTCACCAAGCGAACCACATCGGATATCAGCGAAGTATTGCTGATTATATCAAGAAATGGAACGTTAGCGCGGGGCGACTTTTTACTTATCTCCAGTCGTTCTAAAGCGCGTGAGACGACCAATCGAATTTCTTCAGTGTCAAAGGGCTTGTTTAGATGAGTATAAGCGCCCAACCGCATTGCCTCAATCGCCGTCTCAAAAGTGCCGAAGGCGGTGATGACGATTGAAGGAATATCGGGATAACGATCCTTGAGCAGCCGCAGAAAAGTCAGGCCATCCATCTTTGGCATGCGCAGGTCTTGAATGATCAGATCCACAGGCTGTTTGGCGATCAGATTCAACGCTTCGCGTCCGTCATCGGTGTGCAGCACGTCATAATTTTCATCCAGCAGCACTATTTTGAGTAGTTGTTGGATCGCGGGTTCGTCATCAAGTATCAGGACGCGCCGCTTGAGCGCCGACGACGGATTGTGGACGCCGGACAACGAACTGGATGAAGGTGTGGCGCGTTCCGAACTCATAGCGAAACCTCTTTTTTCCTCAATCTACAATCTACAATCTGCAATCTAAAATCTAAAATATTCAAGTCGCCGGAACATGCAAGTCGGTAGGTAGCCACACGCGAAACGTAGCGCCTTGGTCATCACGAGAATTCACTCCGATGAGACCTTCGTGAGCTTGCACAATACGTCCCACGATGGCCAGACCCAGTCCGGTGCCGGCTGACTTGGTCGTAAAAAAAGGCTCGAATATATGGCTAACGATCGCCTCGGACATTCCACAACCGGTGTCTTCAACCTCCACCAGTATACCCGGTCGATCTATCCGGTCAAAAAGCTGTTGCTGTTTGAAACCAGTGGCGTGATACAGCGAGACTACCTGGACACGAAAGTTTAGCTCACGACGCGCACGGTCATTCAGCGCCTGTATGGCATTGACGCCTAGATTTAGAAAGAGTTGCCGGAGTTGCTCTGGGTCCGCCGGAAATGGGTCGCCTTCGTCACCGCTGAGCGTGATCGAGATGCCTTGAGCTTCCGGTCGCGAAGTCAGCAGCAGCTTGATGTCAGCCAGCAGACGACCTAAGTCGGTCAGTTGTAGTCGAGGCGGGCGCATCCGGGCGAAGCGTAGAAAATCGGTAATGATCTGGTCCAGCCGGTCAGATTCGGACAAAACGATATCCAATAGAATTTTTTTATTTTCAGGGATTTGCAGCGAGCGACCAAGCTCCTGAACCGCGCCACGAATAGAAGCCAGCGGATTGCGGATTTCGTGCGCAATCGTCGCGGAGATTTGTCCCATCGTCTCGATGCGCTGCCGATGCTTAAGAAATTCTTCCATCTTTTTCTCGGTGGTGTTGTCGGCCAGTGCCAGGATCGCGGCTCGCGAAGCGCCCTCCTCCGGGTCGGTAAGCGACGATATTCGCGCCACCAACGGAACGAAGCTGCCGTCCAGTCGCTGATGGTTGATTTCAGTACGAGCCGCTACATTTGAGGCGAAAACACTTCGCGTCTGCCGGTTCACAGTTTCGCCCAGTAGTTGCATCAGACTCATTTGTTCCAGTTTGTCTTTCACGCCCAGCAGACGCTGCGCTTCTCCATTGTAATAGAGCACCTTACAGTTGTTATCCACAACCAGGATGCCTTCTCCGATCCCTTCCAGAATTTCCTTGTGCATCAAACGTGCGGAAGCCAGCCGACGCGCCAACGTTCCAGCCAGCAATCCCGTTAAAAAGAACGCGCCAATTGGCAATAATAACAACCGTGCGAAGTCCAGCAGATTCAGATTCGTGAACTTGTGAATGTCCACGCCCGGTTGCTTTGCAAAAGTTTCCGGAATCCAACCCAGACTATAGCCCAAGGTTAGCAAGCTGAAAAGCGTGGCGGCAACCGCCGCCGCGAGGATTGATACGTTCCACTTTAAGACAAACGGCGCGGCGCAAATCGAGATTAAATACAGAACTACAAACTGGCTTTCCACGCCGCCGGTGTGCCAGATTAAGACTGAGATTAGCAGGATGTCAACAAACACCTGCGCCAATGCCAGTCTGGGCGCCAGGCGCGGCACGCGTTCCGAACGACGCGCGATGAGTAAGTATAAAATGGTGAGCGCGCAGACAATGGTTGCGATCAGACCGGTCGGTTGCAGATACAGCGGCACTCGCGTCACAACAGCGCTTGCTTCGATTGATTCCTGAATCAAGAGCACGGTCAGCGAGAGCGTGGCCAGTAACAGACGCAGCCCAATCAGAATCTTATTGCCGCGGAGCGTACGCGCCTGGCGTTCAACAAAAGCATCCAGCACAACCACCGCCCTTATTTCTTCCGCAACGCATCCTGTATTTTGAATATCGGCAGAAAGATGGATAGCACAATGCCGCCAACGATGAATCCCATAACGCCGATTAAGAGCGGCTCAATCAATGCGGTCAGCGATTCGACGGTTGCTTCCACCTGTTGATCGTAGAATTCGGAAATCTTCTCCAGTAATTGTTCCAACGCGCCGGATTTTTCACCGATAGCGATCATTCGCACCACCATAGGCGGGAAGACCATGGATTCACTCAGCGGCTTGGCCAGTGTCTCGCCTTGTCGGATGGATTCGCGCGCATTATTTATGGCCTCTTCCACCACTCGATTGCCAACCGTCGAGGCGACGATTTCCAGAGCGCTCAGGATAGGCACGCCTGAGCGCAACAGCGTGGCGAAGGTCTTGGAGAAGCGAGAAAGCGCGACTTTCGAAAGCAGGTCGCCAAAGACAGGCATCTTCAGCATCATGCGATCCCAGGTGTAACCGCCGAAGTCAGTTGACTTCCACCATTTGATCAACAAAACGATACCGCCGATAATAATTGCAAACTGCAAAAAATAATTGGTCAAGATCTTGGATATACCCAACACGATAACCGTTGGCAGCGGCAGACCCACTTTCAATGCTTTGAAAATATCCTGAAATTTTGGAATGATGAAAACCAGCAAAAAGATGGTGATGCCGAGGATCATGATCAGCGAGACCACTGGATAAGTCATTGCGCTTTTGATCTCGCGTTTCAGTTTCTCAGTGCTTTCAAAATACTCCGCCAAACGCTGCAGAATGGTATCCAACTGACCGGACACTTCGCCGGCCTTGATCATATTGACGTAGATGCGGGTGAAAATGCGAGGATGTTTGGACAAGGCCTGACTGAGATCCTGCCCCCCTCGCACGTCTTCCACGATATGGTTTAGACACAATTTGAAGCCTGGATCTTCGGCCTGCTCCTGCAAAATGGTGAGACACTCCAGCACGGGAATACCAGCGCTAATCATGGTGGAGAACTGACGGGTGAAGATCACCAGCATTTCACCGCTGACTTTCGGACGCGGGGCGGCCCTGGCGGTGAGACTGGCGAAGAATCCGCCGCCCGTCGCTCGCGCCTTGCCGAGCGCGGCAAAATTGTCTTCAGTAACGGACAGGACCTGCAAGTTTTTCTTCTTGAGACTGTTGAACACTTCGTCTTTGCTGGCACCATCCATGGTTTGAGTAATGCGGTTGCCGGCTGAGTCGCGAGCGACATATTTAAAGCGAGCCATATATTCTCCTTAAAAAAGCGTATAGCGCGGCTAATCCGCAACCAAAAATTGGAACCGTTCACCACAGAGGCACAGAGAAATTCCGCAACCGTTCAGTCTATTTTTAGCCACAGAGGACACAGAGGATTTGGATTTTTAAGTTTCTGTTCATCTCTGCGTACCTCTGTGTCCTCTGTACTACTAACCGTCAAAATCTTTGCGTGATGCAAAGATTTTTTGATGACTTTTGGACAAAAGCTGTTTCCCCCCGTCTCCCCGTCCCCTTGTCCCCCCGTCAACAACGCCTTTTGGTTGCGGCTTGGCCTCGAATGCGACTCTGTGGCGAACGGTTACGTATTTATTTTGGCGCCAGTGTGCCATCCGGCTGAGCTGTAGCGATCGCCTCCGGTAGCGATGTCAGTCCTTGTTTCACTTTTTCCATGCAATCCTCAAACATCGTGCGCATGCCGTTGCTTCGCGCCGCTTCTTTTAGTTCGTTGGCGTTGGCGTGATTATTGATCAGGGTGCGTAGTTCATCGGTATTCTTTAATAATTCGTGAACGCCTGTGCGGCCTTTGTAGCCCGAGCCGCTACAACGCGGACAGCCCACCGGTCGCGCGATCTTGTCAACCGGAGCCTCGTCCCTGGCGCGATTCATCAACGCCAATTCTTCAGGCTTCGGAACATCCAACATCTTGCAGGCGCACAATCGGCGTAGCAGCCGTTGAGCGCAAATGCAAATCAAGCAGGTCGAGATCATGAACGGCTCAACTTTTAATTCGCTAAACCGCGGAATTGTAGTCGCTGCGTCATTGGTATGCAGAGTAGAGAAGAGCACGTGGCCGGTCAATGCGGCTTCGACGGCAATCTCAGCCGTCTCAGCATCACGGATTTCGCCTACCCGGATGCTATCCGGATCCTGACGCAGATAACAACGCAACGCCGTCGCGAAAGTCAACCCGATATCTTTTCGCATCTGCATTTGATTCAGCCGCGGCAGTGTGTACTCGATCGGGTCCTCGACCGTCGAGATATTCCAGTCTGGCGAGTTGATCTCGTTGAGCGCCGCGTACAGCGTCATGGATTTGCCCGAGCCGGTTGGTCCACAATGCAAGACCATCCCGTAAGGCGCTTGAATCAGTTCGCGATACATCTTCATGTTGTACTCGGAAAAACCAAGTCTATCGAGTGGCAGGCAGGATTTGGTTTTATCCAGGATGCGCGTGCACGCTTTCTCGCCATAATTCATGGGCGCAATGGAGACACGCAAATCCAAATCATACTTTGGATTGAACTTCTTATAGACGATACGACCATCCTGTGGCAGGCGCCGCTCGGAAATATTCAGATCGCTCATGATTTTGATACGGCTGATCAATGCGCGATGGATGGCCTTTGGCAGTTGCATCTGGTCTTTTAAAATACCGTCAATGCGGTACCGGACATACACACGATCTTCGGCTGGCTCGATGTGAATATCACTGGCCCCCTGCAAATAAGCGTCTTCGATGATACGATTGCCTAATTTGACGATGGGCGCGGAGTTTTCGTCTTCAGCATCCTGACTGACGGCGATGCCGTCGGTGGCAAGCAATTGATTATCCAGCAAAGCCGCGGTGGCGGCCAATTCGTCTTGTATGTTAACATCTTTTCGGAATGCTTTTTCAATGGCTTTCTTGATAGCTGTCTCGGTCGTCAGCACCGGCACAACCTCGCAACCGGTAACGATTTTGACGTCGTCCAAGGTTAGCACATCGAAAGGGTTGGCGATCGCCAGAGTGAGCAGCTTGCCCATCTTGGAAATTGGCAGCGCTTGATAACTCTTGATTTGTTCCTCGCTCAGCACTTCCAGCGCATCGGGCGAGGGGGTTATGCAAGCGAGATTGATGGGATAATAATTCACTTCTTCCGCGATGGTGGTAATCAACGTCTCTTCATCGCAGAATTTTTTATTGATTAGAATCTGCAGCAGAGACGAGTTGTTTTTTTCAGCCTCATTCAATGCCTCATCTCGCTGCTGATCGTTAATCAGGCGACATTTTGTTAAAACTGTAGCCAGCTTTTTATCAAACTTGGCCATCTATCATATCCTTAATACACTGTAACCGCTCACGGCGCATATCTTGAAGTATAGGAATTTTAAAGTTTGTTACTCAAAGCAAATTTGCCGCCAAAAGAGACCTTCTTTCCTTCAATCCACAATCAAAAATCGTAATCGTTCACCACAGAGACACAGAGGCCACAGAGACGGAATGGAATTAAGGATGGTATCCGTAAGAAAAATCTTATACATTTCTCTGTGTTCTCTGTGCCTCTGCTCCGAAAATAACTCACGAGGCAAGGGCTTTGGGCGTAAGTGTGGCTGTATAACCCAAGTTTTCAAGTCGTTTTAGCAGATTGCGCACGTTGTGTTCCTTGTTCTTCAGCGAATC
>JAZDLP010000343.1:0-3995 GCA_043801885.1 Planctomycetota bacterium | reverse complement strand
TGGACATGCTTGATTCTCCTTTTCTGAAGGCTTTAAACATCCACAGAATAGACATGCATATCCACGCTTTTTCAACTCCACTTTACCGACCTCCGCACTTTGTGAAGTACGCTCGTTCCGGATGAGCCCTATTTTTATCTTGTTTCCCTTTATATGCTATCACTGTTGGTTGCGGTTTGACCGCGCTATATTTTCACAACTATTGACAAAATATCTAATCGTTTCTGGTCGGGATGCGAAATGAGCGTGAACGTAACTGGCTAGAATGCGCCCGCGCTGAAAGCCCTCGACAACGATTCCGTCAGCGCGTTGACGCTGGAGCGAGTAAACCAGTCGCCAGTCTTTTAGCTGAGAATCCGTCACAATTTCAGAGTAGTGAAATTCGTGACCGCGGACCCGCGCTCCGCGGCGACCCCATAATGAATCGGCGGTCAGTTCCACTTCGACATAGCCCAGCGCTTTGCGGCGTTCGAGCATGCGCGTCCAAACTGGCAGGATGCCGGCGAGCGCATGACGCTGTTTCACGCGCGTCTCGATGCCTTCCGCGAGATACATCAATCCGCCGCATTCGGCGTAGATCGTATTCCCGTTTGCCGCGAACGTGCGCGTGTCCTGCAGCAGTGTAGTATTGGCGGCGAGCGCTTCGGCATGTTCTTCGGGGTAACCGCCGCCGAGATACAAAGCATCAATCATCTCGGGCAACCGCGCATCGTTCAACGGCGAGAAGAACGCCAGCTCGCAACCCTCAGCCTGCAACGCCTCCAGCGTGTCGGGATAGTAGAAATGAAACGCCGCGTCGTGCGCCACGCCGAGCCGCATGCGTCGCGCACGCGGCTCCGGCGCGGAAATTTGCGGCACGCTGGGTAGTGACGCGGAATCGCAAGCGGCCAGTATAGCGTCCAACGAAACGTGTCGCTCAAAAACATCCGCCATTTGATCCAAGACTGCGAGCGAGAGCGCGCTACTATCCGCGGTCACTAATCCAAGATGACGACTGGGCAGAGCTGGAAAATCTCCGCGCGGAATAGCGCCCAACAGCGGCGGCAAAATCGCCGTGCGCAACGATTCGGCCAGCCATTGCGCATGACGATCAGAACCGCATTGATTGGCGATCACTCCCGCAATCCGCAGATCAGGTTCGAACGACACAAATCCTTTGACCACGGCGGCCAGGCTGCGCGCCAGACCATGAGCATTGACTACCAGCAGCACCGGCGCGTTGAGCCACCGTGCGATCTCCGCTGTGCTGCCCTCTGATGTTGTCGAATCAGCGCCGTCAAAGAGTCCCATGACGCCTTCGATGATAGCGATTTCGGCGTCGGCGGTCTTGCGCACGAAAAGCTGGCGAACATATTTTTCTCCACACATCCAGCCGTCCAGATTGTAACAGGGCCGATTGGACGCGAGAGCGAGGTACGAAGGATCGAGAAAATCGGGGCCGACTTTGAAAGTCTGCACACGCAGTCCGCGACGTGTCAGGGCGCGTGTCAGTGCCAGCGTCACGGATGTTTTTCCAACGCCGCTCTGCGTGCCCGCGATTACCAGCCGCTTGTTCAAAACTCAACCCCTTTTTGGGCTAAAATTCCGTTCGTCAGACCATGTTTGAGGCAACGCATTTCGGTGGCTGTGTCCGCCAGCGCAAGCAGTCCGGGTGTTGCGTCACGGCCTGTCAAAACCAGACAGACATCTCCTTTTGCGGTTGCCAGCGCCTCGATAACAGCTTTTTCGTCCAATAGTTTTCGGCTGATGGCGGTGCAGATTTCGTCGAGCACCAGCAGATCATATTTCTTTGCGGATAGCGCTTCGGACGCCTGACGCAGCCCGGCGCGCGCGGCCTCGACGTGTTCCTGAAATTTGGGATGATCCGGTTTGGGTACGAAACCTCGTCCCGTCTGAATGATTTCGACGCCAGGCAATCGTTTGGCGGCCGTCAATTCGCCCGTTGTCGTATCGGATTTGATGAACTGCAACATCAGCGCGCGCAATCCATGTCCGCTGGCGCGTAGCAACATGCCTAGCGCAGCGGTCGTCTTGCCTTTGCCGTCGCCGGTAAACAGGAGCACACGTGGCGTCGTAATGTTCATCTGAAAGTTAAAATCCGTTATGGCGACTTTTTTTTCGCTTGATCAAGTTGCTTCAGCGCGGCTTGTCCCGTGCGCTGAAGTCGCGCAACAGGCGAATGAGCAGCCTCCTCGAAAGCAGGACGACTCTCTTCATCGCCCCACTGACTGAGTGTAACAATTGCAGCGATACGAATGACATCGTTTTGGTCGCGAACATACTGACGAATGATCGGAATGTGTTCACGCAATCCCAAATCAAAGACGCATCGGATCGCGCTATCGCGAACAGCATCGGCGTTATGGCAACGCAAATTTTCAGCCTGCGCATTCTCTAATAAGTTTGGCTGCGCCATCGCGCTTTTGGCGTTCAGCCAGGCGATAGCGGTCTCTTTGCCTTTCGCGTCGTTCAGTCGGCACAGATTCTGAAGCGCCTGGCGACGAACTGGCATGTCTTTGTCATCGAGCGCTTGACGAAAACGGATGATCAACTTTTGTCGCGTATCTGGATCGGTTTGCTCGTCCGGCACAATCTGTCCCAAATGCTGCATGACGAAGGCTCGAAACCGCGGTCCTTCGACCGTATTGTTGAGCACTTTCATCAGAGTGTCGAGCAGTTCCGAACAGTTGGATCGTCGCAGCAAGCTGGCCACCTCATTGCGAACCGTATCGTCATCCTGTGAGTCGCTTAAGACGGAGAGCAAGGCCGGAAAATCGTCCTTATTTTTGACCTTTGGCAGTCTGGCCGAGATGTCAGACGTCACACGATTCGCGGCGTTGCGATTCACGAGAATCGCGAGTTGCGGATCATGGACTTTGGGCGGAGAGTAGGACGTGACGGTGACCGTATCTAATGGCTGGAGTGCGGTTGGTTTGGGCTGAGACGCCAATGCCGTTGATGGCGCTGAGACTACTACGTCAGCTCCGCCGGGCACACGATTTGACGTTGGCGACGAACTGCAGAGATGCCATATACCCAAAAAAATGAGGAGACAGAGGATAGAAGCAATAACACAACGAATCTTCATTTTGGCAACCGTTCAAAAAAACGCCGATAAATGGCGATACTGTGCCACAAGTTTATCCAGCACAAACCACTGTACTGCATGAGCCGCAAAATAACCACAAAGACACAAAGGCACAAAGAAACTATTGAGTCCAGTAGAGAACTAATCAACTTGTAGCGCAGGCGTCCTCGCCTGCACGGCACACAGCCGACATTTCTTTAGCTCTACTGGACTCAATAATACACGGCTACGAATTTTTCTTCTCACTGTACTACAACCGCCAAAATCTTTGCGTCCCGCGAAGATTTTTTTGGCAACTTTTTTAAGCAAAGCTGTCTCCCCCTGTCCCCCCGTCTCCCTGTTCCCCCGTCTCCCCGTCTCCCCGTCTCCCCGTCCCCCCGTCCCCCCGTCCCCCCGTCAACAACGTCTTTTGGTTGCGGATTAGCCTCGAATGTGTTTCTCCGATGGCGCCAGACACTGCGAGTCGTTGCCGATCAAATCTTCGCGGCCGCATTCGCGCAGCGCTTCACGGACATCGGGCCAGTAATCGGGATCGCGGAAAAAGAATAACGTGCGTTGCAGACGTTTTTCGCGCGCGGTCTTGGCGGTATATATCTTCTCACCAGTCAGCGGATTGACACCGCAATGCCACATCGCCATGCCCAGAGTCAGCGGCGCGGGATAGTAGTCCTGCACCTGCTCCGTCGACAGATTTTCTTTCTTTAGGAACTGCGCCAGCTCAACCATGTGTTCCAGTGTGCAGCCGGGGTGTCCGGAGATGAAATACTGGACGGCGTACTGATCTTTGTCGGCGGCGGCATTAGCTTGCGCATAGCGTTTCAAAAATGCTTGGTACTGCGCCATGCCTGGTTTTTTCATGTGGCGTAGTACTTCGGCGCTGGTGTGTTCAGGCGCGATTTTCAACCGT
>JAZDLP010000342.1:0-3504 GCA_043801885.1 Planctomycetota bacterium | reverse complement strand
GGTTCGGATCTCCGCCTGACGTTGGCCAAGATTTCTGGAATGCTCTTGCCAGAACTTGAGCTCTTGTTCCCTAGACATAGCGGCTGTTTTTTCCCTGACTTGTTCAGCACCATGGTGTTTCATCTGTACACAATCAAACTTCTTCATATTTGATCACCTCCTGGGGTGAGAAAATCGTGATAGGTTGGTATCCTCTGAGTGTATTCACCGCATTGTACAAGGGGATCTTCTGAAAATGGACGATATGCTGAAAGTTCCAACTCACAATCAGCGAGCATCCTGTAACCGTGGCCACTGCCACATGTAGCGCATCATCCGAGTATCGCGGACTGACAATCTTGGCCTGCAAGTAGGCGTCCCGCAATTCCAGCGAGTTTTCTGTGATCTCTGCTACCTCTGCAAATCCCAACAATTCTTCAAAGAAGCGTCTCACGGCAAGAGGCGCTAGTGTGATTTCAACTTGCACCACAGCCGATGTGACCAACGCAAACTGACCAGTTCTGACCTGTTCAAAGAAGATCAGACTTGGCTGCTTGAACTCCTCGTCGTATACTCCGCCAAAAACGGAGGTATCAGCATAGACGCGCATAATTCTCATATCCTATCCGCTATCAGCGGGGAGAATAATCACAAACCGTTATGTGAAAAAGAACACAGTTGAATCGCCATTCATCACAAAGACTCAATGTCTTTACACATACATCCTCCATTGGTTATCAGCAAACATATAACTTATAATCTATCACCTTGAATAAAAAATAGGGAATAGATTTTTGCATCTTGATTCTTTCTCATCTATCTTGCGTGGGTGGCTCGTTGAGGAAATAGTGTGCGCTCATTCATCATCTGGTTGTTGAATCTTAAGACTGACAGCATCGGGCCGGATACCGAGCTAACGCTTCGTTTGAACCGGATGCCGGAAGGCTGGCAAGTCTTTCTGATGACGCTGGGCGTGATCGCTTTTGCGATCTGGATTTACCGCAAAGACGGACGCGCAACAGCTTCACCATTGTTACGCAGTTTTCTGGGCGTTCTGCGCGCGACATTGATCGCGCTGCTCATTATTGTGCTGGCTGAACCAATCCTGCTGGCCACCAACGTGGACATACGCCGCGCTGCCGTCCTGCTACTCGTGGATGACAGTTTCTCGATGGATCTGACCTTCGCCGACGCCGACGAAAAACTACGCCAGGAATTGCAGGCCGCTATCGGCAAATCCGCAGTAACGTTAAAAACCGAGGACGGCAAGAGTGAAAAAGTTGAAACTAATAAGCTTGAACCGCGCCATTTCAAACGACTTACGCGCCTGAATGTCGTCTCGTCCGCGTTGCATACGCCAGGCGCCAAGTCAGTCAATTTTCTGGACTCGCTGAAGGAGAAGCACGATCTCAAGATACTGGGCTTCTCCAATCTAATGCGCGCGTATTATGCTCAACAACTGCTAACTATCGGCAAACTCGACTCCGAACACGCAGCGGAGCGACAGCGCGACCTGCGCATAGACGAGGATCGGCCTCTGGATCTCGTCAATTTAGCAGCCAGCAATCGCTGGGGCGGCGAGACTCGTATCGGCAACTGTCTGGCAGAGGCTCGCGTCATCGCGCGCGGCCAGCCCATCGCCGGCGTTGTACTGATTAGCGACGGACGCCAAAACGCCGGCGAAGACGCCGTGCAGGCGGCACAGAGTTACAAAACTCAACACATCCCCATTTATACCGTCGGCATTGGCGACCCATCCGAACCACGCGACTTCGAGGCAACTTTTGAAGGCCCCGAAATGATTTTGCCCGACGACCAGAGCGAAGGTACTGCGTTGATCCGCTACAAGGGCTACACTCACGTCAACACTATTCGAGTCGAGATGAAAAACGGCGACAAGATCATCGCCAGCGAAGAAGTCAAGCTGGGCAAGCCCGGCGAGAAGACGCCCGTGCCGCTGCGTTTCAAAGAATCCAAACCCGGCAAGTACACCTACACCATCTGCATTCCTGAACAACAGGGCGAACTGCGCGCCGATAACAATGTCGCGACCTATAATTTTGAGGTTGTGGACAAGAAGGTAAAGGTCTTGTTTGTCGAGGGTCAGGATTTGCCGCGCTGGGAATATCGCTATCTAAAAAACGCGCTGCGTCGTGATCACACCACTGAAGCAGATGTGTTGCTGGCCACCAGTGAAGGCTCGTTCATATGGGACGGCACCGATGGCAAGCCGCCGTTGGAGCAGTTTCCGGTTAACGCTCGTGAAATCAACAGCTATGACGTGATCATCTTCGGCGACGTCAGTCCGCTGATCTTCACCGCCGAACAGGTCAATTTATTGCGCGATTTCGTGCGTGATGGCGGCGGCTTCATCATGATTGCCGGCGAACGTTTCGCTCCGATTCAATATACGCAGGGCGCGTGGGCTGAGATGCTGCCAGTGGCGCCGCAAAATGTCGGCTATTCAACTCCTGACGGCGGATTTCAGGAATCATTTTCCGTCGAACTAACTCCTGAAGGTCGCCGATTGGCTTGGACGCGTCTCGATTCAGACGAAGCTGCCAATCGCAATATCTGGGAAAATCTGCCGCGTATGTATTGGTATTTTCCGGTCAAACGCAAGAAGGAACTAGCCATCACTGTAGCCGCGCATCCATTCGACAAAGACGAACGGGGCCACAAGATGCCGCTAATTGTAACGATGCCTTATGGCAGTGGACAGACTATGTATATTGGCGTGGACAGCCTCTGGCGCTGGCGCTACGGCGTAGGAGACCGCTATCACTATCGTTTCTACAATCAAGCCATTCGCCATCTTAGTCTGGCCAAACGACTCGGCGGTCAGAAGCGTTTTTACTTGGGTATTGATCGCAATATAGTCGCCATCAGCGACAAAGTTCTCATTAATGCCGTCATCAAAGACGAGAACTACCGCGAGATCACCGCGGAGAAGGCTATCGTTCACGGTAAGACGCCAAAGGGCGAAGAGTTTGTAGTTGAATTAACGCGCAAAAATCGAGCCGGCAACTACGAAGGCGGCTACTTCCCTGCCATGCAGGGCGAATATACACTGTGGCTGAAAGACGATGCTCAACCCGATGCGCGTCAATCGGATGTGACCTTCAAAGTCGAGAAACCACAGCTTGAGTTCGAGGACCCGCGTTTGAACAAAGAATTACTGCAGAATCTCGCTCAAGCCGGCGGCGACGGCGGCGCGTACTTCAGTATTGATCGGCTGCAGGATATCCCGGCCAGAATTCAGCCCAAGGAAGAACGCTTGCCGCGCGAGACGGTCATTGATCTGTGGGATAATTGGTTCTTCTTTGCCCTGTTTACCGTCCTGATCACTGTAGAGTGGCTCCTGCGCAAACGCGCTCATATGATCTAGCCCAAGTTTCGCATGCACAACGTGCAAAAGATTTATTTTATGCGTATTTAACACCTAGCCTAAAAGTTAAGTTGTTAATCTTAAAGCACTTACGGTTTTTGGATGGCGTTTGTAGGGACTATAAAATGAATTTTCTT
>JAZDLP010000339.1:0-11405 GCA_043801885.1 Planctomycetota bacterium | reverse complement strand
GGGGGTTGAGCCAAAGACTCACCCACCGGGTGAAGTCCTCGCCACTTTCGGCGACGGCACACCGCTGGCCATGGAACGACCCTACGGCAAGGGTACGGTACTGATGTTCACATTTGCGCCGCGGCCCGAGTCGACGGACTTGGTCAAGCGCAAAGTTTTTGTTCCGTTATTGCATCAGGCGGTCCGCCATTTAGCCGGTGTATCCGCGACGTCTCGACGGAATCTAACAGTTGGCGAGCAGTTCGATTTTGCCGATGCAGGCGCGACTCCTGAAACAAGCGTGGCTCTGATGAAACCAGGCATCAAAAAGGAGGTGCTGGCACTGACGGGCAAGGATCATCCCACGGCTGATGTTTCCGGTGTGTACACGCTCGAATTCAAAAAAGGAATGATGACCGAACGCTGCCTTTGGGCGGTCAATCTGGATTCGCGTGAAAGTGATCTGAATTCAGAAAATTTAGACGTATTGAGGACTGTTTTTACGTCTAATTCTGTAGAGAGGTCCGGCGCAACTGGTGTTTCGAGCGAGCAAGACGCTCGCGGTGAGGCGCCGTGGGATGATGAACGGAAGTCTCAAGCACCGGATTGGCGCTATTTTCTTGTGGCCGCGCTGGCTTGTCTGCTGTTAGAAATATGGATGAGGGACTAATCATGCCGACCACAAATGTTCATCTCCAACCGACGCTGGATCAGGCATCGCTGACCGATTGGCGCCGACTTGAAGGGCGCGTGGGCGGCGTGAGGCAACGTCATCAATTGAGCTTTTTGGCCACGGGCGTGTGTCTGGCGTTGGCGGTATTGATTTCAGTTTTTCTGGGATTCAGCGCGGCGGATATTGTCTTCAAACTTGAGACGAATACGAGAGTCATTTTTTTGACTCTGGCGCTGGCCGGCATGGCGGCGGTCGTCTTCTGGCGAGTGATTCGGCCTTGGCAGAGCATGGGCGGATCGGTGCAGACGGCTCATTCCATCGAACATATCTATCCGCAACTTGAAGACCAACTTTCAACCGCGTTGGAATATGGTCGCGATCCGAAACTGATTAGTGCGACATCCAGCCCCGCGCTGGTCGGTGCGCTGATTCAGCAGACGGCGCAGCGTTCGGCGGTCTATGATTTTGCGCGTGCTATTCACTGGAAGGCGTTGGTCGTCGCCACGTTGCTGGCGTTTGTTCTGACGCTCGGCGTGGCGATCTACGCCAAGACCAATCCGCGACTGTTCAAGGCCACGTTGGCGCGGTTTATGCGACCGACGGCGGCCATTCCCGCGCCGACGCTGACGGAGATTAACACGGTCCGACCTGGCGATGCCGAATTTCCCGTTGAACACAGCGTGCCAGTCGAAGTCTCGATCTCCGGCCGCCGGCCCGAAACCGCGACGCTGTCGGTATGGGTGGGTGAGCAGGAGACGGGGCGGTGGGAAGACCGGCAGATGGAACGCGGTGAAGACGATCTCTACCGCGCCACGCTGCGACGACTACTGGATACGACTCGTTATAAAGTTCGCGCGGGCGACGATGAATCGCGCGAATTTCGTATTGACGTCTATCGAGTTCCCGAGATCAGTGAATTTGTATTGAGGCTGGAATATCCCGCTTACACAGGCCGCGCGACGGAGACTCTGGCGCCAGGCGTCGGCGATGTGCGCGCGCTGAAGGGCGCGACCGTTCAAGTTGAACTGAAAGCCAACACCGATCTTGCTGCCGGACAGATCCTGTTTAAATCCGGCCGCGCAGTCGCGCCGATCAGCGTGGATGGCGCGGACAAGCGCAAGGCCGACGCCAGCTTCAAAATCGAAGCTGATGATCAATACCAAATTCATATCTCCAACGCAAAAGGTTCGGGATCTAGCTCGTGGCATTCGATCAAAGCGTTGAAGGATCGCTATCCGCGCGTTGTGATCAAGTCGCCTGAAAAAGATCTAATGGTACATCGCGACCAGACGATTGAAGTTGAGATTACCGCGGATGACGACGTGGGCGTCCGCGAGATTGGTATCTTCCACAGTTTGGGCTTGGACGAGACCAAAGTCATGGTGCGACGTTTGAATCCCGCGACGCCGCGCGCTGACGGCAAATTGATCTGGGAACTGGCGCAGAAGGGCTTAAAAGGCGGCGAGGTCATCGCCTACTACGCTTACGCTTTCGACAACGATACCGTCAGCGGCCCGAAGATGGCCAAGAGTGACATGCACTTCCTGACGGTTTACGACGAGCAGGATTACAATAATCCACAGTCGCCCAAAAAACTACCGGGTACGCCGCCCGCCATCAAACAACTCGATAAACTGATTGACGTTCAGAAGAAACTGCTCAAGGAGACTTTCGCTCAGGCGCGGCAGAAGGAAACAGCTCTGGACAAACAAACCGAACAGCCGCCACAGAAAGACGCTGCCGCTAAAAAACAAGCGCAGGTTAATGAACAGGAAAAAGCTGTCGCGGCGAAGACGGCAGAGGCGCAGAAAAATCTGCGCGATAAAGTCCAAGACCTGCTCGATAAAGTTAAGCAGGATATGGCTCGAATGCCGACGGACGCCAAGCCCGACGACGCCAACGCGCCGCCGGAGGATCCCGGTCTCGGCGACAAAGAACTGAAACATCTGGAACAGTCCATCGAAAAAATGGCTCAGGCCGAAGCTCAACTCAAAGTGCCGAACACAACGGAAGCGGTCAAGCCTGAGACCGAAGCGCTGCGTCATCTTAGCGAAACGCGCCGATTGTTGCTCTCGGACCAGGGTGACCAGTGTTTCAAGACGGCGATGAATAAACAGTCAAAGAAGAAGAAACAACAGGAGCAAGATCAGCGGGAACAGGATCAGCGGGACGCCAAACAAGCGCTGGCTGAAATGCCGAAGATGCTGGAGCGCGAGAAGCAGACCGAGCGCGACTTGGAAGAACTGGTGGAACGCAAGAAAAAGAATCCACCGCCAACTGACCGGTCGCAGACGCCTGAACAGAAGAAAGAACAGGACGACCAGCGTCGTTTGCAGCGCGAGTCGCAACAAAAACTTGATCGTCTCGCCAAAGAATCTCAAGACCGCGCCAACAAGCTCGAAAATCTGGCTTCGCGCAATCCGGAGATGCAACCCGCCGCGGAGAAGATGCAGCAGGCCGGTGATAAACTCGAACAGGCCGCCAAAGACGCCGCTCAGACCGGCGAAAAAAATCTTAATAATGCGCAGGATAAAACACGTCAGGCGCAGAAAGACACTCAGGATGCTCAACGCAACCTGCGCAATGCTATGGAAAAACAGATTCGTCAAGAACTGGCCAACCTGAAGAAGGACACTCAGGAACTCGCTCAACGCCAACAGGACTTGGCGCAGAAGACCAATCAAATAGAGTCGCCACAAGATCAATCGCTGGATCAAAAGCAGCAGGACAAGGTCGCGTCCAAAGCGCAGCTCATGCGCGGCATGGCCGGTGAACAGAAAGATATTCAAAGCGAGCTAAAGGAAATCAGTGATCGAATGCAACAAGTTGCGCAGCGGGCGGGCGAGAAGAATCTTGCGGGCACAAAGGCGTTGGAGCAATCCGCGCAGCAGGCCAAGGAAGAATCAGCCGCCAACCAATCCGCGCAAAAGGCTCAAGAAGCGATGAGCGCTGCCAAGAGCGAAGACGCCAAGCGCGAAACAGCCAACGCCGCCAAAGCATTGGAGCAGATCGCGCGCTCCGTCCAGGATGCGGCGCAGAAGACGGCGGCTGGCGATATGCAGGCGTCGGCCAGCGCGATGAAAAAACTGCAAGGGTTGATCAAAGAGCAGAGCGATATCGGCAAGGAATTGGGCGAGAAGCGCGATCTCGCGTCGCTCGGCCGGCGTGAGGATCAAGTGGCAAACGAAACGTGCGATCTAGCCGCTACCGTAGAAAATCTTGAAGCTCTGCGCCAGACCGGGAGCGAAGGCGTTGCCAAGGAAAAGCTCAACGAATCCGCCAAACAGGCCGACGCTGCCGCCGAGGCGTTGAAAGGTCAGGATGCTGTTGCGGCGAAAAGTTCGGTCGAGAAGTCTGAAAAGTCGTTGCGTTCGGCGTTGGATGAAATGGAACGCGCCGTCGGCAAGACGCTCGAAGAAAAAGCGCGCGATGCAAAGGGTCTCGCCAAAGCCGCGCTTGAAAACGAAGAGAAATCTGTGGACGCCGTGAAACAAATTTCGCCGCCATCGCCCGGCAAGCAACTTGACTCTGCTGCCACAGGCAAGCGTAACGAAGCTGTCGCTAAACAGAATGAGGCCGCCCGTGATGCCAAGCGGCTCGATCAAGCGCTGGAAGGTTTGGATGAACTGGCCAGGGAAGCCAATCCCGCCGCCGCCGCAGTCGCACGCGAGGCGCGTGAGGTGACTGAACAGGCTGAGTTGCCCAAGTCCATGGAAGAGCTGGGTAAGAGCATGGCGCAGATCGGCGATCCGAAGGCGGCGGAGCATAAAACTAACAAGACGCCCACACCACAGGAAGCCGCCAAACAGGGCGAGAAACTTGGACATGCCCGTCAGCGCGGCAAGACAATAACCACACCGCAGGAAGCCGCTGAGCAAGGTGAAAAACTGGCTCAGGTGGCGCGCAATGTCGGCAAAACTCTGGACAACTATATCGCCGAAGCGGTTGGTTCGCAGTTGGATCGTTTGCGTGCGATGGAGCAGTCTGCGCGTGAGTTGGCCGAGAAAGCTCAGAAATTAGCTCAGGATAAAGCCGAGCCGCAGTCACAGGCGCAGCACAAGTCCGATCAGGCTGAAGGCGCTCCGCAGGATCAGAACAATAAGAACAATCCGGCTTCGAAGGCGCCGGACAATAAAGGCCCACTCAGCCAGACAGACGAGTCGTTCAAAAAATCGGATAAGCAGAGCGAGTCAACATCAATCAGTGACCAGCGTGAAAAATTGGAGAAAGATTTAAAGCGACTACAGTCGAAGATCGAGCGGCTTGAGCCTGGCGCGCCGGAGATAGTCAAAATGCGCGAAGCACTGAACGAACTGCAAAAAGCGCAGACGCAAGCCAAGAATCAGAATCCAAATCCAAAGGCGCCACTGTCGGGCGGCGAGCGTAACTTGGGCGGCCCGGCCTTCAAACGCGCGCAAAAAGCGTTGGACGAAGTCGTCGGCGGATTGATCGTCCGTATTGAACGGCTGCTGCGCGCGCGCGAAGTCCGACCAAACGAAGACGAAGATGCGCCTAAAGAATACCGCGCTCTAGTGGATAAATACTACCGCGCGCTATCCGAAGATGTTGAAGAAAAATAGATACAACTAGCCCGATTGTTCACTGTTATGAGTAACTTTCCCTTTTTATTTGGCACTTCCTGGCCGTGGTGGGCTATCGTGTTGGCCGGCGTCGGCGCGGGCTACTTTACTTGGCGTGGATACCGGCGACGGGCAGCGGAAGTCAAACCGCAACGGTTGAGAATACTGAAGACGCTGCGGCTGGTCGGCTGGGGGGCGTTATTTCTATGTCTGCTGCAGCCGATGCGTCGCGAATATATCGCCGAAAAAAAAGCCAGCCGCCTGACCGTCCTAGTAGATGATAGCGAAAGCATGTCGTTTGCCGATTCTCGTAACGGCTCATCGCGACTGGATATTGTCAAGGCTGCGCTGGTAGGAGAGCACGCGCGAGCGGCGATCTCAAAACCCGCCGCAGCCATTAAAGTTGGAAACGACAGCCTGCTGAACGTGTTAGCGCGTAATTTTCAGGTGCAACTTGATGCGTTCGGTACAACTTCGCATACTGTGGCGCAAGGCTCCGTCGGCGATCTGGCGTCGGGTCTGATCAAAGAATTAAAAGCGCTGGGCGAGAGCACGGACATCGCCAAGGCACTGACCGAAACGTTCGCGCGTCTGAAAGGCCCCGATGCTAACGGACTGATATTGATCAGCGACGGCGCTGATACCGCACGCGGCGATCTTGATCGTGTCTGCGCGCTGTACAAACGCGCGGGCATACCGATCTATGTTTTGGGCGTGGGCGAGACTGATCTGAAAGATCTGGCCATCGCTCAAATCCGTTGTCGGCGACTGGTCAGCAAAGATACGCTGGCGCGCGTGGATGTGGATGTGCGACGCTCAGGATTCACCCAATCTGATCAAGAAACCAGCCAGCATCTCGTTTATCTCAAGCACAACGGTCAAGTCGTCGGCGCGCCTGTCACGTTGAAGATGAAAAATGAGACCGATACGGCGACATTCGAGTTTCTGCCGAACGGTCAGGGCTTCCTGGAATATGAAGCGGTGATTGAGCCATTCGACGGCGAATTAGTCACGGCGAATAATTCGCTCAGCTTCGGCTTGGTGGCGTATTCGCGCAAATTGAAAGCGTTGTATATGGAAGGCAGCATGTTCACTCATAGCACCTACGATTCGCCCAATCTATCTCGTACGCATCCAATGCAGAACTGGTGGGAACATCAATTTTTGGAACGCGCGCTGACCGAAGATTTGGACGTCGAAGTGAATTTTCTGGCCAAAGATGCTTACGCCAGTCCGCCCGGCGCTCCGCCGTTGGAGGTAAAGACCGTCAAGGAAGGTTATCCGAAGACCAAGAAGGAACTCTACGCCTACGATGTAATCATCTGTTCGGATATTCCGTATCATTATTTTAGCGACGATCAGATTCAGTGGACTGTGGATTTCGTCGGTAAACACGGCGGCGGTTTTGTTATGGTAGGCGGTTACACGTCGTTCGGCGAGGGGCGCTATGCCAAAACTGCGGTGGATCGCATGTTGCCGGTCGAAATGTTGCCTGAAGACACACACGTGGACAGCGCTCCCGATAAGCCGGTGAACGCACGTTGGAAACTGACGGACGAAGCCTGGTCGCATCCGATCATGCGCCTGGAGAAGGACGATGAGAAGAATCGTGCGGCTTGGGCGAAGATGCCGGCTTTTCACGGATTCTCTCGCACTAAAAAGGAGAAAGGCGCCGCTACGATTCTTGCTGTCGTCGCGGATGAAGAATACGATACCGCTTATGGATCTGCGCCACTGGTCGTCGTGCAACCCTACGGACGCGGTCGTTCGATGGCTTTTGCGTCCGACACCACTGGAAGTTGGGGTACTGAATGGGAAGATTCTTGGGGGCCGCTGGGCGAATTGGATATTATGAATCGCAATCTGTATTACAAGACGTTCTGGAAGAATGCCGTGCGCTGGTTGGCTAAGTATCGTCTGGAGACGCCAAATCAGTTGGCAATATTGGAGACTGATCGCCTGATTTACAGTCGCGGCGAGGCGCCGGAGATTCGGGTTAAAGTCATGAACGAAGACTGCGAATTGACTCACGACGCTCAAGTGATCGTGAACATCACCGCGCCAGATGGCCAGCGCCAGGTGGTGACGGTTTTTCCACGCTATGACGAGCCGGGAATCTATGAACGAAAGTTGGAACTGTCCGCAGTGGGCCGCTACGAAATCGAGGCGGTGGCGACGATCAAGAAAGATGAGCTGGGCCGTGACAAAGCGCTGCTGCAAGTGCGGCCGGCCAGCGCCGAACTGCGACAGCTCAGTCAGAATGTCGAACTACTGAAACGCCTTGCTCTGGAAACCGGCGGCGTCTATTTGTCGTTCGCGCAGGCGGCCGAGTTGCCCGGGTATCTGCGCGAAGCGACTCATGTGATCGAAAAACATCGCGACCACGATCTGTGGGACCGCGGGTGGGTCTTTGCGCTGATCATCGGATTGCTGTGTAGCGAGTGGTTTCTGCGTAAACAGAACGGACTGCCGTAACGGAATTACGAATTACTAATTACGAATTACTAATTACTGGCTCATGTCGGCAAATGTGTGAAACAACACAAGGTGTGCCATGAAATTAAGCGGGATTACACACACTTGCCGACATGAGCCAAAAAGGTAAAATGGTGAACTGTTACGATTTTATTTTAAAGTATAGTAATTCCAAAGTTTGTCACTCAAGGCAAAATTTGCCGCCAAAAGAGATCTTTTTTCCTTCAATCCACAATCCACAATCAAAAATCAAAAATTCCCTTATGTTCTTGAAAAGAAGAGGACGGGGAAGTCTCGCGCTGTGCGCGCTCGCGACGCTGGCGGTTGTGAGTCGCGCTGCCACGTTTGATACGCCGCCTGATCCCGGCTTCGAGACGGCGGCGCTGGCGGCGGACGCGATTGTGGAGGTCGAGATCATCGCCGGCGGACCGTTCCGCGCTGTGGCGCAGACGCGGAAAGCGCTGAAGGGCGCGACGCCAAAAGTCTTCGAACTCGTCGGTTATAATAGCTATAACTGGGATACTGTTCAGCACGGGTTCACGGTTGGGCAGCGCTACATTCTGTTTCTATCTGGCACGGGACACCCGACTACTTTTGCGCCGCTGACGCCGGCAACGCCGCGCTTGAGTGTGCAGCCAGAAGGCGTCATGCTGCCGTTGGGCAATCCACCGTTCCGCATTCCCGTCAATAAACGCGCGCTGGAAGAAGGAATTGCGTTGCTGCTTGAAGCCGCCGCCACTGGCAAGACGCCGAATCGCGCCGAGTCGTTTTTGCGAACGTTGTGGGATGCGGGTGAGATCGAATCGCGTTACCTGGCCGTGGCGCTGGCCGGTTCGCTGCGCGAGCGGCACGCCGTAGCCATGCTCAGCGAAGCCAGTCGAGACAAGCTGCTGAAGTTGCGTCTGACTGCGGTTGAGGCGTTGGGCAAAATCGGCTCGCCCGCCGCCGTTGCGGTCTTACGCGGGTTGCTCAAGGATGAGAAGACCAGTGTGGCGCGTGAAGCGGCGCGCGTGCTGGTCAACACGGGCGACAGCGCCACGTTACCGGAGTTATTGGAATGGGCGCGTCGCCTGGCAGTAAAAATTCCACTCGCAGCGGCCACGGACGCGCCCGCTCCGGAGCAAGCCAAGAGCGAATCTGTCGCGTTGGATGTGCTTGCCTTGGCCGGAGCCGCAGGCGCGCTGCTGGATCGAACTACTCTGTGCCAGACGCTGTTGAAAATCGCGCATTCCAAGAACGAGATGCTGGCGTGCGCCGCGTTGCAGGTGTTGGGCGAAATGGCGCAGGCCGCGGAGATTCCGGCGCTGCTGGAATTAGCTGACGATAAAACTTACGCCTGGAATGCGCAGGCTATGACAATCTTGCAGCGACTGACGCTGAAGTGGTTCAAGAACACGAGCGAATTCAGGATATGGTGGTCGCAGTCGGGCTCGAGATTTGGCGAGAATCTAAAGCGTGATCTGGTTGAATCATACACGCGAGGCGTGGTCAGTTCCGACAATGCAGATGAACGGTACGCGATCCTAGATTTGCTGCGATCCGCGCCAGGCGAGATCACGGTAGTCTCTGTCGCGCCGTTCTTGCTGCGGCCATCTACTGCCGACTATTTCAGCGCCGATGATCTTGCGGCTTGGAACTCCCCGATGGCCACGCCGTTCCTGATCGAACGACTCGGTTGCGACGCGGCGAGCGAGCGGCGGGACGCGTTGCGCGGTTTGACGCAGCTCAGCGCGAAACATCCGCGTTTGAAAGTTGCGCTCTGGCCACTGCTTCGCGCCATGCTGGCCGACCCTGACGTTGCTTGCCACTGTATGGCGCAGAACGCCGCCGGCGTGCTGCTGCAATCGGACGCCATGAGTGCGCTGCTGGATGCGACACAATACGCGACCGGCTATGAAAGCGGAGCGGCGGGTCGGGCGATTTATCAACTGACTGCGCGTACTTTTGGTTTTTCGATCAGCGAGTCGTTCAGTGATCAAAACGAAGCGCGCCGGTGGCTGCGGTCATGGTGGCGTAGCGCGGAACAGACCTTCAAGCCGCTGCCGCGACCGGCGATGAGTAATTACGTTTTTGGGAACGAGCTGGAAGCCGCTGAGCGCGTCGCCAAACTCGAAGCGTTCGCGCTGGCCGATGACAGTCGCGCCAGCGGCGCCGCGTTCGCGTTGCTATATGCCGAGCGATCAGCCAGCGACCCGTTCTGGCAGAAACTGCTGATGCAGACACGGCAGCGAGACAAAGCTCACGGACTGCTGGGGCTGGTTGGCGGCGACGCGGCGCTGGCGGACAGTCTGGCGCAGCGTCTGGTCGGCGCAGGCGATCACGCCGATTCGCCGCTATGTCGAATGATCAGTTTGTTCGCGCTGAGCTCTTTAAAAGGCGCGGTCGGCACGGAGAAAATTTTGAACTGGTTGAAGAAACATGGTGACAAGGCCGAGTCGGCGATGCGACGCCTGGCCATTCTGACGTTGGGCTTGGCGGACCGCGAACCCAAGAGCTTGACGTATCTGACTGAGCTGCTCGAACAGGGACTAGCTGTGAAAAATCGCGAGTCGGAGGATAAATCTACGGGCCAGTATGCGACGCTGCAGCCTGTTCTGATCGCGCTCTGCGCGCGCAGCGACAGCGATCAACTGCTGTTGCGAGCGCTGGACAAAGCTTACGACATCCGAACGCGCGAGATGGCCGGACGCACGTTGTCCGTGCGACGTCACCATCCCGCTTTGGCTGGGTTGTTAAAATTATTGAAAAAAAAAGATCGCTACGGATGGTCTGATCTGTGCCGTCTGATCGAACCACTGCTGCAACCAAAAGACGCTTCATCCGCGCGCGCGTTGCTAAACAGTTCAAACAATTCGCAGCGCAGCGCCGGAGCGTATCTACTGGCGCTTCGGCCGGAAGTGGGTGTTGACGAAGACACTCTTGCGCAGTTGATGATCGGGTTGACTGATCCGTCCAACGTTGTGCGCTACTACTGCGCGCAGGCGCTGGGCAAGCGGCGCGCAATCAAAGCCTTGCGCCGCTTGACAGCATTGCTGGCCGATGAAGACGAAGAAGTGCGCGCGAGCGCGGCGGAAGCGTTGGGACAGATTGGCGATTCACAAAGTTGCGACATGGTCGCCGTAATCGCCGAACAAGAATCGCGTCTGGACACGCGCTGGCTGCGCGCTCTAGCGATCGCCGGCATAGATAAACACTTCGATATGCTTATGAAGCTCTGCAATTCAACTTTATACGCCGAGCAGCGCGCCGGATTGAACGCGCTAATCGCTTCTGATAAACCGCAAGCGCAGTTGCGTGTTCTCAAGACTTTTCGCGACGATGATTCCGCCATGCAGACTGTCGCCGCGGACGCGCTGGCGCAGCGTGGCGAAGCAACGACGACCGCCTTGCGAGACGATCTAAAAAACTCAAACAAAGCCGCGCGAGCGCGAGCGATCTATCTGCTCTCGCGCGTGAACACCGCCAACAGCCGCGCTGTTCTGCGACAGGCTTTGGAAGATAAAGACGAAACTCTGCGCGCGCTGGCCGAATTCTGCCTGACACGACTGAACAATGAACAGTGGTAACCGTTCAGTCTATGTTCACCTTATTAACCGCGAATACACGCGAATAGACGCTAATATTTTTTTCTTCTGTGATTCGCGTTCATTCGCGTTTATTAGCGGTTTATTGCTTGAAGGGACTGAACGGTTACAAAC
>JAZDLP010000333.1:0-16523 GCA_043801885.1 Planctomycetota bacterium | reverse complement strand
CGGTATGTACGGAGAATAGAAGGAATTGCTTAGGTGAAGTTTCGAATGAAGAAATGGTTCTAAATGCTTGTGGCGCCATTGCGGCGCTCTATTGGCAGGAAATCCCTAGGCATTATTGCAATGTGCAATTGGATAAATGGGTGGTTATGCCGAACCATTTACACGGGATTATTGTAATTGACGAAATTTGTAGGGGCGGTTCGCGAACCGCCCTTACAAACGCACACGCGGGTCGGACGGCCGAGCCCGCCATAGTTTGACACTGGGTGTAAGAGTCGCTCCAAAGCTTTGAGCCGCTACTTCCACGCCATGATGCATTTCCATCATGGTCTCCAATCCTATCATGCGCAATATATTCTTAATTTTGTCGTTGGCACCGGCCAGTTTCATCACGGCTACGTTCTCATAACACAAGACATACATGGTTACCAGTGTCCCTATCTGAATACTGCAAATTGAATCAATCTGCCTCAGATCGGTTACAATTTTCCGTTCGCCTTCCTCTAACAAAAGCTTTTCCAGAACCATGGACATCTGACGGGGATCAGAGAGATCAGCGGCGATTAATTCCAAGATCACGACACCTTTTTCCTTACGCATCTTCATCGTTGCTATCCTCGAGTCTTGCGCTTTTGATTGCGGATTAGCCGCGTTGGGCGATTCCTATCACGACGGCGTTCAACTTCTTTTGATTCTGTCTCGTTCGGTGCCGTCGCCGGTGCCAGCGACTCTTCCGCAATGTTCAAACTCCGCGCCGGCGCATAATTGGTAAATCCAATTAATTTAGAGAGCATCGAGCGCAGGAGCTTGCGTTCAACCACCATATCAATTTGTCCGTGCTTCAATAGGAATTCGGATTCCTGAAATCCTTCTGGCAGCTTCTTTTTGATGGTCTGTTCGATAACGCGCGCGCCGGTGAACCCGATCATCGCCTTCGGTTCGGCGATAATTATATCGCCTAAAAAAGCGTAGCTGGCCGAAACACCGGCCAGCGTCGGATGCGTCAGCACGGTGATGCAGATGCATCCAGCCTGATCGTGGCGAAATAACGCCGCCGCAGTCTTGGCCATCTGCATCAGTGACAGTACGCCTTCATCCATACGCGCGCCGCCCGAACAACAGATAATGAGGATCGGTCGCTGAGTAGCGGTGGCATGTTCGATAGCGCGCGTAACTTTTTCGCCCACCACGCTACCCATCGAGCCACCGATAAACTGGAAATCCATGATCGCCACGACGATCAGCTGGCCATCAATGGCGCCTTCACCGCAGATGACCGCGTCTTTCAGGCCGGTTTTGCGTTGCGCTTCTTTGATGCGTTCCAGGTAACTGCGCTTGCCTTTGAACTGCAGTGGGTCAAGCGCTTCGAGATCGTCGAATAGTTCATGAAAGCTGTCAGGGTCGAGTGTGATCTCCATGCGATGTCGCGCGTTGACTTGAAAGTGATGGCCGCAGACCATGCAAACATTTAGCGCCTTGAGTAGTTCGCGCACAAACAACGTCTCACCGCACTGATCGCACTTGCGAAATTGCGCTTCAGTCTGTACACGGCGACTAATAGGCGCAGCATCTTCTGAATGTTTAGGCATAAAATTATTTTATCAAGAACGACTAATCAAGCAAGACAAACCTGAACATAAGAGAATTTTAGATTTTAGATTGTGGATTGAAGGAAAAAAAGCTTTATGTAGCGTTTGCAAGAAGCGTGCGAGTACGCTATATTTATTCGTCTTGTGAGTTTTAATCGGAATGACCGCTGTCGAAACGTATGGCGGCATGGGATGACTGTTTTAGGAGGAGAGCATGGAGAGCGTAGCCGTTAAAGACAAGATTGTGGATATCATTTGTCAGAAACTGGACGTATCGAAAGAAAAGGTCAGCATGGAGACCAAGTACGCCGAAGATCTTGGCGCCGATTCGTTGGATCAGGCGGAATTGGTCATGGAGTTTGAGGACGAATTCGATATCAACATCCCTGATGACGCAGAAGGCAAGATCAAGACCGTCAGCGATACGGTGAAGTTCATCGAGGAACAGATTGCGAAGAAGGTCTAGCCATGAGCGCGGGAAAACGGCGAGTGGTGGTGACTGGTCTGGGGGCCGTAACACCAGTCGGTCTGACTGTTCGAAATACTTGGGAGAATCTGCTCAAGGGCGTCAGTGGCATCGGTCTAATCACGCACTATGATGCCAGCCGGCACGAAGTCAAGATCGCCGGCGAAGTCAAAAATTTTGTTCCGGAAAATTTTATCGAAAAACGCGAAGTGCGGCGACTGGACCGTTTCACTCAATTAGCCATCGTCGCCGCTCAGGAAGCCGTCGCCGATTCCAAGCTGGATTTCAGCCGTGAAGACACTACGCGCTGCGGTGTGATCATTGGCACCGGCATCGGGGGCATCACCGAGATCGAAGAGCAGAAAGAGCGGTTGATGGCCAAGGGGCCGACCAAGGTCTCGCCTTTCCTGATTCCTAAACTGATGGCCAACGCCGCATCCGGACACGTCTCTATTCTATACAAATTACGTGGCCCGAATTTTTGTATCGTCACGGCCTGCGCATCCGGCGCTCATTCGATTGGCGCCGCGCTGCGCGCTATTCAGTACGGCGACGCAGATATTATGCTCACCGGCGGCACTGAAGCGGCCATCACTCCACTGGGAATGGCCGGCTTCGCCAACATGGGAGCGCTCTCCAAACGCAACAATGATCCCGCAGGCGCTTCCCGACCATTTGACAAAGATCGCGACGGATTCGTGATGGGCGAAGGCGCTGGCGTCGTGGTGTTGGAAGAACTACAGCACGCGCTCAAACGCGACGCGCATATCTACGCCGAATTCTGCGGCTATGGAATCTCCGGAGATGGCTATCACATCACCGCGCCTTGTGAAGACGGCGATGGCGGTTGTCGCGCCATGATCTCCGCGTTGCGCGACGCCAACCTGCGCCCCGATGATATTGATTACATCAATACCCACGGCACTTCGACGCCGACCAATGATCGCATTGAGACCGTCGCGATCAAATCGGTGATGGGCGACCGCGTCAGAAATATCCCAGTGAATTCGACCAAGAGTATGACCGGCCACACTCTCGGCGCCGCCGGCGGAATTGAATTCATCGTTACCTGTTTATCCGTGGCCGAAGACAAGGTACATGTTACTTTGAATCGTAAAACGCCGGATCCCGAGTGCGATCTGGACTACGTTCCCGAAGGCTCCCGTGCTCATAAAATTCACCACGCCTTCTCTAATAGCTTGGGCTTTGGTGGACACAATGCGACATTGGTGGTGAGCAAGTTGAGGCTGTGAACGGACGGACGGACGGGGAGACGGGGAGACGGGGAGACATGCCACATATTCAGTCCTTTCGTGATTTACGAGTGTGGCAGGACGCGGTGGATGCGACGCTATGCATCTTTGAACTCACCAAGCGCTTTCCCGCCGAAGAACGATTTTCGATGACAGATCAAATGCGTCGCGCTTCGCGCTCGTGGATAATCATCGCGTTACGTTGCAAATATCTGAAAAAAAATGAAGCTGATGATCTGGATCGGCGGTACGAAGCCATACTTGGAATGCTGGTCAACATGGCTGCGCATCCTGAAAAATGGACTATCATAAAGGCGGGCTCTGTCACCAAATCCCCCCGTCCCCCTGTCTCCCCGTCCCCCTGTCCCTCCGTCCTTCCGTCCTCACGTCTTGCGACTGCTCGTGAAGGTCAAAAATGAACCCACGCGTCGCATCGCTCGCTCAACGCATTCTCAGTGGTGGCGCTTCCTGCGCCAAAGACGAGGCGCTCCGCTTGACGGACTCCGAAATAAGCGCTTATGACCTGCTTTATTGGGCCAACCGTATTCGCGAAAAATTCTGCGGTCAGGAGATCAAGGCGTGTTCGATTCTCTCAGTCCGCACTGGCGGTTGCAGTGAAGACTGCGCCTTCTGCGCTCAGTCCGCCCGCCACAAAACCATCGCGCCCGTCCACGATTTTCTGCCCGTCGCCGCGGTCGCTCGCGCCGCCGGCGATGTGAAAAAATCCGGCGCGTACGCATTCAGCGTGGTCATGAGCGGCTATGGGCCGAAGAACGATCATGAACTGCAAACGTTGAGCGATTATCTGCGCGCCGTCGGCGCTGTCGGTGGCGTAGAACCTCACGGCGGTTTCGGAATTCTCAACGACGCGCAAGTTAAACAACTCAAAGCCGCCGGTCTGCGCTGCTGCAATCAGAATCTGGAAACATCCCGACGCTTCTTTCCGAACATCTGTACCACGCATACCTACGACGAACGCGTCGCGACACTTAAAGCGCTGCGTGCCAACGGTGTGCGTATCTGTTCGGGCGGATTATTCGGCTTGGGCGAAACCTGGGAAGACCGCATTGACCTAGCGCTCGATCTGCGTGAACTGGACAGTCAGAACGTGCCCATGAATTTTCTCAATCGTATTGATGGCACACCGCTGGCTGACCGCGAACCCATGTCGCCTTGGGAAATTCTGCGCGCTATCGCCATCTATCGCTTCATCCTGCATGATCGCGACATCGGTGTTTGTGGCGGTCGTGAAGTAAATCTGCGCGACCTGCAAGCGTTGATCTTCATGGCCGGCGCAAATGCGATTATGGTTGGTAACTACCTTACCACCGCCGGTCGTTCAGCCGAACTCGATATTCAAATGATTAATGACCTCGGTCTGCGCCTAAAGTCGTCGTAGTTTCAATATCCACCGCGCCGAAGTCCACCTGCGGAAATTCGGTGCCCGTGTCAAGCGGCGTGACGTTTTCACGAATGCCGCGGATTTCCTTGCGCAGCAGCACGACGTTGCGAACGTGGTAAGTGCAAATCCACGGACACTCGTCCAGAAGAATGTCTTCGGCTTTCTGGTAGAGCGAAATACGAGCTTTCAGGTCAAGCGTGTTGCGCGCTTGTTCGGTCAATCGGTCCACTTCTGGGTTGGAATACCATGTGTGATTGCCGGGCGCGCCCCACTGCGCGGAGTGGAACAGGACGTAGAGAAAATTATCAGGATCGGGATAGTCGGCCACCCAACCCAGCAGGAACAGCGGCCGCGGCTCGATTTCGACCATCTCCAGAAAGCTATTCCATTCGCGAGCCTGTAGTTCGATAGTCAGACCAATTTTCTCCAAATCGAGCGCGAGCACCTGCGCCAGCTTCTTCGTATTCTCGTCGTTACGGTGCAAAATCGTCATCGGCGGCAGACCTTGTCCGTCGGGAAAACCGGCCTGCGCCAGCAATGCTTTGGCCTTGGCGATGTTCTTTGGCCAGCCAGAGCGGTCTTCCTTGTAGCCCGGCATTTTCGGAGGCAGAATGCTTTTGGCCGGGATGCCGCGACCTTCGAGAACGCGGTCACAGAGATATTCGCGATCAAGCGCGTAGGCCATCGCCTGCCGCACAAGTTTGTTGACGCCGAATGGACTCAATTCTTTGCGATTCTTAAACTCGCCATTAGGGAAGCCGATGCCGAGATAGTTGGTGCGGAAAGTGTCATATTCCAATATATGGTCGGCGCCGGCGCGAACTTTGGCGTCCTTGACGCGGCCGTAAGGAATATCGCTGGCGTCCAGCTCGCCAGCGAAGAAGTTTTCCAGCCGAGTGTTGGGTTCTTTCATGATGAAGAACTTAATTTTACTCAGCTTCGGTTTGCCTTTGAAGTAGTCTTCGTTGCGAGTCAGAATCAACACTTCATTATCACGCCATTCTTTGAGCGTGAATGCGCCGACGCCAACAGGATTGCGCGCAAATGGACGTCGAGCGTCTTCGACAGCTTCTTGTGGCACGATGGAGCAGTTACTCGTGCACAGATGTTGAATGAACGGCGCAAACGGACGATTCAGCTCGATCATCACGATGTACTCGCTGATCGCCTTAATGCCTAGCGGCGCCTGAGAATTTTTGTAGCGTTCTTCGGAACCGACGACGAACGGTTTGAGCCATTCGGGCCGCTTGCTCTCCGGCGCAAGCAGTCGGGAGAGGCTGTAGACCACGTCCTGCGCTTTCAGCTCACGGCCATTGTGAAAACGAACGCCCTTGCGCAAGATAAAAGTGTAGATTTTGCCGTCCGGAGAAATATCAAATCTTTCGGCCAAATCGCCTTCCACCGTCAGGTTGCCGGTCGCCATGTCTTTGCAAAAACGCACCAGGCTGTTATGAATTTTGTGAGCGACGCCATCGGAGATGGTATCGGTGATGGCGATGGGATCGAGCGTCTTGGGTTCAGTGTCCAGCGCCAAGCGTAGAACTTTTGGCAGACTTTCTTTCTCCTCGGGCGCGAGCGGCGACTGGCGACCGGATCGAGTGGTATTGTCGGACGAGCCAGGCGCGATCTTGGCCGAAGCATTGGCGGCTTCCATGGCGCCGAGAGTAAACGAGGCCTCATCGCGAATACCACCGCTGGTGGCTAGAATCAGAAATAAAACAATAGCGGCAGCCAAAACCGCAAGAACGGCAAAGAAGCGATTCATGTGTGCCTCATAATCCATTGCCGGTCATGCCTTAAAAATCCCGGGGACTGATATAGTAATTCTCTTCCAATTCTACTAATTGCCGTCGGATCAGCAGCTTGGCGGTCATGCCTAGTTTGTTGATAAACAGTGTGCCATTCAAATGGTCGTATTCGTGTTGGCATACACGCGCCAATAATTCTGCAGCTTCAAAGGAACCAGTCTGTCCCTTCAAGTCCACGCCATTGACAGTTACTCCGGCAAAACGTTTAACTTTCGCGCGTACCTGCGGAATAGACAGACAACCTTCCTCTTCCAAAACCGTAGCGCGCGTATTGCTTATCGTCGGATTGAAAATAGCGAAGAAGCCGCTGTGATCCTTGGTAATATCAATCACAAACAAACGCAATCCAATATGTACCTGTGGCGCTGCCAGTCCGATGCCCTCGTAGGCATACATGGTGGCTCTCATGCGCTCAATCAGTTCCGCTAAATTCCAGCCATCGGCTTCGCCGGCTTTGAGTTCTTCGGCGGTGATTGTACGACAAGACTGATCGAGAAAAGGATCGGGGTACGCGATTATTTTTAGCAGTTTTTCACTCGACATAAATTTTTATCCGTTATCAAAAATCGCAAATGTTCACGCGGAGGCGCGGAGGCGCGGAGGAAAACAATATAGGAATTTCAAAGTTGTTTATCCAAGTGTTGTTTGCCGATTTCAATAGCTTTCCAGACAGAGTCGAATGTATGCGCTTCGGTCGGCAGCAAGTTCTCCGGACCGAGCACGTCGGCTAGATGAGCGTTACTAAATTGCGCGAACATATCGGGCTTCAAGCCGCACAGGATCATCCGTCCCCCGCTGGCTTTGAAGTTGATTGCAAAGTCGGTGATCGCTTCGATGGTGGTGGCGTCCAGTCCGTGAGCGCGCTTGAGACGGATAATGATGACTTGCACGCCGTTGGCTGCGATCTTCTCAAAACGATCCTTTAGCTCATCTACCACACCGAAGAACAGGTTGCCTTCCAACTGTAGCAGCAGCAGAGGCGATGATCCAGTATTTTCGTTAATCTCGACTTCGCGGAACTTGTTGGCGTCGGTCTCGACCATCTCCACGATATGCAATCGGCTTGCGCCATGTAGCATCAGGAGCAGCGACGCGAACACGCCGAGGTAGATAGCGTATTGAATTTCAAGAAACAGCAGCGCGCCAAAAGTGATCAGCATCACGGCCGCATCCTTGCGGCTCCACCGCCAAACATTGCGCGCGCCGGCAAAGTCGAACATCTGAACGGCGATCCAGATGATGATAGCACCCAGGCAGGCCTTGGGCACGCACTGCGCCCAAGGCGCGAGAGCGATCAGAAAAAGCAACACGATGAGACCAGCGATCACACTCACCCAGCGTGTCTTGGCGCCCATCTGCAAATTCACAACGCTGCGTGTCCAACTGGCCGACGACGGCATACAACCAAAGAATGATCCGACGACATTCCCCGCGCCCTGAGCCAGCAGTTCCCGGTTCGGGTAGAACTTGATGTGTCCCTTGGCCGAAACCGCTTTGCCGATAGAGATGACTTCTACCATGCCCAGAATCGCCAGCGCCAGGCTGGGTCCCAGAACGTCTGTGAACACCGACAGGTTCGGCACGGTGAGATGGGGCAGTTCGCGGGGAATGTCGCCCAACATCGCCACAGTGTGTTCACCGGTGTTCCAGCCCAACGCGCTCACATATACCGCGCTGGCCACGATGGCCAATAGCGCGCCGGGCAGCAGCCGCGAAATTCGCGCGCAGATTATGACAACAATCAGTGACAGCATCGCAATCGTCAGCGCACGACTGTCGAATGTTTGCAGACTGCCAGCGAGATTGCGTATTTCATCAATCAGCAACGACTTCTGTGCGCCGCTTAAGCCCAACACATTCTTCAACTGACTGATAATGATCAGCATGGCTGCGCCAAAAGTGAAACCGATCAGCACGGCCTTGGACACGTAACGCCCAAGCCCACCCAGTCGCAGCGCGCCGGACAGTATTTGAATGATGCCTATTAGCAACGTGATCAACAGCATCACGCCGATGGGGTCATTGCGCGCCGAAAGCAGAGTCGCGAGTAATACGCCGATGACCAGCGCGGAAGTGTTCGTGGCGCCAGTGGTTAGAAATGGCGAATTACGAACAAAGGCCGCAATGATCGTCGGCACGATCATCGCGTACAATCCATACTGAGGCGGCACGTTGGCAATGATGGCGAAGGCCATCCCTTGCGGCAACGATAAAATGCCTGTGGTGATGCCGGCCGACAGATCGGCCGTTAACACGGAGAATCGTCCAGAGTGCGCTGGTTTAACGACAGGCGGCGCGACATTCATGAGCATTTATCCACTATAAAAAAAACGTAACCGTTCACCACGAAGGCACAAAGACACAAAGATGAACAGATTTAAAAAGTAGTTTTGAGTCTAGTCTATCTAAAGTTAAGTGCGCGTTATAAGTAGCACAAATCTACATTAGAAACACTGGACTCAATAAGTAAATTTTAGCCATCCTGTCTCCCTGTCAACAACGCCTTTGGGTTGCGGCCTGGCCTCGAATGGGCAAAAAAACGTCCGATCCCACAAGGAGATTCGTTGGCCGCTCAACGATTGTCAGTAAATGATTACGTTATTTTACATTCATCGGGTTAAGCGTAAACTTATGATCGTATCTTCGACACAAATATACTACGCTCGATTGAAATCTCGCGCATTTATAGTATTGGTATTTTGCGTGAATTGCGGATTGATGAAAGGACGACATTATGTCTCATTACACTCGCAGTCTGTGGTTCATCTCGGCGCTTGTCCTTTTCACTGGCGGCAGCGCATTGGCTGCGACGCTGCCGGCCGATTCTTACGAAGCGGACAATGATAATGCAGCCGATGGCGCTCTGGACAACTTATCGACTACGACCAGAGGTTTGGCCAAGACGATAACGTCGGGCACTACTCAGAAGCACAGTCTGCATGTGGGCGGAAGTTTTTTAGGCGGCCCAGCCGATAGAGATGTGGTCAAGTTCACCTTGACGGCAGCCAGCGACGTCATTCTACAGACCGATGAAAATATCGGCCCTTGCGACACTGTCTTACGACTGTTCGACAGTTCCGGTGTGGAGATTGGTTCCGACGACAATGGGAACACAGCCGGCAACGGCGCCTCGTCTTTGTTCATGACTAACTTGGCTGCCGGAACCTATTACGCATGCGTCGAACAGCACGGGCTTTCCAACGGTGATGATGCTCTAGCTATTGAGTCCTACAAATTAAGTTTCATCTCAGCAGCTACGGGCAGGCGACTGTCGCCGCTGATCACCAGCAAATCATCCGTGCCGGCCGCGTTAGGCGGAACCTTCAACTACATTATTACCACGCTGGGTAGCGCGCCGATGTTCTTCAGCGTGCAAGGCTTGCCTCCCGGACTGGCTTTGTCCGGCAGTACTATCACCGGTATCCTCACTCAATTAGGAACTTTTACTGCTACGCTGACTGTGACCAACGGCGCCAAGCCCGATAGCACTCTGTCTGTGACGATTACCGTGACCGCCTTCGGTGTGATCTCATCTTATGCGGGCACGGGTAGCGCTCGGCTATCCGGTGATAACGATCTGGCCGCGCTGGCGTCGTTAAATACCCCAAACGGCGTGGCTCTGGACTCAAAAAACAATCTTTATATCGCCGACACAAATAATCACGTGATTCGTATTGTGGATGCGCAGACGCGGATCATCAAAACTTTCGCCGGTACTGGTTTGGCGGGACTCTCCGGTAACGGCGGCAAAGCATTAAACGCGAAACTTAATTCGCCACGTGGCGTCGCCGTGGACAGCGCCGACAATATTTACATTGTGGATACGGGCAATAACATGATCCGTAAAGTTACTAGCGGAATTATTTCACGAGTCGCAGGTATCGGAGGGACGGCGGGCTACACCGGCGACGGAGGTTCAGCTTTGAATGCCAGATTTGACACGCCATCGGCATTGACTTTGGATGCAGCGGGTAATTTTTACATTGCCGATACGAACAACAACGTCGTCCGTAAAGTAACAGTGGCGACAGGTATTATCTCTCGGTTTGCCGGTGATGGCACAGGCGCAGCAGGCAATACTGGTGATGGCGGAGCGGCGACTGCCGCCACTTTGCGTTCTCCAACTGGCGTGGCGATGGATACCGCCGGCAATGTCTATATCGCAGATTCTCAAAATCACCGTATCCGGTGTGTCGCCACCAATGGAATCATAAGCAACTTCGCCGGCTCGCCCACCGCCGAATCGGGATCTACTGGCGATGGTGGCGCAGCCACTGCCGCGCTGCTCGACTTGCCTCTCGGCGTCAGTCTGGATTCTACAGGTAATCTGTACATCGCCGACTCCAATAATAGAGCCATTCGCAAAGTAAGCGGCGGGAACATCGCTACTCTTGTCGGTGGCGGCACACCGGACTACTCTCTAGCTGATTACGGCGCCAGCTTGACCGACGGCGGGGCGGTGGCGAGCGCGGTACTGCGTTCACCGGTGAACGTTGCGGTAGATGCGACCGGCGCGAACATTACGATTGTTGATAAGTTTGCTCATCGCATCCGCCGCGCGGCCATAGCCACAGTTCCAAATATCACCAGTGTATTGACATTATCCGCCACTCAAAACCAGCCGCTCACTGCGCCCTTTTACGTCTTGGCAACTGGCCATCCCGCGCCCAGCATCTCCGCCGAAGGTTTGCCGGATGGATTGTCGCTGCACAACGGCGTCATCTCCGGCGTACCTACGCAAACTGGCATCGCCAACGTGTTGCTCACCGCCGCCAACTCCAGAGGTTCCGACGTCAAGACCTTGTGTATCACCATCACCGGTGACATCGCCAGTACGCTGACCTACAGCGATACCGCGCCCGCGATTACAGTCAGTCCAAATCCGGCGAGTGTGGACGCCATTGTTATTTTTGTCGCGCCGACGGTGACCGGCGGTGCCGATTTAAAGGAATACAGTTGGGACTTTGGAGATCCTGATGATATTCAGAGCCACCTCGGATCAGTCGCCAGTTACACTTACTCCACTGTAGGCGTTTATCTCGTCACGTTGACGATTGACGACGGCGACACCACGCTGACATTGATCGCCACAGTGGCGATTAACGCCAGTGATGTCACCGAGAAGATGCTCATCAGCAAGGCGAGATTCAAATTTAATTTTGCCATAGCGAATAAAGACTCCATTTCGATCAGCGGTTCGGCGCCCTTCCGCAAGATCGGTGTGGTTGATGGCGTGATAGTCAATGTCAACGTTGGCGATATCGCTCATTCATACACGCTGAACAGCAAGGGCAGCAGTAATGGTAGCGGCGGCAAGAATGACGTTTTTAAACTCTCCGTCAGAACCAGCGATCCGCCCTTCGATCCCGCCGGGCTTTACGTCATGGGTAAGTTTAAACTATTAATCAGAGCGGACACGTTCTCAGATGATCTGGCCAATCTGGGCTTTAAACAGAATGTGACCACCGCGATCCCAATCAAAGTTCCGATCTTGATCACGATAAACGACGACAGCTATCTGGAGATCGTAACGATTGCTTTTAAATCCAATGAGAAGACTGGTTCAGGCGCCAAAATGAGCGACGGAGGGATGACTAGATAATTTTAGATTGCTGATTTTAGATTGACGATTGAGGATTAAAGCGTGTAGCGCAGGCATCCTTGCCTGCAGGCTAGGACGCTTGCGCTACTTTTTTTCAAAACGCAGAGAGTTGAAATTATCACCGAAGGCGGCCTAATTCGTTCTCTGTGTCCTCTGTGGCTAATTCAAAAGAAAGGCAGTAAAATGACAAAGACAGGACAGCGGCGGGTCGCCGTAGTTGGAGCTACCGGCGTCGCGGGACAGCAATTTTTAGTCAGCCTGAGGCAGCATCCGTGGTTCAAAATCAAGCGTCTCGCCGCTTCCGAACGTAGTGCCGGCAAAAAGTTTGGCGACGCCATCAAAGATGTGTCCTCCGGCGCCACGCGCTGGTTCTGCGATGAACCTTGCCCGGAAGAATTTCTCGACATCGAAGTCGAGAACGCCGAAAAACTCGTACTCGATGATATTGATCTGGTCTTCACCGCCATCGAAAGCGACGCGGCCAAAATTGTCGAGCCACTATACGCCGCCAAGTTGCCGGTAATCTCTACCGCCAGCGCTTTTCGCTACGAAACTGACGTACCAATCTTTATGCCGGGCGTAAACATTGATCATTCCGCCTTGGTAAAAACGCAGCAACAGAAACGCGGCTGGAAAGGTTTTATCGCGCCCGGCCCAAATTGTACCACCGTGGGACTGGTCTTCAGTCTGAAGCCGCTCTACGACCGATTCGGAATTTCCAGTGTGATCATGACCAGTATGCAAGCGGTCAGCGGCGCCGGTCGCAGTCCCGGAGTGCTCAGTTACGACATTCTCGACAATCTCATCCCGTATATTCCAAAAGAAGAAGAGAAGGTTCAGATAGAGACACAGAAGATTCTAGGTAAGTTAGATCGCGACCAAATCGTCCCCGCGTCATTCAACGTCTCCTGCACCTGTACGCGCGTGAACGTCATCGCCGGCCACACCGAAGCGGTCTTCGTCGGCTTGCAAAAGAAGGCGACGCTGGACGAGATCAAGCAGGCTTGGCGCGACGGCTACAAAGATTTCTTAAAACTCAAACTGCCCAGCGCGCCGCCGGAGTTAGTGTCCTACACAGACGAACCGTTCCGTCCTCAACCGCGTCTGGATCGCAATCTACATGACGGCATGACTACAGTAATCGGTCGGCTGAGAAACGATAATGTGCTGCCTAATGGGATTAAGTACGTACTGTTAAGCCACAACACAAAGATGGGCGCGGCCAAAGGCGCAGTGCTGACGGCCGAATACCTGGTGCAGCGCGGCGTGATTGCGTAAAGTTGCTTACATCACAATGACAACATCTCTTGCGACGACGTTGGACACTCATAAGCAGAACGCTCATCTGACGTTCAAAAATAACCAGCACAATGGCCGTCACGGATGGTTGCGACTAACGCCCGCCTATTCAGTCCCGCTTGTCAGCAACATATTGGATGGTCACAAGTATGCAGCAACGGTCTTGGACCCATTTTCAGGAACCGGAACAACTGCCTTATGCGCAGCATACATGGGGCTTCGCGGAACAGGACTTGAGATCAATCCATTTCTTGTGTGGTTTAGTTCCGTTAAGTTTCGGCAGTTTTCACCCGCAACCATTGAGAAGACCAGGAGTCTCGGCGCGATCATTGCCGTTGCATCTTCGTCCGGCGCCGCGCCGGCTGTTGAGCCGCCACCTATTCACAACATTGAGAGGTGGTGGAATGACGGCGAGCTTCGTTTTCTTTGTCGGTTGAAAGCTTGCATTCTCGACATATCCGACGAAGGGAGCGATGAGCGCAATCTTCTTCTGGTGACTTTCTGCCGTGTCGTTATTGCGCTATCAAATGCGGCGTTCAATCATCAATCAATGTCCTTTAAGATTACTGACAACTCGCCGAAATTATTTGAGATCGAGCGAAACAATGCCGATCTCTTCCTCAAGGAACTTTCCTTTGTACTCGGTGGCGCGGCGGACAATCCTCAAATCGAGCCAATCGTGATAACAGGAGACGCAAGGCAACCCTCTCGATTTCTCAATGACAAATTCGACATGCTCATCACTTCGCCGCCATACCCAAATCGCATGTCCTACATTCGCGAACTTCGCCCCTACATGTATTGGTTGGGTTTTCTTACGAACGGTCGCGATGCGGGCGAGTTAGATTGGCAAGCTATAGGCGGAACTTGGGGTGTGGCAACCAGTAGATTGACTGAATGGGAGTCTTCTGGCAAAGCTTTTACGCCAGTTGCTCTGAAAAAATCTTTGGCCGGGATATCAGACACGAAGAACGACAACGGACGCTTGCTGGCAAACTATGTGGCTAAGTATTTTGAAGATATATGGCGTCACATCTCCGATATCGCCACAATTCTGAATCGGGATTCCGAAGTTCACTACATTGTCGGCAATTCAACATTCTACGGGATATTGCTTCCCGTAGAGCACATCTTTAAATCCATGCTTCAAGAGGCCGGATTTCAAGACGTCGAGATCATAAAAATTCGCAAGAGAAATTCCAAGGCGGAACTCTTTGAATTCGATGTTACTGGAAAGACAAATCGGCCAACCAAGCAATCCACCATGCGCGAAACCTGCCAACGGATTTCGCGCCAGTGATTGCAGACGTATTAATATGGCGCGAGATATGGCCTCAGAGGTGGATGGTATGTCTGACCATGCAGCTCGTCCCGCAGATAAGTTGCCGCAGACGAACTCATCGCTTCAGTTGTCGCCCTTGGGATCTGAGCAAAGTTTGATTGGTCGTCAGCTCGGTCAATACAAACTTGTCGAAAAAATCGGGCAGGGCGGCATGGGCGCGGTCTTTAAGGCTCACGACACGGCCTTGGACCGCCCCGTGGCGTTAAAGACGCTCTTTACCAGTCCCTTTGAAGACGCAAAACAGTGCGAACGTTTCGCGCGCGAGGCGCGCAGCCTGGCGCGACTGAATCACCCGAATTTATTACATGTGTATAATGTCGGCGCTGAAGGCGATTATCACTATTTCGCGATGGAACTGCTGCTGGGCGCAACGTTGGCTCAGGAGATTCGGCGACGTCGTCGTATTCCAACGCAAGAAACAATACTCTGGATCAGTCAACTGCTATCCGCTTTGCGCTACATCCACCAACACGGCATCATGCATCGCGATATCAAAAGCCAGAACATCATGCTGTGTGATCGCCGAGTAGTGCTGATGGACTTCGGACTGGCAAAAGACGATAACTTCTCCGGCCTGACCAGCGTGGGCGTGGTGCTGGGCACGCCTGACTATATTTCCCCCGAGGCCGTAGAAGGCATATCAGCCGGTCCGCCAACAGATATCTACAGTCTGGGCGTAGTCATGTACGAGATGCTCACCGGCGCCTTGCCGTTCGTCGGTAAGTCTGCGTTGTCCATTATCAGACAGCATCTGGACGTCGCGCCACCTTCAATTGAACGCGCGCTGCCGGACATTCATCCGCTATTGGCGAAGATAGTTCATCGCTGTCTGGCAAAAAAGAGTACGGATCGGTATCCGAATTGTCCGGCGTTGGCGCGCGAATTGATTCAGGTTTACAGCACGCCGGAATTGATTGCGCTAGTTGAGGAGACCAACGGCGGCGGTAGAGTTATGTCATCGGCAGACGATTTTTCTAAATCCCGATCCAACACACCGTTGATGCCGTTGGATCCGCAAGTTGCCGCGGCGGAACTGCAAGTCTCGCTACGAAAGCAGCATAAGAGCGGGCCAGTTGCGCCCAGTTCTTTATATGAGACCATGGCATTGGCTCCGAACAGCGCGCCGCTTGCGCCTGCCGACGAGATCACCGCATTGACGCCAAATTATGCTACTGTGGCGCTGAAGCCCGCGATTTCTCCGACAGCCAGGCGCCGGTCACCGTGGATATGGGTAGCTCTGGGCTCATTCGGCATATTGCTATTCGTCACGATCTTTTTTTACGAAAATCGGCGACATAAAGTCCAGAAAATTCAGAAGACGCCGCCTTCGGAATGGACCGGCCAGATAGTTTCGCTGCGCGCTCTCGACGGCAGTATTCAGAAATACCGATGGATCGAATTCAAAGCAAACGATCCCGATCCGAAAAACTGGCATCATGTCGTCGAGCAATTACGATCCGACGGTAAAGGAAATGGAATGCGAACTCAGATCAATCATGATGATTTCATTAAAAACGCCAGCGGGCGTTCGCTGGATTTTTTGTAATCACCTGAACTACATGAAACTCCATAGGATTTCATGTAGGGGCGAATAATTATTCGCCCCTACTTAATAGGCGAATAATTATTCGCCTCTACGTATTTGGCGAATAATTATTCGCCCCGACGTATTTGGCGAATAATTATTCGCCCCTACATATGTGGCGAATAATTATTCGCCCCTACATATTTGGCGAATAATTATTCGCCTCTACGTATTTGG
>JAZDLP010000329.1:0-11699 GCA_043801885.1 Planctomycetota bacterium | reverse complement strand
CGACAAATCAATCGGTACACGTTTACGGCGCGATGCTGGCCGATGCGATGAGCCCGGTCTTCGGCCTGTTGATCGTTAGCGGGGTTCCAATCGTGATCATAAAAGATGACCGTGTCGGCGCCGGTTAAATTCAAGCCCGTCCCGCCGGCGCGAGTAGAGATCAGGAACGCCTGAAAACTCGTCTCCGCGTTGAACTTTTCGACCAACTTCTGCCGTTCTGTAACCGGAGTCTCGCCGTCCAGACGCAGGTAAGTGATCTGTTGGCCATTCAAAAAATGACCCAGGATATCGAGCATACTGGTTAGTTGACAGAAAATCAGCGCACGATGACCACCTTCGCGGCACTGCTGCAATAATTCACCCAAAGCTTCGAGTTTCCCTGAACGTTGCTCATAGCCGGGCAGCGGCTTGACGATCCGTTGGCGGCCTTCATTCTTCGGCAAACACATCAAATCCGCATGATTACAGATTTTTCGCAGTGAAGTTAGCGCGGCGAGAATGGCGACGCTGGCTCGATTCGCGCCCTTGGTTACCAGTTGATTCACGGCCTCTTGAGCCTCCGCCGTATCGGCGAACCCGCGATACAGCGCGACTTGTTCGGCGGTAAGACCGCAGGAAATATCGTTCTCAATCTTTGGCGGTAATTCTTTGGCCACATCCGTTTTCAAGCGGCGCAGCACGAACGGACGGATGCGCTCCCGCAATTGCGCACGAGCCTCGTCGCCAGCCTCCTGTTCGGCAATCGTCTCCGCGCGGTCGGCTTGTACGCGCGTGATGGGTTCTTCATAGTTTGCGTAAAAACGCGCTCGCCGTCCCAGAAAATCAGGCATCAGAAAGTCGAACAGCGACCACAATTCGGAGAGACGATTCTGGATGGGTGTGCCGGTCAGCGCCAGACGGTGGCGCGATGGAATGGTCTTGATGGCTTTCGTGGTTGCGGCGGCCGAGTTCTTAATAAAGTGCGCTTCGTCCAGAATGATGTGCCGCCATTCGATTTCGCGCAGCAGCGAGGCGTCATTGCGCGCCAGCGCGTATGTGGCGAGCACTACATCGCTATCCGACATTTGCTTGCGCAACTGATCTCGGCGTGCGAGTGAACCTCGATAAACCAACACGCTCAGTGACGGATTGAACTTGGCGATCTCGTTGCGCCAGTTATCCGTCAGCGACGTGGGCGTGATGATCAGCGACGGAGCTTGACCATGCTCATCTTTCAGTCGTGACAACACGGCGATAGTCTGCGCCGTCTTGCCCAGTCCCATGTCGTCGGCCAGGATGCCGTTGAGATGATAGCGCGTCAGGAACCAGAGCCATTCAAACCCTTGTTGCTGATATGAGCGCAATGGTAGTCGGAAATTACGCGGCAACGGCAGCCGCTCGATGCTCTGAAAATCGTTGAGATTATCAAGAAATTTGCGGTATTTTTCGGTGTGCTCCACCGTACCGACGAGGCTGAAAAGATCTGTCACTCGCTCGCGTTCAGCGGGTTTGAAACGATAATAAAATTGACGGCGCCGACCAAAATGCCGTCGTAATCCACCGTTCTGGACGCGCTGTTCGAATTGTTTCAGAGCGTTCGCATCTAGCTTGATCCAGGCACTGCCTTTACGAAACCATTTTTTGCCGTCGCGAAGAAGCCGACGCAATTCTTCTTCGGTCAGCGACTGGCCGTCGTGATCAAAGACGGCATCCAATGTGAACCAGGCGCGATTCTCGTCATCTTCTGTGTCCAGCGAAAATCGTGAGATGGCCGCTTGATCTTTGATCTCGTGCGCGCCCTCGACCGCCGCGGAAACATAGATGTTCCAGGGCGAATGACTGTCATTTTTTTTCAGACTGGGAAGTTCACTGGCGAGGAACTCAGGAATCGCTTCCCCGCTGATGACGCGAGATGGCGGCAGCTCAAAATTCCGAGCCTCGTCTGGCAGGCGATGAACTCGTCCGCCAAAGTTTACCCAACCACTGCCGTCGCTCATTTTCAACGCATCTGTCGGCACACTCTGCCCATCGGCCGTCGTCAGTTCGTGCTTGATTTCCAGATTGCCCGAATCATTCAAATTGACCGCGATGCGTTTTTGCAACGGCTGCGACGCGACCGACAACGCCGGCAGCGCGGCGTTCATGCGGAGCGTCAATTCATGCGCATTTGCCGCCGCCCGTGCGCGGTAGAGCAGATCGAGCGCTTCGTGTCCGGCGTATTCTCTGGCGCTGGAAGCGGCAAAAATACTTCGCAGCAACGCATCGTTCGGCAGTCGCGGTGGCGGACTGATGGCCGCGTCGAACGTCCAGAACGTCTCGCCGCGAACAATTGGTTCGCCGAGATATGCTTCGTTAGTTGAGTTTCTGTACTTTAAGCGTACCACTACACGCAAGATCGCGTCATCGTCAGACGCTTTGACGCCGGGCGCCAAATCTAGAATTGCTTCAGCAGGCTCCGAGAGAATTCTTACGGCGGAAATTCGCGGGCTTTCGGAATAGGCGCACCGGCGCGAATGCTGCCGCAACAGCGCCAGCACGGGCGCAAAATCGCGCGCGGCGGCGAGATGCCAAGAATTATCAACCAGTGGCAATCGCATCAATCGGCGTAGTAACAGACGATCCAGCGCATCAACGTCGAAAGGCAAAGTCGCATTATAAAACGCGCTGAGTGGCGCCGCGCCATCTGGCAAATTCACTTGAACACACGCCTTCAGCGCCGGCCAAGGCGCCGCGTCAGTGACCGTGATTTCAAGCTGTTCAGCGCGTGTTTCTTTGCTTATAAGATAAGCGCCGTCAGTAGCTGGCATGCTTTCCTCGTTTTGAAGTATAGGACGTCTATGTGCTCTTCAAATGATCAAATTCCCGCTTCCACGTCTCAAGCAGCTCGGACGTTACGCTACGCAAACGAAAAGGGAGGCAAAGAAAGTTGCTGGTGTTCTCGGAAGCGTCAATGATTCTGTCCGCATCAAAAAAAGTGTAGCCCATGTCGTTTAGCCAAGGCAATATCCTATTCCTAGCGTCACCGCAACACTCAATCACCAAGATAGGTTGATGAGTTGTAATTGTCTTCTGGGCGCCTTTGAGAACCCTTTCTTCGGAACCTTCCGTATCAATTTTCACCAAATTCGGCGCCCTCTGACAACACAATGTATCGAGTGTTATCGTCTTAACATTGATTTTCTGGTTCTCGATACCATAGTGCGTCTTTATGAAGCTGTGCCGTATCGTTTCCAGCGAGCCAGTCGCACTGCTGACATTATCCAACAGAAACGCCGCCTCACCATCTTGATCACTTATCGCCACTTCGTGTAGTTCTGCGAACTGCAAGGATGCGCGCCGAATTGTTTCCCGGATGAGCCTTGCGTTTTCTGGATCCGGCTCTAGCAGGACAACACGCATATTCGGATCGCGACTTAACATTAGCCAACTGTAGTAGCCAATATTCGCTCCTACATCCCACAGTACTTGTGGTTTCACTAAGACGCTTATCGTTATGAATAGCGAGGTCATTCCCGGATCAATCATTCGCGAATTCAATATCCACGAAAGATGACGCACCAGTCGTAGCCGCACCTTCCACCGCACTCCATAAAGGCGTCGCGAAATCCGTATATCAAAGAATGGCATTATCGCTTGAAAATATGCGCTTTTACGGAGTCGGTGCAGCGGATGCGCGCGCTTCCTAAGTGAACTCATTAGCTGATCGATGATGTGCACTTTCTTATCCTATCGGCGACACACGTTTCTCACCACAAAAGAGATCTTTTTTCCTTCAATCCACAATCAAAAATCAAAAATTCCCATTTTATATATCGGCATTTTTGTGACGAAAGTGTAGTATGAAAAAAGTTGCTATTCAGACAGACAAAAGTCAAAATTTAAAATGGCTTGCGAACGGAATGTGAGGAGACGTGATATATGGCGCATTGGGAAGAGCAGTATAGTATCTTGGAGAGACAGTTGAAGGATCAAGGAGTGGACGTGGCCATAGCGCGCAGGCGGTTGGCGAGCCAGCGCATCGAGACACCCTCGTGGGGCTACGCAGACTCTGGCACACGCTTCGGCGTTTTTCGTCAGCCCGCTGCCGCGCGCGACGTGTTTGAAAAGCTCTCGGACGCCGCCTGTGTTCATAAATTCACCGGCGTGACGCCCTCGGTCGCCCTGCATATCCCGTGGGACTACTGCGAAGATTGGGACAAACTTAAGGCGTACGCGCAGAATCTTGGTCTTCAGATCGGCGCCATCAATCCGAACCTGTTCCAAGATGATTGCTATAAGTTCGGATCATATTGCAATACCGATCTGAAAGTGCGGAGGAAAGCTCGCACGCACGTGCTCGAATGCATCGAGATTATGAAGGCGCTGGACAGCAGAATTCTCAGCATGTGGTTCGCCGACGGGACGAATTATGCCGGGCAGGGTGATTTCATCCGGCGCAAGAGATGGATGGAAGAGGAACTGGCTGTCGCGTACACGAAGTTGCCGAAAGACACGAAGATGCTCATCGAGTACAAGCTCTTTGAGCCAAGTTTTTACCACACCGACATCGCCGACTGGGGTATGGCATACACCTTCGCGACTAAACTTGGCGCGCAGGCGCAGGTGCTGGTGGATCTGGGACACCATGCGCACGGAGTAAACATCGAGCATTTGGTCGCATTCCTGATAGATGAAGACAAGCTGGGCGGATTCCACTTCAATAACCGCAAATATGCTGACGACGACTTGATTACTGGAACGGTGAATCCGTATGAGTTGTTTCTAATCTACGCGCAACTCGCACGGGCCGAAGTTGACCCGAAGAGGCCGAGGAACTTCGCCTACATGATAGACCAGAATCACAATCTGGAGGGCAAGCTCGAGGCGATGGTGAAGACTGTGGAGAACATCCAGTGGGCGTACGCTCAGGCATTGCTGGTTGATGATAAGAAACTGAAGAAGGCGCAGGAGACGGGCGACGTAATTTTGGCGGAAAAAATCCTGACCGACGCTTACCGGACGGATGTCTTCCCATTGCTGGCATCGGTGCGAGTTGAGATGGGACGCGATCCTGAGCCGCTGATGGCTCTGCGCAGGAGCAGGGAAGTGGAGAAGCGGGCGATAGTGCGGTCGAAGGGAAAGAAAAAGATTGCGAATTGCGAATAACTGTTCGGCGAAAACCCGGAAGGTTCTCAAGGGTGGCCTAGCAGGTTTCTGTGCCTGTCAGAATATGCGCCGTGAACGATTACCAAAAATCGCCACATCTGCCCTCTCCTGCGCCGGATTACTGCTCAGTTTGTTTTGTCTGGCGTCGCACGCGCGCGGCGAAAACGACTCCATTCCGACGACGTTGGTCGAGTGGAAAGACTCCGCCTACCAGCAAAGATTCTTCATCAAAGTAGATGCGCCCGGCGAAGACGGCAACGTTCACCTGCGCGGCAACATATTCGCCGCCGGCTTACTGTTGCCGTTGAGACTGCTTTTAACTGACGGCGTGTCACAGTCGGATAGTTTGCTGCTGGTCGGCGAAGACGGACTTATTCATCCGTTGCTGGCGCGCATGGTACCAGGCGGGCGGGAAATGGAAATCTCATTTGCGACTCGGCTCGGTCTGCGGCATTTCTGCCTGTATGCCGGCGCTCCGCAAGACGCCGCCAATAAAGTTAGCTCTTTGACTTTCCAGACAGCAGATTTGCGCGTAAGTATTCGCGGCCGCTCCATCCCCGATGAGTTGGCCTACCGTGCGAACAACCCATTGACGTTGGATCGTTTCAAACAGATCGAGGAACGAGACGACGGTCTGCTGGGCATGCGTTACGCCAGTCACATTAATGATCGCGAATGTCCGTTTTTCGCGGTCGTAGTGGACTCGCAGGGACGTCTCAATCGCATTGACAACCCGCGAAATTACGGAGCGCTGTACGAGGCTTTTTTGCGCACGCCGGTGAGCGGCCAGTACAAGTTTGCGCTCGATACGCCGGGTGTCGCGCAGTTGCTGATTGACGGTCGCGTCGTGCTTTCAGCCGACACGCCGGACAATGATCGTGCGCCGTTCGCTTTGAGCGGCAGCGTCGAGCTGACCGAAGGGATACGCCGTGTCACGCTATATTACAGTGAAGCAAATGCGTCCGCTGACCGCGCTAACGCGGATTGCGGACGATTCGGCGTACGGCTGCACTGGCAACCGCCATTCGCCAATCAGTTGCTTTGCATTCCTCAGCAGGCGTTTCCGCGTGCGCTGCCCGCGGTGGTGACGCGCTACGAAGGGCCGGATCGAATCGCGCGGCCGTATATTCATATCGAGAACCTCGGTCAGGTACGCGCCGCAACTCATCTCGGCCCGCAACGAGCTCGTGAATACGTCTTGCTCGCCGCTCGACTGGCAAGCGCGCCACCAAATGCGCAGTTGCAAATCGTCACGCCGGAGACCGTTTTTACCGCGCCGCCAAATGCGCAGAGTTTGTGTCAGTGGATACCGGCCGGAGCCGATGTAAAAGTGAATGCGCTTAATAACAAAAATGTGCTGGCCACGCGCGCTCCTGGCTTCCCCACCGCGAAAGATGGCGCGCGTGAAGTAATGGATTTGGAAGGCGAGTTGACGATCAAGTCGGCGCCGGAGTTTATGTATCCGGAAGAGACCGGCAATATTCATCTCGAAACGCTGCTCAGTCCGGCGCCGAGCATTGTCTATAAAGAACGCATGGAGTGGCGATTTTTGCCGCCACCGCCGCGTCCGATGGGTCAGTTCCAATTGATCTGGCAGATTGATAATCCGACACGTCCCGGACAAGTCGAGCCGTCACCGTTGGACGCCACGCCATTCGAAGGCACTCGCCGAAAACTTCGTGCGCCTATCCCTATTTTTGATGTTGAAGAACAAGCGCGCACTGGCCTGACGCAGTTGCGGCTGCAATTATCCGTAGGTGGCGTGGATGTCGAGGTGGCGCGGTTTCGGTTGTTGCATTCCCGAAGTAAAGCGTGGCCAGGAACGCTGTTGGCCGGCGCGGGCAATCTGTGGTTCGTAGCACAGGCGTCCTCGCCTGCAATCCCGATTGGTAGTACAGAGAGGAATGTTCCGGGTACACAGCCAAGTCTCAGTCAGGAACTTGAGTCTTCTGTCAGCACGCTTGAAAAGAGCGATCTCGAACGTGTAATAATTATTGTGCCGCGTGAAAACGAACGGGAGTATCGTTTCGTGGCGCCGCTTAAAGTCGCCTTGGGTTCCGATCTCGGCAAGGAAGCGTTATTTCTCGGCGATCCGCTATTGGAAGATGCGCACGCCAACGGCGCTGATACCAAACTCGTTGGACTGGCCGATGGCGTCGCTCAGACGTTCCCAAACTTTATCTGGAAAGGCGCGCTGGTGACGGGGCCGCACCGATATCTGCCGATTTTTCGTGTGCTGGCTACACTGGATGATTTCATGAAAAAGCGGCCGGAGAGCAAGCTGCCGAGCGTAGCGATTATTTCGCTGGGCGGCGGCGATGTCGCGCGTCAGACGCCGCTCTATACTTTTGAACGTGCGTTGGATGTGCTCATTGATCGCCTGCGCGCGGGTGGCGTGAAAAAAATGTTGTTCGTGGGTGTGCTGCCCGAACCGTCGCGAGAAAAACAATGCGAGCCATACCAAGAGCAATTACTAGATATACAGCACCGTCATCACGTAGGTGGCGTGGATATTTTCAATACATGGACTCGGGAACGCGACTGGGCGCGCCGTTTCTGTCTTAATGGCGTCGAGAACACTCCGGTCTATGACCCTGTCCCCAACCGCGCCGCGTTGAACGAAATTGTCCGGATGATTAAAGGACTGTTCTAGTTCATTTTTACCACTTTTTTAGGCAAAGCTGTTTCCCCCCGTCCCCTTGTCTCCTTGTCTCCCCGTCAACAACGCCTTTGGGTTGCGGCTTGGCCTCAAATGGGGATCTGTGGTGAACGGTTGCCATTTCTCACTTTTCAATAATTGGCAACAGACTGATTTCAAGAATGTTTTTGTTTTCAACGCGGCAGCGTTCGAGCACTTCCGCTGGCGGCGCCTTGTCTAAGTTGATGTGCGCGACGGCGGCCTCCGCGCCTTCAAAGATCACGTTTTCCATCTCCTGAACGTTGATCTCGGCGGCGTACATCGCATCCAGAATACCGGCCAGCACACCGGGCTGATCAAGATGCCGCACTACCAGCGCGAACGTGGCGGGCGTGTGGCGAGCCAGATTGACGACATTGGGAACCTTGCCGCTCTCTTTGAAAGTCTGAATGATGCGCACAGTTTCGACGGCGACGGCTTCTTGCGCCTGTTCAGTGGACGCGCCGATGTGATGTGTGCCGTAAACATTCGTTTCCTGGCCGATGGGATCCGTGAACTGTCCTGTGCCGCCGGACGGTTCGTTGGCGTAAACATCCAGCCCGACGCGCAGCTTGCGGTCTTTGATAGCCTGCTGTAGCGCGATCTGATCCACAAGCTCGCCACGCGCCGTATTGATAAAGTACGCGCCTTCGCGCATGGCGTCGAAAAACCTGTCGCCCAAAAGTCCTTTCGTGCCGGAATTCAGCGCCAGATGCGCGCTGACGATATCCGATGAGGCGGCGACTTCTTCCGGGCTGGCCTTATACTGAATGCCCAAACTCGCGGCGCGTTCGGGCGTCAGACTGCGGCTCCACGCCGCCACCGACAGGCCGAATCCATGAGCGCGCGGAATCATCTCAGCACCGATTTGGCCGAGACCGATCAAGCCCAGTGTGCGACCGAAAAGCCCGCGCGCCTTGGAGTACTGCTCTTTGTTCCACTCGCCTTTGCGCAGACTGATGACGTTGTCCGCGACACGGCGGTCCAGCGCGAGAATCAACGCGAAGGTCAATTCCGCAACAGCGATCGAATTTTTGCCGGGGCAGTTGGAGACGTAAATACCGCGCTTGGACGCGAAAGCTACATCAATAGTGTTATACCCAGCACCCGCGCGCACCACCAGCTTCAACGCGCCTGATTCCAGCATGCGTTGATTGACTTTAGTGGAACGCACCACCAACACGTCCGGCAACGATTGCTGAATAGCCGTTGCCAACGCATCGTCTTTTGTGCCGGGTTGATATAAAACTTCGCATCCGATGGCCGCTAATTTATCGCGACCGGACTGTTCAAACTTATCAGCAATTAACACACGCATATTTTGTCATCCTCCTTTATGAATTATGAATTATGAATTATGAATTACGAATTACGAATTACAAATTAGTATAGCATTTTTCTTGAGCCGCTGAGGTTTGATTATTGGTAACCGGGTAGTAGCATATGGCGATTGCGCTTATACTGTGTATTACTTACGGAATTGCGCAAATGGATAAATGCCTTCATCGGCTAATGGCTTACTGGAGATTATTATGCGTAATTCAATGAAGCTGACGATGGCGGTTTGTATCTGTGGCGCAATGATCAATACCGCGACGCAAGCGTGCAGCATTCCGGTTTTCCGTTACGCGCTTGAAAATTGGATTCCTGCGCCTTACGAAGCTGTAGTATTTCATTCCGGCGCGATGACTGATGAGAACCGCGCGCAACTCGATGAACTCAAGCAAACGCTGAAGAACAGCTCCTGCAATCTCCAGTTACGAACCGTGGACTTGAAAGAACCGCATGACCAGGCGCTGGCTGATCTATGGAAGTTACAGACAAAGGCGGAATTGCCATGGCTTGTCCTGCGTTATCCGCTTCGATTTGAAGAACCACAACAGATATGGGCGGCGCGTTTCAATGCGCATACCGTCAAGAGCCTGCTGGATTCGCCCAAGCGCCGTGAGATTACGCGACATATCGGCGCTGGCGATTCGGTAGTCTGGATTCTGCTGGAAAGCGGCAATCGTGAGAAAGACGATGCAGCGGCTAAAGTTCTGACCGCAAGCTTGAAGGAGAGCGCGAAGCCGATCACCGATCAACACGCTGCAGAACGCCAAGACGATCCAAACGCCGGCCTGCCTGTGAAGCTTGCGTTTTCCATGCTACGCCTAGCGCGTAATGATCCCGCCGAAGAACTGCTCGTCGCGATATTGTTGAAGATTGAACCGGAACTTGACAAGCAGCAAACGCCGCTGGCTTTCCCGGTAATCGGTCGCGGACAATTCGTCGAACCATTGAAGAGCAACGGACTGACTGAGGCGACCATTCAGGCTGCGCAAGAGTTCTTTTGCGGGCCGTGTTCATGCCAAATCAAAGAATCGAACCTGGGCCGCAGTTTACTGCTGATGGCGGACTGGGATAAAATTATCGCCGGCGAATTCCAGATCAAAGATGTTTCAACGGAACCGACGACGACGCCGAACGCAGTTGCGCGTCAGAATTCGATGACGCCCGCGCTAATTAGTTCGCCGTCGACTTCAAAACCAAACACGTTCCTTCCCATTTTTGGAATCATTCTGCCATTAGCGGCGCTAGTTCTGCTGGCGATTTTGCGGAAGAAGAAGGCGCTTGGATCTTTTGGATTCGCGTTTGGCGGCGCGCTGGCGATATGCGCGTTGCTTGTAGCCGCGCTGCGTTGGAATCCCGGCGAACCGGCCACGAGCGCAAACAAGACGTTTCTGGTGGTCTTTTGCGCGGCTGGAATCAAGTCGCCGGTTGAAGCGACAGTAAAAGCTTACGAGCAGGAGTATGGCGTGGCCGTTCATCTGCAGTACGGACCGTCGGAGGGACTGCTGGCCAACATTAAGATCGCGCAGAAAGGCGACCTGTATCTACCGGCAGACGAAAGTTATTTGAACAAGGCGCACGAACAGGGTTTGGCGGATGACGCTATTCCGCTCGCTCTGATGCGCCCGGTTATCGCCGTGCGGAAAGGTAATCCAAAGAAAATTAAGACCACAGCGGATCTGCAACGCGCGGACGTGCGCGTAGCATTGTGCAGCCCGGCGGCGGCGATCGGGAAGGTGACTCGCGAACTGTTGCAACAGAGCGGCGAATGGGATGCGTTGAAACGAAAACTCGAACAGACCGGCTCCAAAACCGTCGAAGTCGGCACGGTTCCCGAAGTGGCCAATAGCATCAAAATTGACGCAATGGATGCCGGTATAATTTGGGACTCGATGGCGCAGCAGTATCCGGAACTGGAGATGGTGCGCGTGCCGCTCTTCGACAAGGCAGTGCAGAAAGTAGCGGTTGGAGTGTTGCGTTGTTCGCAGCAATCGTCCGCAGCTCTGCATTTTGCGCGGTATCTGGCAGCCAGTGATAAAGGATTGTTGGAGTTCAAAAAGTATGGTTACGAACCGGTAAGCGGCGTTCCGTGGGCGGATACAAAATAAAGTAACCGTTCACCCTATACGTCAGATGTGTAAGAAAGGGGATAAGGAGATAATGGGGATGTGGAGATAATGGAATATCCAGAAAACTTGGTTACTGAGAGAATAATTCAATGTATCATCAAGGTACATCAGACGCTTGGTCTAGGTTTTTTGGAAAGTATCTATCGTAGAGCAATGGTAATTGAACTTGCAAAGCAAGAATTGAAGGTTGAGACGGAGAAAGAAATAGTCATCTACTATGCGGAAGAAGAAGTTGGCCGACACAGACTAGATGTTTTTGTAGAAAATAAGGTGATCGTAGAACTAAAAACAGTGGAGGAATTAAGTAAAGCTCATTATGCTCAAGTTCGTTCATATTTGAAAGCTACAGGAAGAAAAGTGGCTATTCTTGTCAACTTCGCCAAAGAAAAGGCGGATTTCAGAAGAGTTGAATTAAAATAATATCCCCCTATCTCCAT
>JAZDLP010000283.1:0-7996 GCA_043801885.1 Planctomycetota bacterium | reverse complement strand
CACCTCGCTCTTTTTTAAGTTGCCAATATAAAATACTTGAAAGCGTTCTTATTGTCATGCATAAATTTAAAATGATGATAACAGAAATATGGTCATGAATGGCGAACTCGGCAACGGCGAAAACGGATTAGCAATCCGATGCCCAGCAGAGCAATCCCTATCGCGAACCACTGAGCAATCGTTAGAGATATTGACACTGACGGGAAAGCCGCTGATTCGTCGGCCCGTAGCAGCTCTTCAAAGAATCGCGAGACACCGGCCATGATCAGCATGTACGAAAGAATCTGACCATCGTAACGGCGACGCGGCCAAAGCGCGTAAAGAAATACGGCGATCAACGCCGCAGCCAACGCTGCGTAAATCTGTGTTGGATGAATCGCTTGAGTATATGGTTCGTAGCCATGAATCATCTCTGTCCGCATTTGACAGTCGTACGGTGGCGAATGTCGAGGGAATCGTATCGCCCACGGCAGATCACAGAGTTTGCCATAGCAGCAACCGTTCAGGAAGCAGCCGATCCGTCCGAACGCCAACCCAGCTATCAGGCATGGCGCGGCCAGGTCCAGAAACGACAGAGCTGGTAGTTTGTGGCATCGGCAGTATATCCACGCCCACGGTACGACTACTACAAAGGTGCCGTAGAAGACCAGACCACCCTCCCAAACCTTAACCATGTCCCACACACGCCAGATGTTAAAGCCGTCGGCGAGAAACGGATTATAGATCGGCCAGTGCATAATGATGTGGAAGATGCGTGCTCCGACCAGACCCAGAAATACGCCGAAGATGCCGATATTTACACAGTGTCTCGGTTCGATGCCGATCCACTGCGCTCTGCGAGCCGCCATCCAGACGCCGACCAGGAAGCCGATCAGGATCATTACGCCGTAGCCGCGCACTGGAATCGTCGCCATGCTCCAGCGGCTATAAGCTAACGCTCCGGCCACAGTGGCGCTCATCGCAATAATCAGCCACATCACAGCGCTACGCTTCGCGTCGGTGAAGATGGACGCGCTCAATAATCCGCCGCCAATCAGCGCGACGATAAAAATAGGAATCTCAAAGAGGTTCTGATGCATCTTTATACCATCAAACAATTAAAAAATCATAAGCTTCCTCTATCGAGATTCGCAACTCGCATTCATCACTCATCTTTAGAAGTATTTTTGCGCGCAAAGTAAGCCACTTTTTCCAGAGCTATGACCATGTCCACGTCTTGCACATAGACCATGGTGGGAAGCATTAGCGCGACCGGAGCAAAATTAAGAATGCCACGCACACCTGATTTGACCAGCATTTCTGCGGCGTTTTGCGCCGCGTCTGCGGGGACCGCGAGAATGCTGATGGTGATATTTTCGCGTTTGACAATCGTCGAAAATTTCGTCATCGAATAGCATCGGCAGCCGTGAATGACGCGGTTGACTTTATCTGGCGCAACGTCGAATGCCGCCACGATTGTTAGCTTTGGACGTCGGCCGGCGAAATGCGCCAAGATTGCGCGGCCCAAATTGCCGACGCCCACCAATGCGACCTGCTGCCCGTTCTTGTCGTCCAAAAACTCGCCGATGCTGACGATCAAGTCGTTAATACGGTAACCTCGATTTGGACTGCCGGAATAACCGATCACCATTAGATCGCGGCGTACCTGTGTTGATGTGATGCCGGAACTGGCGGCGATCTGGTGTGAGTAGATGTTGATCTGTCCCGCGATTGCGAAGCGGTACAACAGCCGCCGGTACAGACTCAACCGTCCGACAGTTTTATCAGAGATATTCATTAGTGAATCGTATAATCCATGTCGTGAAGATCGCAAGTGCCAGAACGCGCCGACAGCATAATTCGTGCCGAGTTCCTTGCGTAAAAAGAAATAGTTGCGCAACCGGCTATTCAGGTTCTCTACAACAAAATCTCATCACAAGGATTCCAGAACTCCTGACATGATTTACCTATGAAAACTGTCTGGCTCGCTTGGCTTGGGTGCGGAACCAAACCTGTCCGCTTTTTTTGGCCGTGGATGTATAGGTGAACAACTACAGAATCTTTACTTCAATGCTTGCCTGACCACTTTTACCGGTGCGGAGTACACTAGAAACTGCGAGGCGATTTCGTACTTGGCGGCTTCCAGGTTAACTATCGGTTTGAGCGTCTCTTCTTGCGCTTCGCCCCATAGCACCAGCGTGTCGCGGCTCGATCGTGCGGCGGCCAGCGTCGCTCGGCTTAATGCGACGGCGCGTGCTTTGATCAAGTTCTCGCCGCCGGGCAACGTGGCGCGGATAGCTGAGGCGGCATCGTCGTACTCTTGCGTCTGGAATTCGTTCAAGTCTTTCAGATTCAGCGCGTATCTGAACTTGCCGTCGGCGCTGATCCAGATCGCTCGTTTGTACTGCAGTCCTAGCGGCAACGGTCCCCAGACCGTCAGTTTAAGTTTGTCGGCGTTGACGTAGAACTGCATTTCTCGCGGCTGCGCTTCGTTGTGATTCGAGGCGGATGCGTTGGGCGCTAAACTCTGGCTACGCGCCTCCGAACCATGCAATAGCACGGGTTGGTCCGCACACACACACAAACCAGACAGACTTAAGCGTCCTTGATTTTCGACGCACGCATCGCGCGATTCGGCCAGATCATCCGCATCGCGATAAAGCGGCGTTAGAGTTCCCAGTGGAGACCCTGCGGCGGTGATTTCGACACTCTGCCGAAACGATTCGATGAACGTCCATTCATCCCAAGTAGTGGCTCGACCGTCAGGCGCTGCGCGTGCCCAAGTCGCACGCGACACTATCAGTTGCGGTTCAGGAAAGAAGCGCGCCAGCATCACTGCCAGCAGCGCCGTCAGACCTAGCGGCAGACCGACGGCTTCCAGGCGTGAGCGACTGGTCAGGCTGAGCAGCAAGGCCACGACAAACATCAACGCGCCGAGGCTCATCCAGATCATGACGCGAGAAGCGCGTTCAGAGTTCATCGCGCCAGCGGCAAACGTGGCGAATGTTTGCGGCTGTACGCGCAAATCAAAGATACGTTCACGACTGCGTTGCAGTTCAGGCGCGTTGAATACGTCCGATCCGTAACGCGTAGCCAGTTCGGAACTGGTGGCCGGAAAAAGAAATGCCGTCCGGCCCAGTCCGATATCCAGATAGGCGTAAACGGGACGCAGATTTTCCGACTTCAGAATCTGGTCGCGTCGCAGGCCGGCGTGTTTCTCCCACCAAGGCAGTGCCGCGCCGACTTGTTCTTTCAAATTTTCCGGCAAAGGCAGCAAGCCCGCGGCGATGGCCGGACCCAGCGCGTCGGCAGATGCGACCAGCAGCCGTCCGCCGCTCAGCAACCAACGGCGCAGCGCCTGCTTGGCTTCCGGCAACGCCTCGTCAAACGAACGATCCGTGAGCACGACCATATCGAGACTATCATACATCCAATCTCGGTCGGGCAGTTCGGCGGCGCTGACCTGGCTTACTTCACTAAGATCGCCGGGCCGCGTGAAAATCGAGGTTTTGCCGCAGGCCAGAATCACGCGCGAATCTGGTTTCAGCAACGGCTTGAGATCGCTCAATCGCGCTCGAAACCGCTCGGGACGCACCGCGCTGCCTGTCATAACTTCGCGAATCACCAACGACAATCGCGCGGCGACGTTCGTAGCGCGCGCTGGCAGCGTAAAAATTCGCGCGCCGTGCTGCGGCAAAAGTTCAGGTTCTGGATTATGGCTGTGAGCGCCGTCCTCGCCTTCGACAATGGCGATCTCCGCGTTGAACTCAGTACCCGGATTATAGACACGGACTTTTAGCGGAAAGAGATAACCAGGCCGATAGCGCAGTCCTAGCGGCGTGCGGAAATAAACTTCCAGCCCGCTGACCTTTAATTCCGTATGCAACGGTCGTTCGCCGGATTGCGGTTCCAGAGCGCCGCTGCGAGCGCAGAGCGTCAACAACAGAGAAGCGACAATAGCAAGGCCGAACATTGTTTCTATAGTCCAGTTCCACTGCTAACCGTCAACAACGCCTTTTGGTTGCGGCTTGGCCGCGATGGGATGTAAAAGCAGTGTCCGTTATTATATCTGTGCGCGGTTGAAATCCCAGCTTTTATCGTACTCAAAAATCATGCGTGTTTGAATTGCCGGGTTGATTCGGCTTGACAACGCGCTGTTGCTTGAGCTTAGACGCGCCCGCTCCAGCCAGCTCCACACCGCAAGGACGCGGGAATGAGACGCGCACATAATTCAGGTCCGCGGTCAAGTCGCATTCCAGTCGCACTTTGCAGGTCACGCCCGGTTTGAGCTGGATGGCGCCGGTTTCATCCGCCTTGATTTCTTTGTCGCCCTCGAAGACACGGCAAATCAGTTCCACCGCGGGCTGCGGCGGCGGGGCGGGCGGCTGGGACAGGTGCCCCTCGACCCGCGCCGACCAGAAGCAATCGCCCAAGTTGCCTTCGCTCCGGATGGCGAGCTTTTTGCCAGCGATATCTTCCTTGAGCGTGAGCGTGGCCGTTTCGTTGGGTTTGGCCTGTATGGCACCCACGGGCTTGCCGTCCGCCAGCACAACCATGCGGCCGTCCGCGGCCGGTCCCGCTTCCAGCAATGTGGCGGCGGTGAGGATCGAGCCACGGTCTTTCGTTAGCCGGAAGTTGGTAGCGGCCGCTTGCAGTATCTTAGCCGCCTCATCTTTTTTCCCCATCAACCGCAACGTATCGGCCAGCAGAATCGTCTCGCGTTCTTTTCCTGCGGCCTTCTTCGCTGTCTCGCTTTCTTGCAGCAAGCCGCTCAATTGCGCTAGCTTCTCGGCGTAGCGTTTAGGCTCTTGGGAGTAATACCGCGCCAAGGCATGAGCCGCAAATAGTATGGTATCCGCTTCGACGATGGACCATGAATAAACATGATCGGTAAGACGGCGGGAGTACTTTCATGGTACGCGTGCTGGCATCGCCATCGCCGCTGATTGTGTCGGTGGCCTGAGTGGTCAGTCGCAGCTCGCCGGTGGAAGAAGGCGCTACAGGGATTTCAAGGCGCACACTGGCACGCGGCTGCAAAGAGAGGTTCTCCTTCACCACCGTCCCCATACACGTTCCCGAGGCGGTGACGGTCCGCGGCATATTGGCGTTTTCGTGGATCATGGCGGCCACTCTGATGCTGTCGCCTTCGCGCAGCGCGCGCGGCAGGACCAGTTCGGCCTGCAACGGCAAGAGAGTCTGGCGGTTGACGCGCACTTCACCCACCAGCGTCTCGGCCGTCAGACTCCGAGCTGTGAAACGCCATTCAGTAATATCGTCCGGGAATTTGAACTCAGCCCGCGCCTTCCCGTCGGCGCCAGTCACCAAGTCAGCCACCCAGAAGGCCGTGTTTTTAAAATCTTCCCGCAGGCGCGGTTCATGGGTTGTGACCATGCGGCCGCCATGCCGCCCGCCGCCAGAACGGCTGCCGAACGAGCCGTGCCCCGAGCCTGAGCTTGAGCCTACGCCTTCGCCGAACAGCGTCAGGTTTCCCCATGTGTACTTTGGGCCTTTCCAGAACAACATGGATTGAAAGAGCAACGGGTCTTTATAATCATACTGATCACGCGCATAGTGAGGCAGACTATAGACGTGGAAGTAAGTTTGCAGGTCCGGGGTGGGGTCGTTGCGCACTTGGTAAATGGGGGTTTGTACCACTCCCAAGCTGACCTCCGCATGAGGGACCGGACGGTTGACGTGATCGAGCACCTGCACTTCAGCCACACATTTGTCCGCGGGGCGATATTCCAGCTTGTCCGTCGTAACCTCGACCGTGAGCAACCGCTGAACGGGACGGACGCGTGCTGTGACGGCGGCCACAGTCACTTGGTTCCGCGTCGTGCGAAGGTACACGGCGACGTGGCTGACCGCGAATTTCATTGCCGCTACGCACGGCGCGTAGCGCGCTTCGGCCAGCAAGAGATAATAACCGTTGCGCAGATCCTGAATCGGGATCTCGTGATCAGAAGCCTTCAGCCGTCTTGCCGGGAACATACCCTTTCAGCGGGCACTTATACGAAAGCGCCAAGTCTTTGCTTGCGGTTTCTAGGCAAACATCTTTCAGGGAAGTGTTGTTCAACTTTAGCGGAGACAGCGCAAAACTCTCGACCAGATCAGACGGATCGGACTGATCGGACCGATCAGACGGATCAGACGGATCAGACCGATCAGACCGATCAGACCGATCAGACCGATCAGACGGATCAGACGGATCAGACGGATCAGACCGATCAGACGGATCAGACCGATCAGACGGATCAGACGGATCAACATTATCAGGCGGCAACTTTGCCTTGATCGTTTTTTTCACTGTTTCGATGAACGCCGTCCAGCGGTTGTCCTTGGCGCATTCGGCCAACAACAACCGCGCCAGCCGTATATGCTCCGTGACACCCGCGCTGCGTGCGAGTTTCAAAGCTTCGTCCAACGACCCCGAGCCAAAGGCATGCGCCAGCAACGCCACTTGGGCGCACTAATCCATACAGTGGCGCGATCTCGTCCAGCAACTTGGCCAAGTCGTCCGCGATTTCAGATTTTTTGCCCGCGTCATCGCCGCGCTGCAACAATGCTCGATCAGTTTCGTCAACCGAATTTACAAACATGTGGCCTCCATCAAATAACTGACAATTCAAGCGCCGATTTTATCCGTTTTTTTATTTTTTTGTAGCCGTTCACCGCAGTCGTCATGACGCTGCGTGCCACTCGGAAACAAGGCGTTGTTGACGGGGAGACACGGAGACGGGGGGAAACAGCTTTTGCCCAAAACATTGACAAACAAAAAATGGTCTAATAGCATCTGTTAATAGCCCAGCGATTTATCGCTGGGAAAAAGACAAATGTGAGATTTAGTCCCGTTAGGGACGAATGAAAGACCCTATTGTTGAATAAGTCCGTACGATACGGCATACTCGTTCAACTTAGAGAATGCCACGGAGAAAATACATGAACAAAACAAAGCTAATCATCTTTATCGTATCGGCAATAATCGCCTCATTTATTGCAAACTTCACAATATCTAGCCTTAAACCAGAGATTGATTCTGAATTAATGAAATCAGTAAGTGAAATTAACAAAAATTGCCCATTTATGGTTGATAAATTCACACGATTAGATAACACAGTAGCAGGGTATAAAGAATTGATTAGATTTTCAATAAAATAATTTAAATTCGCCTAACAAGAGATGATACCGATAGCAGAGAATCCATGCGCGAGGAATACAAATGCGAGTGTTTGTGACAGGCGTCAGTTGCGTCGGCAAGACGACGATTAGCAAGACATTGGCGGAGCTTCTGGGCGTTAAGTTTTTCGATCTGGACTACGAGATCGAACTCTTTTTCGGGACGAGCATCGAGCGACTGCAGAATAAGTTCTTCACGATGCACTCTTATCGCCAAGAGGTGGCAAAGGCTCTGGTTCATCTTTTGAATCGTCCGGACAGCCGGGACAGCGTGATAGCTCTGCCACCGAGTGGATTGATGGGAGGGTATCTGTCGGCCATAAAGAAGGCCGCTGGCATCACCATCGCGCTCAACGATAAGCCGGAAAACATCCTGGAAAGAATCAGGTTCTACGACATAGACTCGAAGCCGATCCATAAAGACCTGACACCTAGAGAGAAGCGCCTGTACCTGAGCGAGATCAAAAAAGATATCACCTATTTCGGCAAGACGTACGAACGCGCCCATTTGCAGATTGATATCTCGGATCTGAATATCGAGCAAGCGGCCGACAAGGTGAGAGCGGCCTTAAAAGTGATGGAGAAAGACGTCAAAATGTAGGTGAAAGAGGAAAAGAAAAAGTAACCGTTCACCACGAAGGCACAAAGACACAAAGATGAACAGATTTGAAAAGTAGTTATTGAGTCTAGTTTATCTAAAGTTAGGCGGCGTCAATAAATAAAGGTTGCAACTTGGTGCGAATATAGATATACTTCGTCCGCATGAAGAATGCTGCGATTTTACTTCGACGAAAGTTTTCCGACGTGTGGCCGCTCCTTGACGAACGGAATCGGCGGCTCA
>JAZDLP010000281.1:0-10889 GCA_043801885.1 Planctomycetota bacterium | reverse complement strand
TGAGCCGCCGATTCCGTTCGTCAAGGAGCGGCCACACGTCGGAAAACTTTCGTCGAAGTAAAATCGCAGCATTCTTCATGCGGACGAAGTATATCTATATTCGCACCAAGTTGCAACCTTTATTTATTGACGCCGCCTAAGCGCAGATTGGGAGTGTATAAGATTGTTGTAGTTGGCATTCAGAGTACTCCCAAATGGACGCTTGCTTAACAAGAGATGATGATCTGTTGTTAGTATTATCTGCGTTCATCTGCGTCATCTGTGGATATTTGTTGTTCCTATCTGTGGTTGCTTTTGAGATTATGCAGTGATCCGATGCGGCGAATCTGCGGCCAGATTGCTGCCGCCGCTATCACCACTAAAATTGTACCGACTCCGCCGCTAACTACCGCCACCACCGGCCCGAAAAAATTTGCCGCCACCGCCGATTCCACACCTCCCATTTCATTCGAGGCGCCAATGAACATGCTGTTCACTGCGGAGATACGGCCACGCATGTTTTCGGGCGAAAGCGTCTGCACCAATGTATGGCGCACGATCACGCTGATCGTATCGAAAGCTCCGGCGAAGAACAACATCAGCAGCGACAGCGGATAGGTTGTCGAGAAACCGAAGCCAATAGTGGCGACGCCAAAACCCACTACCGCTAACAGCATCGTCCGTCCGGCGCGTTGCAGCGGCGGCAGATGCGCCAGCAGAATGGCCATGCAGATGGCGCCTATCGCCGGTGCCGCCTCCATCCAGCCTAACCCTTTAGCGCCGACATGCAGAATATCTTGCGCGTAGATAGGGAACAAGTAGCTGGCTCCGCCTAGCAAAACAGCAAAGAGATCCAGCGTGATCGTGGCCAGAATCAGTTTGGTATTCCAGACAAAACGAAAGCCGGCCAAAAGGCTCTTGAATGAGGCCGGATCTTTTGAGGGTTCGACGGGACGCGTCGCAATCAAAGCCACTAGTAAAAATGCCATGATTAAGAAAACGGCGTCAATCAGCAACGCCACCGCTACACTGCTCAGTTCCTGTCCGCCGGGCATAATCCAATTATTTGAAGCTACAATCCATCCACCTAACGCTGGACCCAACACCATCGCTAATTGAACCGAGCTACTGCCCCACGTGACCGCATTTGGAAAAACTGATGTCGGAACCATCTGCGGCAGCAACGCTTGCCGCGCCGGTCGGCCAAACGTGCCGAAGATGCCCCGCAGCAGCACACACAGATATATCCACTCCACCGAATCTTGCCGCACTACGATCACTACCAAAGCTAACGAAGTGCACATAGAGAGCAGTTGACAGAACATTAAAATCCGTTTGCGATTGAACCAGTCCGAAACTTGTCCGGCAAACAAGCCCAGGATCAGCATCGGCAACCCCAACGCCAGCGCCAGCCAGCCCAGTGACATGGCCTGTCCGGTGCGACGGTACAGTTCAAAGCCGAGTACTACTAATTGCATCTTGCCGCTGATGACCGCCAGCACGGCGCTGGCCAAAAGTAATCGGCAGTCACGATAGCGTAACGCGGCATAAGGTCCACATGGCAGAGACGTATCTTTTTCGTTATTCATCGGGAAGCAAAGAGTTTTTTCTGTGATCGTTCATTTATAGAGCCATAGAGAACACAGAGAACGGAATTAAATAAGATAACGTAACAGATTGTAGACTCAATAGCATTAACTCAAGTTTCGCATGCACGTAGTCGTGGGAATGGTTTTTGATCAAGAAGGACAGGTTGTTATGTGTAGCGCAGGCATCTTGCCTGCACTGGCGAGCAGGCAAGATGTCTGCGCTACATTCAACGACATGCACCCGTGTCGGGAAGCAACCTGATTTTTAATTGTCTTCTTCGTCCCATTTCCTTTAGATTATACGTTCGTGACGATTTCATATTATATTCACGCCTGGCAAGGCCTGTTGATGTTCCTTGGAGGGATCAGCAGCATCTTGATGGCGTTTGCCGGCTATTTGCAATCGGGCGGTGGCGAAGAGTTATTGCGTCGCGCCTTGGCTAATCTCGAAACCGGCAACGCTCAGTTCGCTAACATAAGCCTTCACTGGCGCGAAGGCAAACTGGTGGTTAATGGTCTTCGACACGCTGATTTTCAGTGGCCAAAATACGATCCCATCGCGCGTTTCTCCGGATTGCAGGCCGAAGAAATGTCCGTAACGATGGACTTGCTGCCTTGGCCGCCGGCGATCAAAGGCTTCACTGTGCGTGGCATGCATCACATTGCCATTAACGTCAGCGAATCGTTTTTGCAGAGCGGCTTGATGCAGGATCTAACGGGCCGTGAAATCCCAACTATCAAATTCGAAGATTGTAATTTGAAACTGACTATCGGCGATCTGGAGCCGTTGGAGCTTAGCGGCTGTAGCGGCGTCCTGCGCCGTGAGACTGATAATCAGTCCACCGCTTCGCCGAAAGAACAGCGATTGCGCGGGTCGTTCAGTCTCAGCCGTCTCAATGATAAGCCCTTTGATCTGAAGTTGGAGTCGCTGGAGGATGGCGGCTGGATGCTCAGTGGCGGCGAAATCCAAATTGATACCGCTGGCACACTGCGCGCCAAGACCAATCCGTTTAGCGGCAAGTTCGATCCGGTGCGTACTCTGGTCGGCGCGTTATTCACGGGCGAGATGGGCGCCACCGGTACACTGGCCTCGTTACGCATCGCCGTACAGCCGGCATCAGAGAAGAAGAAGTTTAACTGTTACGGAGAAGTCGGATATCGAAATCTCGAACTACGCCTGCCGCCATCCGCCAAGGAAGCCGGCCAGGCCGTGCCGTTCTGGCTGGCTCAATTGATTGGCTCAGACGTGATCAAGGGCGATCCCCCTTGGCCGCGTTGGATGCAGGTTGATCGCATTCGAACTGGCGACCGCGGTCGTGTGGCTTTCCATATGGCCAACGGCGCGCTTAATTTCGCCTGCGATGAAGGTCTCGGCAGCGCGTTGACCGGCATTCGTCAGGATCGTGTTTTTCCGCCGCTGGAAGCGTTCAAGGGCTTGGTGGAGACCGATCTGGAAGGCCGTCCAAAACGGATTGCTTTGCGTGGTTTTCTCGGCAGCGAACTCAATTTGGAAACACGTATTGATATCGAGCCGGACCGTAGCCGGACTTACGAATTAATTCTACAGCCGCGCGCCGGCAACGCCAGACAGATTGTCTTTGAGAAACCTCTGTGGCGGTTTGTGTCGCGAGTTCGAGATTATTTGGCGGTGCAGAACCGCGCCGCCGGTACGCCGCTGGCCGAATTTGAATTGGAAGGCGATGCTCGGCATTTCCCGATCATCGCCTGGCTGCCGCCGGGGATACAAGATTTGTCCGGACATATCTACGCCAAGGGCAGCTTTGACGAAAGTTTGAAGTTGCGCTTCGATAAAATCAGACTCGACGATAGTAGTTCGTTGATATATGGCGGCGCTGATCATCAGCGCCTTGAGTCGTTGTCCTCCGATTTCGGCCCGCTGTGGAAGACGCTGCAAGCGCTTTTCGAGACCGATGTGCCTTGGAAGATGCAGGATTTGGCGCTGCAGGGCGAAGCGGAAGTGCAGTTCAGCCCTGACTTGCGCTGGCAGAGTACGACGCTGCAGAACTGGTCGCTCACTTCGGGCTTCATCCATCATGCCGGCCTGACCACCGACTTGGGACTGTTTCGGATTCAACTGGACGGACGGCACCAACAAGCCATCGGGCCGTCGTTTGACTCAAAAATTGAGCTGCGCGCGTTTCGACCAGATCTGTGGGAACTCAAACTGGCGGGCAACTGGAAGACTGCGCCGGGCAAGGCGTCCGGCGGTGTGTTTGCTCTTACCGAAAAAGACATCCCCCGCGAACTACATCCGCAGCGCAAAACGCTCGGGACGGAAGAGTTGTCTCCAGACAAGCGCCGCGTTAATCAGGTCATCACCGTGCGAATCAACGAAGACGGGAAAGCCGAACTTAAACTGTAGCTCTTTATTCACATGGATAGGCAGGATAAACAGGATAACATACGAGATTTTTCCATAGAGCCGAAAAGTTATTAAACGTAGAGCTTATGGCTATCACGATCCCCATTACTACGCCTTGAAGATCAAACAGACTTTCATCCTTCATCCTTCATCCTTCATATAATACTCGTTCCAAACATAACCCCAGCGCCGGCGCGGTGGGACCGGCTTTGCGGCGGTCATGCGCTGTCAGGACTTCGGTCATCCATTCCGGAGGCCGGAACCCACGGCCAACATCCACTAGCGAACCGACAATCGTGCGTACCATCTGGTACAAAAAACCGCTGCCTTCAAGGCGTATACAGATGCGCTCTGGAAATTCAGGATCGGTGAGAATATGTATCCAGCGAATCTCGCGCGTGGTTTCAAGCGCAGGTTTGCCTTCCGCATTGCGCTGCAACTGTGTTTCATTCAGCCGCGTGACAAACGAGGTGAAGTCGTGTGTGCCGATTAACGATTGCGCGGCCTGGCGCATAGCTTCCGTGTCCAAAGCAAATCGCACATGCCAGTGCGTGCGGCGCAATCGCGCGGAGCGTTCGTAGCGGCTGAAGAGCGAATACGAATATATTTTGCCCGTCGCATCTCGCTGCGCATGAAAGTTCAAATCAACTTCTTCGGCGCGAGTGACGGAGACGTCTCTGGCCAGATGGCTGTTAATCGCATGGCATATCTGATCGGTTGGCATCGCAACTTCGTCCGGCAGGAGCAAGCTGGCTACCTGGCCCAATGCATGCGCGCCCGTGTCGGTGCGGCTGGCGCCGGCGATGCGGATGGGATGTCCGGTCGCAATTCTGATCGCGTGTTCGACCTCGCCCTGCACGGTTCTGGCGGCAGCGCCGTTTTCGCCGGGCGCCAGACCGCTCTGCACCTGCCAGCCTTTGAAGTCCGTGCCGTCGTATTCCAGCGTTAATTTGATCCGACGCGCCAACTTTTTGTCCTCTTTGTCTGTGCTACAATGATTTTGACGGTGGTTACGAAACTGATAGTTCCGCGAACGCTGCGCGAGCAGCTTGCGTCACTCGTTTAACGATCTTGCGATTCATCGCCAGATTGACAAATGCGGCTTCGAACTGACTGGGCGGCAGGCATACGCCACGGGAACGCATCGCGTGAAAGAATTTAGCGAATAATGCGACGTCCGACTGCATGGCCTCTTTGAAATTCGTCACCGGACCCGGACAGAAAAACAGTGTGAACATACTGCCTGCGCGGTTGAGGCAGACGCGATTACTCCAGCCGGTTTCTTCCGCGGCACTCAGTAACGCGGCGGCGATGGCGGCGGAAGTCATCTCTAGTCCTTCATAGACGCCTTCTTCCGCAAGCTGTCGCAGTGTCTCAATGCCCGCAACCATGGCCAGCGGATTGCCGGAGAGCGTGCCGGCTTGATAAACCGGTCCTTGTGGCGCGACTTTTTCCATAATCTCTTTACGCCCGCCATAAACGGCGCAGGGCAGCCCGCCGCCGACAATTTTTCCCAGCGTAGTCAGGTCAGGCGTGATGCCGTAGAACATCTGTGCTCCGCCACGCGAGAGACGGAAGCCGGTCATAACTTCGTCAAAGATCAATAGCGCGCCGGCGGATTTGGCGGCCGCGGCCAGACCAGTTAAGAAACCGTCTTTTGGAAGCAGCACGCCCGCGTTGCCGACGACTGGTTCCAAAATGATCGCGGCGATTTGATTTTTATGAGCATCAAGCAAGGTCTTTACCGCAGCCAGATCATTGTACGGCGCGATCAGCGTATCGGCCGCGGCGCCGACTGTTACACCAGCAGAATCGGGCAAGCCGAAAGTAGCTACGCCCGAGCCGACTTTGACCAGCATAGAATCAGACGCGCCGTGGTAACAGCCTTCAAACTTGATGATCTTTTCGCGGCTGGTAAAACCGCGCGCCACACGTAGAACATGCATGCAGGCTTCAGTGCCTGACGACACGAACCGCATCCGTTCCAAAGACGGATAAGCCTTGCGCACCTGTGTGGCTAATTGTGATTCTAATTCCGTTGGCGTGCCAAAGCTGAAGCCGCGTTTGGCTTGTTTGCGCACTGCCGCGACTACTTTTGAATGACAATGGCCGAGAATCATGGCGCCCCAGGAACCGATGAAGTCTATGTAGCGATTGCCGTCCACGTCCAGCAGCTCCGAACCGTTGCCTTTAGCCACGAAAAACGGCTGGCCGCCGACACTCTTCCATGATCGAACCGGCGAATTCACGCCGCCCGGAAATAGTTCGCAGGCGGTTTGAAACGCGGCGGCAGAACGGCGCGGCTCTTTGGATTTTTTAAAGTTTTTCATTTTTGTATAATCGTCGAATTGCAGGCGAGACGCCTGCGCTACGATAGAGTCCTTTCTTGCGAATGTAATCTTCAACATCATAGCGCAGATATCCCGGGATTTTTTCGTTAGCAGCCAAAATTTGACGGATTAATGTGGAACTAACGTCCACACGTTCAATAGTCACAACGCTGGCGCGTAATTTGTTTTCCGCCGCCATACCCAGCGTCTGACCAATCTGCTCCCACAACGCGTCTTTGATCGGCGCTTCGCGTCGTTCAGCGATGGCGAATGAGACCAGTTCCAGTAGCGCGCCAATTTCACGCCATTGTGGCAAGTCGGCCAGGCTGTCGGAGCCGATCAAAAAATAAATCTCGGCGTCGGGGCCGTAGGCCTGGCGCAGCGTGCGAGCGGTAGCAACCGTGTAGCTTACTCCGCCCTGCTTAATCTCAAAATCACTAACGGTCAGACCGTGCAAGTTGGTGATTGCCAGGCGGCACATGGCCAGGCGATCAGCGGCGGACGCCACCACATGGCCGCGGAGTTTGTGCGGCGGCGTCGCGGCCGGCAGCAGAATGACTTGCTCCAGCCGCAATGCGTTCAAAATCTGCTGAGCAATTGACAGGTGGCCAATGTGGATAGGATCGAATGAACCCCCGAAGACGCCAAAACGTTTCAGCGGGCCGAAAGGAAGAATCTTTGTTTTCATAGCTACTACACTTTTACATCGGAGTTTCTTTATGTCATCTTCAGTTTTTGGCCTCTGCGGTGAACGGTTACTTTTTTTCCCGTATCGTTTGCAAATTTAAACGCTTGCGATAAAAATGTTTGTATCCGTTTGTGAGGTACTCGTGACTGTAAGCGTTCTACAAGATTCCATGGTTGTGCCGTTCTTGGCGCAAGACGATATTGAGTTTGCCGCTCGTTTCGAGTTGGCGCCGCTCGGTCCCGATGATGACCCGCATTCGACAACTCAGACTGGTAAAGATAAGCAGACCGGCCAAGCTGTCCGTGTGCGTCGTTCGTGCGCCATCAAAACCAGCAATGGCATTAGTTTAGTCTACGAATTGGCGTTTTGTAGCCGTGTGAATCACAGAGGCGCGCCGAAGGTTCTGCGGACGACGGTGAACGCCGACGGACTGACCGGCGTATTCTCGCTGCCTGTCGGCGATAAATTGGAGACGATATTTGCCAAGACTGGACCGCGATCAAGCGAGCTGGAAGTGCTGCGTTATGGGTGGGAGATCACCAGCATCGCCGCCGCCGCTCACGCCGCGCAGTTCCTACTGCTGGAAATCGGTCCTGATAATTTTATCCTCGACTCGGCAACCCAGCAGCTCTGCTTGGAACGAGCTACCGTCTGTCTCCCGCTCGAAAGTCCTGCCGCGCGCGAACGTATCGGCGAGATGTTGGTTGGGCTGCCTGGATACATGGCGCCTGAACAAGTCACGGACGCATCGGAAATTGGGACACACACCGACGTCTTCGGTATCGGCGCCACGCTGTTTCGCATGCTGACGGGCAAGCCAATCTACGAAGGCAGTTCGGTCAGCGAAACTCTGACGCAGACGCGCAATGCCAAAGTTCCGGATATCGCCAAGCTGCGCAAAGGGATATCTCCCAAGCTGGCCAAGTTGATTACCGACTGTCTGGCCAAGCAAACCAAACAGCGGCCCGCCACAGCTCAGGAACTGGCTGTGGAAATTCGCGGCCTGTTGAAGCATCTGGGCGACAAACCACTGTCGGCGCTTGAGACCTATAAAATGATCTCGCTGCCAAAGACCTTTTCGGCGGATGCGCGGTTGCCTGAACGATTATGCGGTCATTTGGATGAAGTTACTGTCTGGCTGCAGACTGAACTAGACGTGGCTTCCAGCGCGGACGCGCAGCAGACTCAGATTTTGCCGCAGCAGCGCGAACGCGTTGAAATCGAACGCAAAGAGCGCGAACAACAGGCGCTGGAACGCGTGCGATGCGATCAGGAAGCGCAGAAAAAAGCTGAAGCTGAACGGCTCGAACTGGAGCGACTGGCGCAGGAACGGACACGGCAAGAGCAAGAAAAACGAGAGCGAGTTGAACGCGAACGCGCCGAAATCGAACGCAAAGAGCGCGAACAGCAAGCGCTGGAACGCACGCGACGCGATCAGGAAGCGCAGAAAAAAGCTGAAGCGGAACGGCTCGAACTGGAGCGACTGGAGCAGGAACGGACACGACAAGAGCAAGAAAAACGAGAGCGAGTTGAACGAGAACGCGCTGAAACCGAACGCAAAGAGCGCGAACAGCAGGCGCTGGACCGCGCGCGACGCGACCAGGAAGCGCAGAAAAAAGCTGAAGCTGAACGACTCGAACTGGAGCGACTGGAGCAGGAACGGACACGACAAGAGCAAGAAAAACGAGAGCGAGTTGAACGAGAACGCGCCGAAACAGAACGCAAAGAGCGCGAACGGCAAGTCCATGACGTTAAATCGAAAGTGAACCAACAACCTACAGGAGGAATAGAAAACATGGCTGTACAGATGCCTTTACCGGCGCTGAAAAAAGCAGAGCCGACCGAACAAAAAAACTTTTCCGTAGCCGAAGTTTTGTCGCGGATTCAAACTGTGCCCGCCGAACGTTATCAGATTCGGCGAGAACTAAACTTGGGCGGCCAAGGCGCATGCAAAGTGGCGTTTGATCAGCTTGCCGAACGCGACGTCGTCCTGAAAGTTAGCAGTCCGCAGAGCGGCTGGGGCGCCGAGCGTCTCATCAAAGAGGCGCGCTATGCGGCCAAACTGAATCATTCCAACGTTACGCGGCTATTGGAACTGGGCGCTTTTGGCAAGGATCAGATATTCATGACCATGCCCAGCATTGATGGGTCCAGTTTGGACCAGGTTCTTCAGAAGATATCCGAAGCCGGCATTCCCGGACTGACCAGTTACAGCATTACGGCAGTGGCGGAGTTGTTCGATAAAGTCTGCGCTGGCTTGGAAAACGCGCATGCTAATGGCCTGTTGCATCTGGACCTCAAGCCGCAGAACATCATCGTCGGCAGCAAGGGCGAGGTCGTGGTGGTGGACTGGGGCATCGCGCAGCTCGTCAACGCGCCTGAAATGCCGCGCCGTTACGCTTCCAGTGAACAACCGGCAATGCCATCCTTAACGACCACTCTTACTGGCAATCTTGTCACCGACGGCAGTCTGCGTGCCATTGGCACACCGGCGTACATGTCGCCCGAACAGTGGGCGGGCGATCCAGGTACGTTTACCGAACGAACGGACGTCTATGGTTTGGGCGGAGTGCTCTTCTTTCTGCTTACCGGTCAGGCGCCCAACCAAGTTCAGCGCGCTACCGACTTGGACCCGTACTTTCGGCATAGCCCAACGCCGATGCCTTCAGATTATACGCGGCGTCGCGTGCCGCCGGAACTGGAAGCATTGTGCGTCAAGTGTCTGGCACGCAATCCGCAACAACGTTTTCCCAGCGCCTTCCACGTGCGACACGTACTCAAGAGTTGGCTTAGTCGTCCGGAGATGCGAGAGTTGTACAGTGCCAGTAATTATTAACTCGTAGACAGAGTGATTTTTGCAAAGATTGAGTCGGGGCGTAGCTCAGCTTGGCTTAGAGCGCTGCGTTCGGGACGCAGAGGTCGGAGGTTCAAATCCTCTCGCCCCGACCATCTTTTAGAAACGGCCGTTCGGCGAGAAAGTCGAATGGCCTTCTTTTTGTCAGGCAAAGAGATAGATGAGTCTGGGGTACAGAACAGGTTACTCAATAACTACTTTTCAAATCTGTTCATCTTTGTGTCTTTGTGCCTTCGTGGTGAACGGTTACATTTTTTTATTTTTTGGGAGCATTTGTGGCTTCTCATGTGGTATAATAAATAGAAACCTTCTCATGAAAAAGCGCGAGCGGGTGTAGGAGACGGACAATGCATACGACGGAACTAGCGGTTAAAGCTCTTGTCGATCTGCGGCTCCAAGGCAGAGAACTCTCCGATGACCAGTTCTGGGTTCTAATCGAACGTTTCCGGGCCGATCTGATCAATCAGGCCTTTTTAATTCTGGGTAGTCAGCAGGACGCGGAGGATGTCGCGCAAGAAACCTTGTGCAAAGCTTTTATTGATCTACCGCAGTTGCGCGATCCATCCAAATTGAGTATTTGGCTGCGCCAGATCAATCGTTTCAACGCCATTTCAATGCGCCGTCAGCGTATCCGCCGAAAAGAAGAGCGCCTCGCCACCGGCGCAATGAACGCGCTGGAAGACGAGGTCGGCGACGCCTCTTCGCCCTCAGAGGAGATGGTGATGCAGGCAGTGGACGCACTGCCCGAATCATTCCGTGAAGTAGTCGTATTGCGTTATTGGGAAAAGTTTTCAACCGAAGATATCGCCGTTCGTCTTGGCATTCCGACCGGCACTGTTCGCAGCCGGCTGACTCGCGCTGATGGCATGTTGGCGCGCAAACTAACTAAATTGCTAAAGTAGGAGTAGGAATCATGTGCCCATAAGTCAAACACATGAGAATGTTACTTGGATTTGAATCCTGCCGATTTTTCTGATGTCATTGGCGGTGGTTCCAATTCCAGCGCTTTGGCCAGATCGGTCATCATCTTGTCGGCTAATATCGCGATATCGTGGCGTGAGAGATT
>JAZDLP010000280.1:0-8044 GCA_043801885.1 Planctomycetota bacterium | reverse complement strand
TGAGCCGCCGATTCCGTTCGTCAAGGAGCGGCCACACGTCGGAAAACTTTCGTCGAAGTAAAATCGCAGCATTCTTCATGCGGACGAAGTATATCTATATTCGCACCAAGTTGCAACCTTTATTTATTGACGCCGCCTAAGGCCATCGCCCAGCCGTGTATATGTTAGTGCTCGGAAAGGCATAGCATTGACAAAAGACTGGTAGGGCGGCCAAGTAGAGTAGTCAGTCTGTGTGTAGGGAACGTCCGCGAGCGTCGCGCAGCCTTCATCAATCAGCAGATTGAACACTTCGTCAAAGGTTGCGCCCTCGTTAAATGGCGCCACTTGATTGTAGAGAAATGTCGGACTGAACTGGTGATCAGTAGTCGTCAGGCTCCAACCATGCTCTTTGCCTTCTTGGAAGGTCTTGTAGTAGTATCCCGTGGACCACGCCACGCAAGAGCCCTGAGATCCTTGGTCCCCGACAGGAGGCAAACCGACACTATTGTCACACAAAAACGGCAATTTCGGGGCATTTTGTTTGCACACTACTCCTTTATTAAGTTGCAGCTTGGCATTAGGCGGAGAACCACGGTATATTCCGGGTTTGGAAGAGCTAGGCAACAAACCTAGTTGGCGCACTTGTGCGTCTGGTTGCTTGGCAACAGGTTTATCCCTGCCCACGCGCCTGTTGCAAGCAGAACCACAAGAAGTGTGGCGATCACTGTATGCTGGTGATCTAAAAGTTGGCGTGTCATTTGGCACATATTTGCACCATGGTCATGCATACTCAACCCTCCTACATTACATACTCAACCCTCCTACATTATGTTGACTCATGTCGTCAATTGTGTAGTGTGTAGAGAATTCTCAAAAAGTCAGCTGAACTTTTGCATTTTATGTCAAAATCAACGTAGCGCATTTTTGGCACGGTTCAAATCAAGAAAACATCTTTAAAGACAATGCTCTTCGTCAGTCAGTTCCTTTATGTTGTTTTCCTCTGCGTCCTCTGCGGCAAATCGCACTTCGTTAGGAAAGTGTTACCCTGCATCTGGCATATTTGAACCATGCCGCATTTTTCATGGGACCAGCAAGTATGGTGAACGCTTACGCACTTGTAATGCTTCGCGAGTTTTGTAAACTAAAAAGCATGTAAGCATTCACCGCGTCCTCTGCGGTGAACGCTTACTCTTTGAGCAAGTTCTCGGCCGCAAGTGAGTCGGCCGCCGAACCACTGCTTTGGGCGCAATTTCGTGTGCTTTGAGTTTGCTCTTGCACCGAAACGTAGCGCAGGCGTCTCGCCTGCAATCCAATCATTAAAATCTTTGTGGTACGTAAAGATTTTGACGGTTGAGAATAAGGAGGTCGTAATATGTCATCCGCCACAGGCATTCTGGGCCGTAAAATCGGCATGACTCAAGTTTTTACCGAAAAAGGCAATCGCTTGCCGGTTACGGTTATCGAAGCCGGACCGTGTAAGGTGTTGCAGATCAAGACCGATAAATCTGACGGCTACTTCGCCTTGCAACTCGGTTTCGCCGACGGTAAGGAGAAGAACACTTCCAAGCCGCTAATCGGGCATTTCGACAAAGCTCATTCAACACCCAAACGTTTTATCCGCGAAATCCGCCTGCCTGTCGCGCCCGAAGATACACTTGGCGACGAAGTAAAAGTCAACATTTTTGAAAAAACAAAGTACGTGGACGTCACCGGTACCAGCAAAGGCAAAGGGTTTGCCGGCGTGATGAAGCGACACGGTTTCCATGGTATGCCAGCGTCACACGGTTGTTCCAAGCGGCATCGTTCTCCTGGCGGGTTGGGTCGCGCCTGTTCAATCAACAAGGGCGTACCAAAAGGCAAGCGCATGGCCGGCCACATGGGCGACGTGCGTGTTACGATTCAGGCGCTGCAAGTAGTCCGAATTGATCATGAGAATAATCTGCTGCTGGTTAAAGGCGCGGTTCCAGGCGCCAACGGCTCGTTTGTCATCGTCAATAAAGCACTTCGCGAAAAAGTAATTGCCGACAAAGAGGCAAAACTCAAGAATTAAGAAGGAGAATTCATGAAAGTCGCTATCAGTGGATTTCGGCACAGTCACACTAATGCTATCACACAACAGATACGACAGTATCCGCAATTGCAGATCGTGGCCGCGTCCGAATCGCATCCGGAAGCGTGTCAGGAGATAATCAAGTCGTCTGGCGTAACCATCACGCATCCATCGCTCGACGCAATGCTTGACAGCGTGGAATTCGACGCGCTGGTCATCGGCGACGTCTTCGTTGATCGCGGCGCTCAAGTAATCAAAGCGCTGCAAGCCGGCAAACACATCCTGGCCGACAAACCGCTCTGCACTCGCCTTGATGAGATGGAACAAATCCGCGCTCTGGCAAAAAAACAAAACCGCTCCGTCCTCGTTGCGTTCACATTGCGCTATCATGCGTCTTGGCAAACAGCGCGCAAAATGCTGCGTGACGGCGCGATTGGGACGATTGCCACCGGCAACGTGCTCGGCCAACACGGCCTCAATTACCAAGTCGGACGTCCGGCGTGGTATTTTGAAAAAGACCGACACGGCGGCACCATCGTTGATTTGATGGTCCACGGCATTGACAGTCTGTATTATCTCACCGGCCAGCCGGTCGTGGAAGTGATTGCTGCGCGCGCCTGGCATGTCGAACCAGATGAAGCGCCGTTCTTCCAGGATGTCGCGCAGGCATTCTTCCGTCTGAAAAACGACATCGGCATTACTATGGAAGCTTCATATAAAACGCCTCGAGGCCACAATCCGGTATGGGAAATTCACCTCTGGGGCACTGCGGGCGATATTGTCATCCTCTCTTCGGGCCAGATTACTCTGCGCCGGCACAACGAACCGGCGCAGCAACTCGATTCAAAAATCGAAAATAAAACCAATATCGTCGAAGATTTTATCGGCGAGACGATGGGTTTGAGCGGTCATCAGCAGGAACTCACCACCGCCGAATCGCTCGATGCCAGCGAGAAAGCCGTTCTGGCTCAAGTCGCGGCGGACAAGCGCCAAGCGTACGTGAAAGTGTAAAATCTTTGCGCCTCACAAAAAATTGAAGGACTAATGGTGTAAGATGACAAGCCATAACCAAAAGCGTAAGAAAAGAGAGGTTTAGGCCGCACTTGGACGAAAGCGTTGGTCATCACTGCGGTCTGTTTGGCGCGTATAACGTGCCCAAGGCCGCCGCCGCCACGTATCTTGGACTGTTTGCTTTGCAGCATCGTGGCCAGGAATCCGCGGGGATCGTCACATCCGACGGCAAAAAAATTCGCTCAAAAAAAGGAATGGGACTGGTTACAGAAGTTTTCTCCAATCATGACTTGGAGGACTTGGAAGGCCATATAGCCGTGGGGCATGTGCGCTATTCCACCACTGGTTCCAGCCGTCCACAGAACATCCAGCCACTGGTGATTGACTATTCGAATGGTCTGGTCGCCGTGGCTCACAACGGCAATTTGATCAATGCTCGCACACTGCGTGACGAATATGAAGCTTACGGTTCGATTTTTCAGACCTCCAGCGATAGCGAAATCGTAGTGCATCTGATGGCGCGGCCGGAGCATGTGTCTAAAAAAGATCAACTCGCTCACTGTCTGCGATTGATCAAGGGCGCCTACAGTTTTCTATTCATGACTAAGGATAAATTGATCGGAGCGCGTGATCCGCACGGCTTTCGACCGCTGATTCTAGGTCGTGTGCGCGCCGACGGGCTGGGCGCTATCGGTGAAGGATACATTCTATGCAGTGAAAGTTGCGCGTTGGATCAGGTCGGCGCGGAACTGCTTCGCGAAGTTGAGCCAGGCGAGATCATTACGATTGACGCCGAAGGATTGCATTCAACGCATTTCGCGACCGATGCGGACGTCAAACCGGCGCATTGCATTTTTGAGCACGTGTATTTTGCGCGGCCGGATTCGATGCTGTTCGGCGATCATGTTCACGCTGTTCGCATCAAGCTTGGCGAACGGCTGGCGGAAGAACAGCCCGCGAAGGCGGACGTGGTCTTCTCCGTGCCGGACTCTGGCAACGTAGGAGCAATCGGCTATTCGCGTCGTTCCGGCATCCCGCTGGACATGGGTTTTATCCGCAACCACTACATCGGACGCAGTTTCATCAAGCCTCATCAGCACGAACGCGAAAACGTCGTGGCCATGAAGTTCAATGTGGTTCGAAATGCTGTGCGTGGCAAGCGCGTGGTAGTGGTCGAGGACAGTCTAATTCGCGGCACGACCTTTCGACACCAAGCGAAGATATTGCGTCGAGCGGGCGCGATGGAAGTGCATCTGCGCATCACCTGCCCGCCAACTCTGAACGCCTGCTACTACGGCATTGACTTCCCCAGTCGCGATGAATTGGTGGCCGCGCGCCTGAAGACGATTCCCGCCATCGCCGAATGGCTCGGCGTAGATTCGTTGGGATATATCAGTCTCGATGGATTGCTGGCCGCCGTCTCAAAGCCGTCCACACATTACTGCACCGCCTGCTGGACCGGCAAGTATCCCGTCCAACCCGTGGACATGATGAATAAATACGGTATGGAGCATATGCGCGGCTAGGCGCAACTATACAATGAAAAAGGGACTCACCTACAAAGGCGCCGGCGTGGATATTCATGCGGGCGACGCCATTGCGGATGTGATCGGCAAACTGGCTAAATCCACTTATGGGCCGGAGGTAATCGGCGGGATCGGCGGATTCGCCGGGCTGTTTTCATTGGGTGGCGAAGTTACGACTTTGCGTAAACGCTACATCGATCCGGTACTGGTCGCCTGCACGGACGGAGTTGGAACCAAACTAAAAATCGCCTTCGCGGCTCATAAGCACGACACGGTGGGCATTGATCTGGTCGCCATGTCAGTGAACGATTTAATAGTGCAGGGCGCCGAACCGCTGTTTTTCCTCGACTACATAGGCATCGAGAAAAAAGATCCGCAAATCTGCGAAGCGATAATGGTCGGCATCATTGAAGGCTGCAAACGCGCCGGCTGCGCGCTGCTCGGCGGCGAGACAGCGGCGCTGCCAGGCATGTACGCGTCCGGCGAGTACGATCTGGCCGGTTTCTGCGTGGGCGTGGCGGAACGTAAAAAAATTATTGATGGCTGCAACGTTGTTCCGGGCGATGTGGTCATTGGCATTCATTCGTCTGGCCTGCACAGCAACGGCTACAGCCTGGCGCGCCAAGCGCTGCTGGAGACGGCCGGCCTGAAACTGGATCAGCACGTGCCCGAATTAGGCTGCGTACTGGTTGAAGAACTGCTGCGACCAACGCATATCTATGTCAATGCCATTCGCGCGTTACTGGATCACTACACAGTCAAAGCGAACATTCACGCGATAGCCAACATTACCGGTTCAGGCTTGCCCGGCAACATTCCACGCACCGTGCCAAATGGATTGTTGGTGCGTATTCAGAAGGGGAGCTGGAAAGTTCCGCCGATTTTCGAGCTGATTCAGAAGGCCGGCCAGATTGAAGAAACCGAGATGTACTCTACTTTCAACATGGGTATCGGCATGACCATAATCTGCCCGCAATTCAACGCTCTCGCGGTGCAAAGTGTGTTGGAGGAATGCGGATTCGGCAGCAGCATGATCGGCATAGTGGAGATCGGCGCTGACTCACAAGAAGCGCTGGTGCAATTGGAGCGCAGATGAACAACTTTGTCAGTACCATTCCTGTGACTGTGATTGCCAAATTTTGCCAACGCTGGAAAATCCAAGAGTTGGCGTTGTTTGGCTCTGTTTTGCGTGATGACTTTAATCCTGATAGCGATGTGGATATTCTAATTACTTTCAGCACTGACGCTGACTGGGGATTACTTGATCATGTCAAAATGCAACAAGAACTGCAAGCGCTCTTACGCCGAAATATAGATCTTATCACCAAACGCGCTGTGGAATACAGCCTAAATTGGTTGCGTCGAAATGAGATATTGAAAACAGCGCAAGTCATTTTCTCCGAACAGGAAGCGATTTATGCGGCGGGATGAACCCACTTTGCTTGACATCGCCAAAGCGGCGCGCTCTGTCCAGGCTTTTGTTCAAGACTTGGATAAAACTTTCTTTTTAAAAGATTACAAAACCCAGTCGGCGGTGCTGTACCAGATAGTCGTGATCGGCGAAGCCGTTAAGCGACTTTCGCGTGAGTTTCGTGATCATCATCCGGAGGTTCCTTGGTCACTCATTGCGGGAACGCGAGACATTCTTATTCACGGCTATGACATAGTGGATTGGGATGAAGTTTGGAAAACCGCAATAAGCGATGTGCCTGACTTACTGACTAAGATAAAGCCATTACTTCCAGGAGAGAGTTCAAAATCGCAATGAGCGGAAAGGTAGAGTTATTATGCCCAAAATTACTCGTGCGCTTATTTCCGTCTCTGACAAAACCGGCGTCACTGAACTGGCCAAAGGGCTGGTAGCGTTGGGCATCGAACTTGTTTCGACCGGCGGCACCGCCAAGACGCTGCGCGAGGCCGGCTTAAAAGTCAAAGATGTCAGTGAGATCACCAACTTCCCCGAGATCATGGATGGTCGCGTCAAGACGCTGCATCCAAAAGTGCATGGCGGCCTGCTATTCCGTCGCGACGTTTCCAGTCACGTCGAACAGGCCAGACAACATGAAATCCAGCCGATTGATATGGTCGTTGTGAATCTATACCCGTTCGAAGAGACGATCATCAAACCCGGTCTTGCTGTCGAAGACGCCATCGAACAGATTGATATTGGCGGGCCGGCCATGATTCGGTCTGCGGCGAAGAATTGGGAATTTGTTACGGTGGTTGTGGACCCCGACGACTACGCTGATGTGCTCATTGAAATAAAAGAGAACCACGGTTGTACGCTACGCGAAACGCGCTTAGATCTGGCCGCCAAAGTCTTCGCGTTGACCAGTCGCTATGACGGCGCTATCTGCGGTTACTTGGAAAGTCTGGGCGAAGAAGGTCCGCCGCCTACGATTGCGTTGCGCGGCGTGCTTAAACAGCCGTTGCGCTACGGCGAAAACCCACATCAAAAAAATGCGGCGTTGTACGTGTTGCCTGGCTACACCGAGCCGTGCGTGGCACAAGGCAAACAAGTATCCGGCAAAGAAATCGGCTTTAACAATCTGCTGGACATGAATACCGCTTTTGAGTTGGTGAATGAATTTTTGCAGCCGGCGGCATGCGTGGTCAAACATAATAATCCGTGCGGCGTAGCCGTCGCGGAGAACCTGCTCGCAGCGTACCAGTTGGCTTACCAGGGCGACCCGCTCTCGGCCTTCGGCGGCGTGCTGGGCTTCAACCGAAGGCTCGACGCAAGCGTGGCCGAAAAAATTCTGAGCGTCAAGGGTTTTAAAGTGGACGCGATCATCGCGCCGACGATTGATCCCGACGCGCTGGAAATGCTAACCACAAAAAAGAAGTGGGGCGCCACTGTCATTATCATGGAGACGGATATATCTGAATGCGGCAATCACAGTCCGAAGATACTCGCCAGAACCACTGCGCATCGCGAGGCGCGAGTTATCCCCGGCGGCATTCTGGTACAAAATTCTGATGCGCTGGAGACCAACGAAGAATTTTTCAATCTGAAGACCGTAACCAGGCGCGAGCCATCCGCGGAAGAATTAGCCGCCATGAAATTCGCATGGATCGTCTGCAAGCACGTTAAATCCAACGCGATCGTGCTGAGTCAAGGAACCGCGGTGGTCGGTATCGGCGCCGGGCAGATGTCGCGTGTTGATTCGGTGGAGATTTCGATCAAGAAGGCCGGCGCTCGAGCCACAGGCGCGGCATTAGCCAGCGACGCATTTTTCCCGTTCCCGGACGGCCCAGAGATCGCGGCCAAAGCCGGCATCACGGCGATCATTCAACCCGGTGGAAGCGTGAAGGACGCGGAAGTCATCGCCATCGCTGATCGGTATAATTTGGCGATGGTCTTCACCGGCATTCGGCATTTCAGACATTAGAAATGATGAGCGATGAATGATGAATATCGACACTGTAGTAGCGAAGTCGGGAATTCCCCCCCTTAAAAAGGGGGGGCAAGGGGGGG
>JAZDLP010000279.1:0-24164 GCA_043801885.1 Planctomycetota bacterium | reverse complement strand
TTCCCGCTCAACCCTTTCCTTCTAAATTGGCCTGCGCTTTAAACTCTGTTGACCGTATTCTTCAGCTTCGGCTTAAAGAGGCATCCATGACCTAAATCTTGCCTCGTTTGTAAGTATTTTAATTCTGAAAAGACGTTAATGGCATAAAGAAGTAAACGTTAGCGCGATAATTGGCACAAACTTTAATCTTGGCGAGAGGAATTAGCGGTATGCGTGGATTTGCAAGTAACTGGTGGGTTTGGAGTGTGGCGGCGCTGATCGTGGTGATCGGCGCATTGTTCGGAGTTCTGCGCAATCCCCAAAAGAAGCCAGATCGATTTGCCGAACCTGCGACTTCAGAGTTGGTGATCGTCCCGAAGAACGATCCGGTCGTCACCGGCTTTAAGGGTCATTTGGCCGAAGGCGGCTACCAACAAAAAGATGGCGCTGTGATTCCTTTCGTCGCCGGTGAAACTCTGAAACTGGAAGCTGAAGTATTAAATGCCACTGAATCTCGCTGGATGGTAAATAGTCAAGTAATCAAAGACGATGACGACAAAGAATGGAGCACGGCGCTTCTGCGACTCTATGACGTTAAAAACCCCGGTGAGTACAAGTTTACTGTGCAAGTGCGCGGCGCTGATACGGCGCTGCAGTCGCTGCCCAAAGAAAAAACGCTTAAAATCGTTCCGTTGTTTATTGAGTCGTTTGAGCCGGAACTCACTGAGCCTGACGACGAGGACCGCCGACTTACTGGCACGGAATACGGCATGGAAGTAACACTTATCGAGCCTATCGCGGCCAACGTCGAGTTTTATAAATTGCGTTATCTGGTGAACGGTCACCCGACACGCCATCCGGATGTTGAAGACGCTGATGTGGAAGAGGGCGAATGGTGCCACGAAACGGACTTCCGTTATACATTCCCCGCGCCCGGCACGTACTCATTTAGAGTGGAAGTGCGGCGAGCCACTTCAAAAGATGTGGAAGGATTCAAAGAACTTGAATCGCCCATCATCGTCGCGGATGCAATCCTTTCTTCATTCGATATTCACCCATATAAACACGCGACACTGGGAACGACGGTGGATTTGAGTGTGTTCAACGAGAGCCTGTCTGGAAAATCAGATGTGCGATTGGGCGTTAAAAAGATCACAACGACTGATTTTGAATGGCTTAAGGACGAAGACGGCGCTATCTGGGGCTCCAGCCTGAGGCACTGGCTGCCCAAAGAACCTGGTAATTATTTGATCCGAGCCGAGGTACGCGAATCCGGCCAAGAACAAATAAATGATTTTAAGGAATTGCGATACACTATAGTGGAGAGCGATTTCTAAATTTGCGTCGGCTTTCAAAAAAAATCGCTATAAAAGTAAACATTCTGGCCGACAATTGCACTATAAGTTAACATATCAAGGAAAGGAGGCATCGCGCAAGCAAGCCGCAACCAAAAAGCAGATGACTGAGTCTGCGATCTGTTTTGTTATCTTATTCAATTTCGTCTCTGTGTCTCTGTGCCTCTGTGGTGAACGGTTACAATTTTTGATTATTGAAGGAAAACAGATCGCCTTTAGCGGTACTTTTTGACTTTGGCGACTAATTTTGAAAGTCCTATACTTGAGCCACTTTTTTTTTATTTTATTTTGATAAAAATTATATTTGACAGGTATGCCATGTTGCATACAATATGACGTTTTATAGACTGCTGTTGTCGTAGTGGTTCTGAAGTATGGTTTAGTGAAGCAGAAAAGTGTTCAGCGCTGTAGCGCTGGAATAAGATTTTTGGGTGTGCGTAGTTTGCCCATTTTTAGGAGGAGAATAGATCGCATGAACAAACAAGTCAGTAATACCCGTGCGTTGTTGATGGGTTTGCTTTTTGCCATGGTCGGATTTTCATTCGCTTTGGCAACTAGCTCTGGTCTGGATGTTTTAACCGCGGATGGTGTGGTTAGTCGTGGTGTGGGAAGCAGTACGATAATGTTTACTAATCCGCTAGTGTCGGCCATGGCTTCGCCGGCTCCTGTTTCTGGCGAACGAGATTTGGGTGATGTTGCCTTGGGTAGCAGTTTGGTTCGTTATGCTCGCGCCACAGGCGGCGTGCGTCCTTACACGTTCACTAGCACTGTTTCACCGACATTAACTTCGGTCATCACAGGCAGTACGGCGACTTTAAAGCTCTTCACCAATGGCATGCTGTCTGGTTCGTTAGGCAACATCGCCATAACTAAAAGTCCGCTCCAGTTTAAGATCACGGTCGCCGAAGCTAAGGGTTCGAACGCTAACAGCGCTACAGAAATGTTCCGTTTGACGTTGGATAACTCCGGCACGTTTAAGTTTGCCATTGATGCGCTCTGCAGTGGCGTTCAGTATCAACCGTATCTGGATGTTTTTCAGGTCATGAACGGATCAGGCACTTTTAGCGCAACGAATATCACAGTTAACGGCACTGCAAAAAGTGCTCTGGAAGACGCGGGGTTGTCCATTGGAGCTGCTGATGGCACGGTGTTTGGCAAGCCGACGGTAGCCGGCACGGTGGTCTTTACGGCTAACTGCGTTGACGCCAAGGGAAATAAAGCAAAGTCTCGCAATGGTCTCACAGATGGCCAAGTCATCACTCTGCCGGTGTCGAGTAATTCTACTATCGTCAGTGATATTGTTACTACTGGTTGCGCTATTAAGGTAGGCGTAGCAGGTAAAGATAGCATTAAGTATGCTGCTGTAGCCAATTTGGCGGGTAACAAGCCGTCTTCATTGGCTGGCAAGAAGTTGGTTTTGCGTATTGGTGGCTACACTACTCCAGATACTACCGCTACGCCGGCCTCTTTGGATGACAAAGGCAAAGTGGTGAAAGCGCCAAAACCAGCTAAAGGCACCAAACCGGTCAAGCTCGCGGGCTGTGTGTCAATGAAAGGCGGCGTAAAAATTGCCGTTAGTAATGAAACTTTGACCGGTAAATTTGGCACAATCAGCGGCACAACTAAACTACTGGCTGTCCAACTGCAAATCGGCGAAGTAGTAACTGGTTCAGAAATCCTGCTGTTCACTGTTAAAAGCAGCAGCAAGGGAGCGACGTTGACCTACAAGTTCTGCGCGGCGAATAATCCTGGTGGCACGTTCATGGTCACATCGGTCGCCGGTAAAGATGACAAGACAACGGATGCTGATGCGTGGAAGGTTGCTTTTATCGCTACTGCACCGAGCGCTAATTCGTTCACTGGTGCGAACAAAGCCGCTATTAGTATCGGTAGTAGCTTCACCGATTCGCTAACCTGCGTTGAGAATAAAGGCAAAGTGAAGTCAACCGATAAGCGTAATTCTAAAGATGCCAAGGTTACTAAGTTGGCAATGAATGGCGTGAAGGGCAAGGGGGCTATGCAGACTGGCATACTGCCGTACTCTGCAACTGGTATTCATAAAGGCAGCACGGCTGGTTTAGCGGCGACTGGTAACACTTTCCCGATGAACGTCGGTTTGTCCTCCAGTATCAAGAGTCTCTACTTCGGCGAAGGCGCGATGGCGATCTTCAAGGGAACAAAAGGCAATTGGTCGTCGAAGTTGCCGAAGTAAGTTTATCTAACTTGCTATACAACCCGGCGCTTGCGCCGGGTTTTTTTTTGCCATTCACTACAGAGCCACAGAGGACACAGAGACAGATGTGGTGAAATAGATATGGAGTAACGTAGTGGCGACAGTACGCTGTTCGGTTTGCGGTCAAGTCTTATCGGCGTCCGCAGCGAACGAAATTAATGAGGCGCCGGCCGGCCAATCCACCGATACGCTTGCGCCGACCTGTTCGTCCTGCCGTCAAAAGCCAGCTACTGCTTCACCAATTAAACAGTTCGACAATTACGAGATTTTGAGCGAAGTCAGCCACGGTAGTTTCGGCGTCGTCTACAAAGCCAAGCAGCGCGAACTGGACCGCATTGTGGCGCTGAAAGTATTGCTGGCCGGAGTCCATGCTTCTGCCGAAGCTGTGGCGCGATTCCAACGCGAAGCTAAAGCCGTCGCCAAGTTAAAACACCCAAATATTGTTCCTATCTACGATATCGGCGTCTACGAGGGACACCACTACTTCACTATGGAGTTCGTGGAGGGCGAAGCGCTATCGTCACTGATCACCAAAAAAGCGGTGACCACTTCAAAGGCGTTGATGATCGCCGAAACGCTGGCTGACGCCGTCGAATCAGCGCATCAAGCGGGCGTCATTCATCGCGATATCAAACCCTCGAACATCCTGGTGGATAAACATGGCCGACCACACATCACTGACTTCGGGCTGGCGAAGCAGATTAATCTGGATACCAAGTACACTGTCTCTGGCACCACGCTAGGCACGCCCGCGTACATGCCGCCCGAGCAAGCACGCGGCGAGATCGAGAAGATAAATGCTCGTTCCGACGTTTACTCTATCGGCGCGGTGATGTACGAAATGCTGACGGGCCGCACGCCGTTTAGCGGCCGTTCGCTGCTGGAAGTAGTCGTAGCCGTAATCAACGACCAAGTCAAACCGTTGCGGCAATTCAATCCAAAAATCCACCGCGACGTCCAGACCATCGTGTTGAAGTGCTTGGAGAAAGATCCGCGTCGGCGCTATGTATCAGCCGCCGAACTGCGCGACGACTTGCGTCGCTTTCACTCCGGCGAAGTCATTCGCGCCAAGCCGGCGAACATCTTTCGCCACATCGTCCGCATGTTCTATCGTCATGCCACACTGATCGGCGCCATCAGCGCGTTGCTGTTAGTCGTCGGCTTCTACTCCCAGTGGCTTAAAAAAGAGCGAAGAACTTCCACGTCGCTCCAAAACGACTTAAAGAAAATAGAACGCGATGAACTTGAGCGTAAGCGCCCGAAGTGGCGACCGGACTGGTGGTTTCCTCCCAAAAAACCGGATGAACTGCAGCCCGAAGAACTGGCCGTGCGCTACAAGATTCCGACTGAAAAAGAACGCAGCTTCCAGGGACTGGTTCGCGGCAAGGATGCGCCCGATCTGCGTGATGGTGTCCTTAAGCGCATCGCCGGCGCCGATATGCTGGTCAGCGCCGAGGATTGCCGCTTCTTCGGTGACGTAGATGCCAGCGTGGTTTTCACGTTAGACGAGATTGGCATCAAGAACGGAATCCGTATCGGATTGCAGAGCACATCTAAAGATTTTGACGGCATTCCTTACTTGGCCGAACTAACTTCGGGCAACATTCGACTGATTGGCCCGCTGAATCTTTATAGTTACACCAATCCGCCCAACAACATCAGAAATCCCACGTTGCATCTGGAGGTAAAAGCTGAAAAAGACGCGCCAAAACTGATTCCCGGCCAGTACGCGCTGAAGATCAAACGCGAAGGCATCAATATTGAATTCATTTTCACCGGTCCGCAGACGCTCTTTACGATCGGCATAAAAATCAAAGATCCAAATCTAAGCAGTTGGGTTTTCAAGTACACACAATTGGTCGTGCGTACGCCGACCGATAACGGCGTAACCATACTCTCTGCGGAAGTTCAAGGCCGATACGGCGGCGACGACGATCCGGCATATACCTATTTTTACTTGGGCGAGTACAACGAAGCCGAGCGTCGGTTGCAGCAACTGTTGACCGATAACAAGGATCACTACAGCAAGGCTCGAGCGATGTACTTGTTGGCTCTTATCCAGGAAATCTGTAATCCCACACGCTCGCCCGGACTGGGATTGTACACCGACGCTCTGCTGGAACTGGATCAGCTTCGAAATCAGAAGTTGCTGGCGGAGCGAACGGAGTTGCGCCAGGTACTGCTACTGCGTCGGGCCATCGGCTGCGCCAAACAGAAGCGATGGGCCGCCTTCAAAGATTACTTAAAGGCCAACTGGCGCGGCGAGGAGACGATTGGCGAACCGCTAGCTTGGGGGCTACAGGCGCCGTTGGAGCAAGTGTTGAACTCCCCCGATCTGGCGCTCAAATTGGACGCGGCGCTGATGGTTTTTCAGCGTTTGGGCTTGTGTCCAGGCAGCATCCGACTGGGTAATGTCGCCAAGAATGTGGCGCTGTTACTGGAGAACCGCTTCGACGACCTGATCGCGTTGCATAGCGCTTATCCCACACCACTGCTGCATGACACGTTCTTCGAAGCCATGCAGCACGCAACGTCGAATAATCAATTGGCCAGCGCCTTACAGTTGCTGACGTATCTTGGGCCATTGCTGCGCGATGCAAAAGACATTGAAAAACTGGTTCTGCTCTGTCACAAAGTTATAGTAGATCTGCTGAAACATCAGCATTATGACGAGGTGGCGCAGTTCTACAGCCAGTTACGTATCGCCCTCCGCACGAATAGCAGCGCACTGACACCGCTGCTGATCTCGATATTATCGAACATTCCAGTCGAAGATCAGCGCACGCGCCTGCTGAATTCGATTACTCACAGCGTTCAAAGCGAATTTGAAAATCAAAAAAACGACGCCGCGTTGCAGCAGTGGCGACTGGATTTAGCGGACGTCCAACAGATACTCGACCGATGGAAGAAGGAGAGAGAGAGCAATCCGCGCACGCCCATAAGCTCGGACGAAGTCAACTCGGAAAAACCCAGCACGGCCAAGCCGTAAGAACTAAGTGAATTTGTAACCGTTCACCACAGAGGCACAGAGACACAGAGACGAAATTGAATAAGATAACAAAACAGATCGCAGACTCAGTCATCGGATCAAGAGACAGGATGGCTAAAATTCGCTTATGATGAAGAGTGCCTGCGGATCAACTTCACGTCTAGGTTCTCAAGAATGGCATCCGAAAGAGAATACTAGGAATTTCTCTGTGTCTCTGTGCCTCTGTGGTGAACGGTTACATAAATTTCAAAGTTGATTACTAAAGTCAAAAATTACTACAAAAGACAATCTGTTTTCCTTCAATCTGCAATCTAAAATCTAAAATTCTTTTTTGTGCGTCACGAAGATTTGCATGATTAATGGTATAAATGAGCCGATGATGGGTTTGAAACTGGCAATTAGCGGCAAGGGCGGCGTAGGCAAATCCACGTTCGCCGCCATGTTCGCGCACTTTGCCGTTCAGGATGGCTGGCGTGTACTGGCCATTGACGCCGACCCGGCTGCCAATCTCGCCGCTTGTTTGGGGATGAGTGCGGACGAACGACGCCGAATCGTGCCGCTGGCCGAGCGTCGCGCGCTCATCGAAGAACGCACCGGCGCGAAAGTCAAACAGTATGGCCAGATATTCAAACTCAATCCCGAAGTCGCCGATATCGCCGCGAAAGAGTCCGCTCAGTTCCGCAATATTCACCTCCTCGTGCTCGGCGCCATCGAACGTGGCGGCTCAGGTTGCGCCTGTCCCGAAAGCGTCATCCTCAAAGCGTTGCTGACTGACGTGATCCTATTTAAAGACGATTGCGTAATCATGGACCTGGAAGCGGGACTCGAACATCTCGGTCGCGCCACCGCCAAAGGTGTTGATCTAATGCTGGTCATCGTTGAACCCGGTAGTCGCGCGGTTGAGACGGCAAATATGATCAAACGCATGGCCGGCGAGATCGGCATTTCGCGCTTGGCGATCATCGGCAACAAAATTGTCAATGCCGACGACGAGGAATTTCTGAAGAACGCATTCCGTGATTCGCGGTACCTCGGCAGTCTGCTTTATGACGATACCATTCGCCGCGCCGACCGGGAGAGTTTGCCGCTGATTGATATCGCGCCACCCGCGTTGCGACAATCGTTCCAAACGCTCTGGCAGCAAATAATATCGTAGCGCAACCAGCCGGCTCACCAAGCATAATCGCTCTGGCTCCGCCCTGGCTCGCAAGTTTGTCGAACGCCTCCCAAGCGTCCCAGCCGCGAGGAGTGATGATTATATCGGATATTTGTAGCTACTGTGCTTTCAGGAATACCCAACACTATCGCCGTCTCGGAGTAGCTCATCTCCTGCATACAATGACCATCCCCGCTTCTTGGCTCATTTTCTATGTTATAATGGGAGTCGCAAGGCGCTTACTTTCAAAAATTTGCGAAAAAATCAGAATTATTTTAAGTCCAGGTGAACTGTCGCTACGGTTAAACTTTCGCGATGATACCGCTTTCAGGATCGGGGATTATGTCCCTAGTCGCATCTGTGTCATAGACATCATTGCCAAAGGCGTCTTTCACTACACCCCAGTGACTTCTCTTCTTCTTGTACGTCATCTGTTTCGACGGGTGGGCGCGGTCTGCGCGAATCATTAACGAGTCACTGTTTGACTTCAGTTTTGGGTGCCACCCGCGGTACAAACGAAAGACGCTCCCACTGTCTGTCGCTTTAGCCGCACTGGACTCAATAAGCCGCCTTCGGCCGCAACTTTAATGGACAATTTCCACGAGTTCGAGCAGTGGCGTAATGTTTTTGCGTATATCATACTCGCGCTCGACGAGCGCTCGCGCCGCCGTGGTTTTGGCTAAAGCCTTCTCCGGTGCTGCTAGAAATTCCAAGATCGCGTTCGCCAATGCCGCAGTCTTTCCAAGCGCCGCAATCTTTTCAGCGGTAACGACGTAACCAGTCTCAAGCGTCAGAACTTCCTTCAGCCCACCGGCACTTGTGCCGATGACCGGCAGCCCTAGCGCAAACGCTTCCAGCACAACGTTAGGCACGCCGTCACTGTCGCCGTCGGGAGCCTGTTGATACGGCGCCAGAAATGCGTCGGCCTGATTGAAGATTTCTCGCAATTCAGATCCGCCGGCCGGCGGTTGAATAACAATTTTCTTTTCCAAGTTACGCTGTTTGATTTGCGCCGCCAGTTTTTTTCGCTTGGGACCATCTCCCAATAGCGTCAGCACAAACTTCTTTTCCGCAAAAGTTGGCAACGCCAGAGCTTCAATCAATTCATTAAATCCCTTCTTTGGCACAAATCGGCCCGCCGCTAAAAATCGCATGGTTTTATTCTTCTTTAGCATCAAACGCGGTGTGAACGGAAACTGATTCAACGGCAAACCGTGACGCATTAGAACGACTTTTTCCGCATGCGGCGCTATCTTGACCAGGTACTCATAACTTTGAGTATGACAGGCAAAGACGCAAGTGGCGTCGGCTATTTTCTGACGCAACATTTGTGATTCAACCCAAAGATCTCGTGCGTGGACCGACATGGAAAACGATATTTTTTCAGCCATGGCAGCCCGCCAGGCCAGCGTTGACGGCAGGCTGGCAAAATGAGCATGCACGTGCTGGAAGTTGCCTCGTAACAACTTGCGTAAGGTCGCCACTCGGAATATCTTAAAAAAACGCGACGGCAACACGATGCGATTTTTTAGCAGATCAGTCCAGTCATGATCGTTTTCGTTCGTCAGATGGCCTGCGTTCAAACAGAATACGGTGAGATCAACGCCGCGCCGTCGTAGTTCCGCGACTTCACGCGCGATAAATCGCTCGCTCCAGCAAGGAAAAGTGTCAACAACAATAGCCAGTTTCATAGCGATGCCAAGCCGCAACCAAAAGCGTAAAAAATAATGGCGCTTGTACAAGCGCCTGCATTAGACCATTAACAATGTAAAAATCTTTGCGACGCGCGAAGTATGTCATATCCTTGGAAACGAACCAAAATAAGAGCTATATGAATTATAGGAGTTATAGTACTCTCGCAGACATCACGCCACGATATGCAATTATACTGCGCACGACTCGAATAATGGCTTGATGAAATACACTTAAAAAGAAAAACGAATCAGTGAATTATACGCCAAAACAACTTCGAATCCTACAGTTGATTTATAAGCATCAGCAGGAGTACGGCTACTCGCCGACATACGCGGAATTGGCTAAAGAGCTTGGCATATCCACTATCACGGTATTTGAACATCTTGAAACGCTGGAGCGCAAGAATGCCATTCGTCGTCGTCGCCACGAAGCGCGCTCTATTGAGATTATTGAACAAAACTTTCTGCGGGAGCAGAATTCGTTAAAATCATTGCCCATCAAAGGTGTTATCGCCGCCGGCGCGCCCATCGAAGCTATCGCGATATCGACCTCCGAAGAAATTCCGATCGCCGACGTTTTCCACTGCAAGCCCAACAGTTTCTTACTGCGCGTCAAAGATCACTCGATGATTGATGATCACATCATCGCCGGCGATTTACTCGTTATGGAAGCGCGAAACACAGCGGACAACGGCGAAATAGTTATTGCGCTCGATGACCATGGTCGAGCTACACTCAAACGCTTTTATCGCGAAAATGACAAGATTCGCCTGCAATCTCTTCATTCCGCGCACTCGTTTATTATTGTAAATCACTGCGAAATTCATGGCGTCTTCAAAGGATTAGTTCGGCGCGTGTAGCCAATGAATTGTTAATGTTATAGACTGAACGATTACTATTGAGCGGATTTTCCCATGCCTTTTGAAAACCTGCGCGAATTTATTCAGGCCATCGAGTCTCGCGGCGAGCTGCTGCGCGTCCACGAGAAAGTTTCGCCGATTCTCGAGATCACCGAATGGGCTGACTGCATGGTAAAGAAAAAGGGGCCGGCGCTGCTCTTCGACAACGTCGCCGGCTCGACCATGCCTGTCGCCATCAATCTCTTCGGCACACCCGCACGCACGGCTTTGGCGCTGGGCGTGGATAATCTGGACACCATTACGCGCGAGATTGACGAACTGCTTCACCAGCGCCCACCTGAAACACTGATCGAGAAACTGAAACTGCTGCCGCTGTTATTTCGATTATCAAATTTTCCGCCAAAGAAAATCAACAGCGGGCCTTGCCAGGAAGTGGTTCTGACCGGCGACAAAGTGGATTTAGGCATACTACCCGCGTTGAAGTGCTGGCCAGAAGACGGTGGTCGTTATCTGACTTTGCCTTGTGTCTTCACGCGCGATCCTCAAGGTCTGCCAAACTGCGGCATGTATCGCATTCAAATTTTTGATCGTAACACCGCCGCCATGCACTGGCACCTGCATCACGACGGCGCGCGACATTTTCGTGAATGGGAGAAACTAGGCAAACGCATGCCCGTCGCCGTAACCATTGGCGGCGATCCAGCCGTAACCTACAGCGCCACCGCGCCGCTGCCGCCGGGCGTGGATGAAATGTTTCTAGCCGGATTCCTGCGCAAGAAACACGTCGAAATGGTTCCGTGTGTTTCGCAACCGGATTTGCTGGTGCCCGCGCAATCCGAGATCGTCATCGAAGGCTATCTGGAGCCAGCGGAACGTCGCTGCGAAGGGCCGTTTGGCGACCATACCGGTTTTTATTCGCTCGCCGACGATTATCCTGTCTTTCACGTTACCGCGATCACACACCGCCGAGACGCGATCTATCAAACAATCGTCGTCGGTATGCCGCCCATGGAAGACACGTATCTCGGCAAAGCCACTGAGCGCATCTTTCTGCCGTTCATCAAACTGATGGCGCCCGAGATCGTGGACTGCAATCTGCCCGAGTTTGGCGTGTTCCACAACTGCGCGTTCTATTCGATCCGAAAGGCGTACCCGCAGCATGCGCGCAAAGTTATGCATACCATCTGGGGTCTGGGTCAGGCGATGTTGACAAAGATGCTGGTGATCGTTGATGAGCATGTGAATGTTCAGAATCAGGACGAAGTGTTATTTCACGTGGGCGCCAATTGTGATTTCAGCCGCGATATAGAATTGGTGAAAGGCCCGACCGATATTCTCGACCACGCCAGTCAGCACTTGGGCTGGAGCGGCAAACTCGGCATTGACGCCACAAAGAAGTGGCCCGCCGAAGGGATCACTCGCCCCTGGCCTAACTATATCGTCATGGACGAGGCGGTGAAAAAGAAGGTGGCAGAGCAGATGAAGCGGCTGAGAGTGGACTAACGGTTGACCAAAAAGATTTTGAATGGCAGGCGAGACGCCTGCGGTACGGGAGTCGGAACGTGAAAAGGGTATTGCGTTTTTTCAGACTCGCCGAATATGGTGGCGACGAATTATTTATTGGATTGCTCGCCTTTAGTGGATTGGCGAGCGCTCTGTGTGCATGGGGCAACCAGTGGCTGGCGTTGCTGACGCTGCCGCCATTTGGCATCATGCTCTGGTTCTTCCGTGATCCGAACCGCTCGATTTCAGTCGCGCCCGATGTTTTCCTTGCGCCGGCTGACGGCACGGTGACGGATATTATGGAAGTGGACGAACCGGAGTTCATTCAGGGCCGAGCGTTGCGGCTGGGAATTTTCCTGTCGCCGTTCAACGTTCACGTCAATCGCGTTCCATGTTCAGGATTAGCGCGACTGGTGAAGTATCAAGCGGGGGAGTTTCTGCCGGCGTATAACCCAGAGGCGCCAACACGGAACGAATCAGTCGCGTTAGGCATCGAGACGCCGAACGGCTTACGAATTTTGATCAAACAGATCAGCGGCGTGCTGGCTCGCCGTATCGTCTGCGAAGTTCAACCAGGAGAAACGCTGGCTATCGGTCAGCGATACGGGATGATTAAGTTTGGTTCGCGGACCGAATTGTATGTACCGATCAGCGCGCAGATTACGCCGCTGGTGAGCGTGGGTACCAAAGTAAAAGGCGGCTTGTCGCCATTCTGTCGAGTGGCCGTGAGCGCGCAGGAGTGATTATATGGGCATAAATCCAAGTAGTCCGAATATTGCGACATCAATAGCCAAATCATTATTATGCCGCTTATATGGAGGAGTCCAATGACCACAGAGGACATTCGCTGGATTCAACGCTTCAATCATTTTTCTAAGGCATTGAGCCAATTAACGAAATTCATCGAGAAAGGCGCGTTGAATGAATTGGAAGAACAGGGCATAATTCAAGCATTCGAGTATACCCATGAGTTGGCATGGAATACCTTGAAAGATTTTCTCGAAAGCCGCGGGGCGCAGAATTTATATGGCTCGAAGGATGTAACTCGCGAAGCCTTCAAGCGAGGATTGATCGAAAACGGCGAAGCCTGGATGGAGATGATCAAAAGCCGTAACTTGAGCTCGCATACCTATAACGAGGATATCGCCAGAAAAATCTCATCCGACATCATCACTTCATTTTTTTCTGAATTTATAGCGCTAAAGGCAAAGCTTGAAACTCAGCGGGAAGCGTCAAAATGACCCCGCGCTTTGGCTTGAAAGAAACCACTATCCAAAAAATCTGCGTCGTTTTTGCTCGCTACCCGCAGGTGGAACAGGCGGTTCTGTACGGCTCGCGTGCCAAAGGCAACTACAAAAACGGCTCGGATATTGACCTGACCCTGCGCGGCGGGGCGGATCTGACTCTGCGTGTGCTTTATAAAATTATGGATGAACTGGATGACCTGCTTTTGCCTTACACGATAGACCTGTCTATTTTTAGCGATATCACCGACTCCGATGTGATTGAGCATATTCAACGTGTGGGTATGACATTTTACGAGAAGGCGACTGTATATTCGCATAATTGAGAAGACAATTAAGCAGCAATGCTATTGGCGGTTCGCGTTGTATTTATTCGCAGGTTGGAAGTCTGCGCTACTTTAGAATCAGGAGTTAGAAATTTTATGCCGCGTTTTGGACGATTGCGATCCAATAGCAAACCTCGGCACTTACTGCTGGGAGTGCATCCGATCCCTACGCTGGTAACGTTGGGCAATCTGCTCTGCGGATTCGCGGCGATTGTCTTGGCGATGCGTTGTAGTAATCCACCAGCTAATTTTTACAACTTCAACCCGAACGATTGTCTGCGCTGGGCGAGCTTCCTTATTTTTGCCGCGATGATCTTCGACGTGATGGACGGCAAGATCGCGCGCTGGACCAAGTCGGCGAGCAAGTTCGGCATGGAGATGGATTCTCTGGCCGACATAATCTCATTCGGCGTTGCGCCGGCAGTGCTGGTCAAAGCGATGATTGATCAGGAACTGCGAATCGCTAATTCATTCCCCATGTTGGATCGCTATATCTGGCCGATGCTGGCCATCTACGTGTCCTGCGCTGCGCTGCGCTTGGCGCGATATAACGTCGAGTCGCAGACAGGACATCGTGATTTTTTCTTCGGCATACCTTCGCCCGGCGCGGCCGGTTGCGCCGCCAGTCTGGTAATTCTCATCTTGCCCGGCGATCATCACGTCAACATCGCGCGCCTGCAAGAGCAAATGAACGCGCTGGACGAATGGCGCGCCAGCATTTATACGCCAGTACTGTATGCCATGCCGTTCATCATGTTAGCGCTGGGGGTGCTGATGGTCTCGCGCGTTCATTACCCGCATATTGGCGACATTTTGCTGCGCGGACGAAAGTCTTTTATGCATGTGCTGGTTCTGGGACTGGGATTGGTGCTGATCGCGCTACATTCGGAGATCATCTTGACGTTGAGCTTCAACGGCTATTTGATTTTCGGGCTGTTTAATGAGCTTCGCTATCAAATTTTCCCGTCACAACGGCCGAGCAGTTGGACAGAGATTAGTATTACGTCTGATGACACATCGCCGACGCCCAGTGGTTCGGCCACAACTTCACCCGATCCACCGACTTCATGAGCGCTTCGAACGGTCTTCGATTCTCGTGCATATCGGGCTGTACGCGGTGCTGTCGTGGCGAGCCCGGTGACATCTTTGTGACGCGCAAAGAACTTGTCAAGATAGCCGTAGCCCTAAAGACGCCAGTCAGCGACTTTGAAGCGATCAATGTCCGGCATTACTCTTCCGGTAAGATGTCTATCAAAGAACGCCCAAACGGCGATTGCGTTTTATTGACGGATAAAGGCTGTCTGGTCTATCCAATGCGACCCAAACAGTGCCGTGACTATCCCTTTTGGCCAGAGATTATGGCGAGTGAGATTACTTGGCGACGAGAAAGCCAACGTTGCCCGGGCATTAACAACAGCAAGATATATTGTACGCGAGTCAAAATTAAAGGATCATAACGCGGACGTCTTACTCGTGTAACATGCGCAGTATATCAGAAATCAATACCGATGAGCACGAGCGGCACCGCTGGCACTCCTCGGCCTTGTCGAACAACGTTGTACAACTCGCCTTCGTAGTAGGCAACGCCGGAACTCATCTGGGATTGGAGAGACTTCATTGGCAAAATTTCCAGCCCAACATCTATCTGGTCACCAATGTAGAAAGCTAAATGCTTGACGAATAGGTCGTAAGCGACGAAAGAGTATTTTCCGAGTTGCACCTAAACTGCCACACGATCTTTGACAAAATCGGTTTGATTGTAGCTAAAAATGGGCGTTTCTCCGGCAGCTTTGATCTCCTTCTTCTGTTCTTCCGGCGGCATGGTCAGTGTCTTTCGAATCAACTTTTCGCTCTTTGTCACCCAATAACTGACTCGACTTTCCTCCCAGTCTCTGGCGCGAAGCAATCGCTTGAAATCGGCATTGATATCGATGGGGCTGTATAGAAGCTTGCCTTTCATGGTTTTCTCTTTTGACACCTTTGTTTTGCACTTATGAGCATTCACTCTTGAAACAACAGCTTGGACTTCTTTCCAGAGTTCTGGCTTGTGGACGAGAAGAAATTCCAGACCGTTTAAGTGTGAGTATGTCTCTGCGATCTTCATCGAACGTTTTTCCTCTGATATCTGACGGCCTCCTCGAACAGTGGCAATTCAGAGGCAGTCTGTTTGGTTATCCAAGGCGACACTGTCAAACTGTTTCCTGCGGCTATAGGGTCATAAATCGGTCTATTCATAGGGCGAGTCCGCAAGGCGCCTTCCATTTCCTGCTGAATTCTCTGACGCGCAAGATGAACATATTTTGGTATGGTCTCCGCGCCGACACCACGGCGCCGATGACGAATCGCAGCGATAATCGTCGTGCCTGTTCCGAGAAACGGATCCAATACCCAGTCTTCGTCGTTCGTCATGGATAAAACCAACCTCTCGATCAGTTCGACAGGAAACTGACACGGATGCTCTGTCTTCTCCACGTGATTACTTTTCACATTTGGAATCACCCACACGTCGCCGGGGTTTTTCCCAAGAGGATTACAGGAATACATGCCTGCCTTTGGCCCTTTGAAGTATTTCTTTCCCGGATACTTCTGAGCCACGCGAATAGGGTCAAGATTGAAGATATAGTCATCGGACTTTGTGAACCATATTATGGTCTCGTATCGCCCAGAGAATCTTCGACTACAATGCAGGCCGTGTTCGAAATGCCAGATGATGCGGTTTCTCATCTTCAATCCAAGGTGGGCGAACACCGGATACAGAACCGTATCAAGTGGGACAATAGCTCCTCCATCAACATAGTTGCCGACTTGCCAACAAATGTTCCCTCTTGGTGATAGAGTTCTCACGCACTCTCGTATGATTTCAGCTTGCTGTTCAATGTATGCTTCGAGTTTCAGCCGGGATTCGTATTCCTTGCCAATGTTATAGGGAGGTGAAGTGACAATCAGTTGTATCGTTTCCGATGGGATCGTTTTGAGCAAGTCGAGACAATCGCCCGCATAAACTACGGCGTGTTCCGATAACTCAAATCTATCCTCTATTTTGCAAATGCGGTCAAACATATCAGTATTATATCTTCAGCGAATCTGCGGGGCAACATTTTTCTACATCTTTGACGTGATACTCTTGTCATTGCGCTTGAGCTTATTTTTGCCTCATCATCAATCGGGCATTATTTCAGACTAATGATGAGGAGCAGCAGCGCCAGCAGCACACCGACTCCGACGACTGCGCCCAGCAGGTACTGACGCAGTCTTCGGATTTCTTCCTGCAGCACTTCTACTTCGCTCTTGGCGCGTTGTGTGCGACCTTGCTCGATTTTAAACGCGCGAATAATCGTGGACTTGCCAATATCCAGTCGTGCTGTGGAAGGATCGTGTCCCATCTTGACTAATTCCAAATCTTCAAAGAACTGATTTATATCCTGATAGCGATCATTTGGGTCCTTAGCGATCATCCGTTCCAGAATCTGCATGACCGAATCCGGGATTTTAGAATTAATGGCTCGCGGATCCGGCAAATCCGCTTTGATGTGCTGCCGCATCACCGAACTGCCTGAGCCTTCGTAGGGCGGCTTGCCGGCGAGCATGTGATAGAGCGAGCAGCCGAGCGAATACTGATCCGAACGCCAGTCAATGTTATCCATGCCCATCGCCTGTTCGGGGGCAATGTAGTCCGGTGTGCCCAGCACTTCGCCTTCAGTGGCGATGACATGGTCCAACTTTGATTTGACGAAACCGAAATCGCCCAGTTTCACCAAACCGCCGGAAGTGATCATGATGTTGCCAGGCTTGATATCGCGATGAACAATATCGAATTTTTTAATATAGGCGATGGCGCGCAGCACTTGAATAACGATGTCAATCGCGCGCGTGGAATCCAGAGGACCGGAGCGATTAATGATGTCCTCAATGGTTTCGCCGTCCACGAATTCCATCGAGAAATAGTAAATGCCGTGTTCGCGACCGACGTCGAAAACTTGAATCAGGTTCTGGTGGCTGAGACGGCCGGCGAGTCGCGCTTCCAGTAGAAATCGTTTCTTAAACTCTTCGTCAGTCAACCATTTCTTGTGGAGCACTTTTAACGCTACGTCGCGTGACATGGATATCTGACGCGCTTTGTAAACTGTGCCCAGTCCGCCGTCGCCGAGCTTGCCGGTGATCTCATAGTTGCCGATGCGAAGCGGTTCGCCTTTTTCTTCATCTCGCATCATGCGGTCCAGTGCCGTCTCGACCGCGTGAATCGCCTCCGCGTTCATGAAGCCTTTTTCGAGCATAATCTCTTCGACCGAGCGCACCGGCTCGCCGCTGTTGCGTAGTTGCTCCTGCAGCGCCAGGCATTCTTGCGCCTGTGTCTCGGAAATCAAGCCATTTTCGATGGCCAATTGCTCAAACGTTTTCAGATTTTTGCGAGCCATAATTCTCCGCGTAATGCCGCACGCAATTTTCCTGTTCGATGGTTTCAATAGAATAGGGTCGCAGCGTACGAATACATTTAATAGCATCCTCGGCGGACAAACCGCGAGTCACCAGCGCGCAGGCCAGTAGCGTGCCGGTGCGTCCCAAACCCGCGCCACAGTGAACCAGTGTCGCTATCTTTTCCACCTCGGCGGCGCGCTGAAAATGCAAAAACTGATCGATCTGGTCGAATGTCGGCGGAGTGAAATCCGCCACGGGCAGATGAAGGTAACGGAATCCAAATTCTTCCAAAAAAAACGTCTCGATCTTGGATTCAGTCAGCGAAACAATGGCGCCGATATTATTTGATTTTAGAAACTCCATATCTTCCCTGAGCTTATGGAAAGTCCCCGGTCGCTCCATCCCCGCCAGGATGCCAACGATAACAAAACTAAAATTCCGCGGCATGTCCGTGACCTTCAATAATTACCATTGCATTGCAAAACCTAATATCTCATAGCGTGGTCAAGCCGCAACCAAAAGCGCGTCATTAAAAATGATAACCATTCACGGGAGTTTTTTATAGTATAGGAATTTCAAAGTAGGGACGGTTCGCGAACCGCCCTTACAAATCGTTCCCTAATCTACAACAATTGTTTTCTCGTATCGCAGGCGTCTCGCCTTTTCCTTCAATCCACAATTCTTTTTTGTTCTTCCGCTTTTGGTTGCGGCCTAGCCGAGCTATGCTACTAGTTGTTAAAATTTTTGCATAATGAAAAGATTTTGATGATTGGATTGCAGGCGAAACGCCTGCGTTATGAATAATCTGAATCTTATGTTGCATGATGCCAAAGCACTGCGCCATCTCGCCGAAGTCCACCATCAGGGACATCTCTTCGCCCATTACTATTCGCTGTGTCCCGTTGATCGCGAAAAATTGCTCGATCAGATCGCTCACATTGAATTCGACGTGATTGATCGTTTAGTGGCCGATTTACTAAACGCCAGAGGCTGCGGCGCGCAGGTGGGAAAACTTGAGTTGGCGCCAGTGATTACGCTGCCGGTCACGCTCAAGCAGAAGAAGGCTGAGCAAGCCGCACGATTAGCGGGTGAGGAAGCTTTTCGCCAGGGGCGCGTGGGCTGTTTTTTAGTCGCGGGTGGGCAGAGTACGCGACTAGGATTAAACGGGCCGAAGGGCGCGTTCGTGATCGGCCCGATCAGCGAACGGACGCTATTCCAGATTCACGCCGAAAAGATACTCGCGCTGCGCCGGCGCTATAATGCCTGTGTGCCCTGGCTAATCATGACTTCTGACACTAACGACGACGAGACTCGATCTTTTTTTGCCAGGCACAACTACTACAACCTCGGCGCGAATACCGTGCGCATCTTCAAGCAGGCGAACATGCCGGCAGTCAGTCGCGATGGCAAAATCCTGCTGGCGGCCAAAGGCAATCTCGCTCTTAGCCCTAATGGCCACGGTGGTTCAATCAAAGCCATCTGGGACTCCGGCGCCTGCGCCTGGCTGAAGACCATGAGCGTGGACACACTGTCGTACTTCCAAGTAGATAACCCGCTGGTCAAGATAGGCGATCCGTTGTTCATCGGCCACCACGTACTGGCTCATTCGCAACTATCCACCAAAGTCTGTCGCAAACGCGTCTGGAATGAGAAAGTCGGCGTGCTCGCTCTGCGCCATGGACGCTTAAGTGTCGTCGAATACTCCGATCTTTCCGATGACCTGGCCAAAGAGACCGATGCGCGAGGCGATCTAAAATGGTGGGCCGGCAATGTCGCGATCCACGTCCTTGACGTAGATTTTATCGAACAGTTGAATCATGGCGGGTTTCAACTTCCGTATCATCAGGCCGAGAAAGCGATTCCGTGCCTTGATTCAACCGGTCAGCCAGTCAGTCTAAAGCCCAACGAAAAGAACGGCATCAAGTTTGAGACTTTTATCTTCGACGCGCTCGGCCAGGCACAGCGGACGATTAACTTCGAGACTCGACGGGATGAAGAGTTCAGCCCCATTAAAAACGCCCAAGGTGAGGACTCGCCGCAGTCCGCACGGCGCGATATGCAAGAATTGTACGCGCGCTGGCTGACCGCCGCTGGCGTCTATATGCCGCGCAAAGCTGATGGCGCTTTGGATTGCCGGATTGAAATCAGCCCGCTGACTAGTTTAGATGGCGAACGCTTGGCCGACGTAACGCCAAAAGTCATTCAGCCGGGCGAAAGCGTACAGTGGTAACGGGCTGCAAAATGGTAACCGTTCACCACAGAGTAGTAACGCACTTAACTTTAGATAAACTAGACTCAATAACTACTTTTCAAATCTGTTCATCTTTGTGTCTTTGTGCCTTCGTGGTGAACGGTTACGCAAAATGTAACGCAGGCGTCTTGCCTGCAATTCAATGCGAGTAATCGAGGAAGCGTTTTCTGGAGGTAGAATATGCGTGTAGGCGCACTGGCGAGTATGGTAGTGTTAATCGCGCTGTTCCAGATCGTTCGAGCGGAAGATAACAACGCCGAACAGGTTCAACTTGCCAAAAAATTCATCGAAAAGTTGGGCGCCGACAGTTACTCGGATCGCTTGGAGGCTCGCGAACGTCTGATGAAACTTGGCCGCCCGGCCATCGAGCCGCTAGAATCCGCAATGCAAACGGAAGATGCGGAGATTAGACTGCGCGCGATTGAAATTCTCATGGCCTTGCGTGGACGCGGGTTTCTGGGTATCGGACTGGCTGAGAACAATCCAGGCGCGCCGCCGAATCCAGAACTCGAAATCGAGACGTATCCAGTGCGCGCCACTCAGATCCTTGAAGCTAAAAACTTCGTCCAATATGGCGTAACGTATCTCTTCCCTGCCGAGTCCGCCAATCTACAGATTGGTGATCGTATCATTACCGTTAATGGACGGCCGATTCATGGCGTCAAAGACTTGCTGCGCGAAGTGGTTGTTATTGGTCCAGCGCGCATCGCCAGTCTGTTGATTGAACGCGACAGCAAACCGTTACGTCTGGCTCTATTATTAACACGCAACCCACTACCGGTTATGACCACTAACATTGTGAAAGAACCGCTGCCGGTGGATTTGGAGAAGGAACTGCAATTGCAGAACAATCCGCAGATATTGCAGCGCAAATCCGTTCAGGTTGAAAACGATGGTTTCTGATCTTCAGGCAGTGCCGAGGCGATGGTATTGTATATCGTCTCCAATAATTCGTCGCGCGTATTTTCTTTCGTTGCGCCGACGGCAATTGTAATGGGTTCGTGGAAGATTACCTGCACTGTGCCGCTCCGCACACGCGCGGTTCCCTTTGGATTGGCGCGGCAAGCATCAACAATTGTGACCGGCACAATCGGCTGGTTCAACCGCATGACCAGTCCGATGGCGCCACGCTTTAGCGGCTGCAGCCGACCGTTCGAACTACGCGTGCCCTCTGGAAAAATAATATATGAAAACTGCGGTGTCGCGCGCGCCATATCCTGAATCAGCGTGGCGGAATGCCGCGCGTTTTCGCGGCGAATCGGCACAAACCCGGTAAGACTCATGCCCCAGCCCAGAAAAGGAATCTTAAAGAGCGACTCCTTGGCCATGAACCTTACGTCCTGAATGATTGGGCATGCGTGAAAAAGAATCGGGATGTCGAGCGCGCTCTGATGATTCGACAGAAACAGATAGCGGATCGCGGGATCAAGCGGCGCGTTGTGTCGAACTTTGATCCGAATGCCCGCGACAAAAAGAATTCCATGCGCCCAGATTTCTATCCCGCGTGTACACAGACGTCTGCAACCGAGAATGCCGAGGAACATGGAGCATACGCCCCAGAATACGGTCCAGGGCGCTAGAAATAATGCAACGATACACGCGCGCAAAGCGCCGCCACGCGTGATCGGACGATTATTTAAGATGGGATGCGAAGTGGTTTCCATATATGCGGCGCGCCAAAAAAAAATATTGAATAGTAATTTCGCAACCGTTCAGTCTATTTTGCCACAGAGGACACAGAGAGATACAGATGATTTTATTTTTTTTACCCATATGTTATTTAACTCAGTGTTCTCTGTGGCTTTATGGTGAATGGTTACTATGTTCTCAATTCGTGCCAATGGCTCTTTGGTCGGACGGCGACTGATCCTTTTGGGCAGAGTGGACAATCAGCAGGCGTCCAAGTATGAATGTTCAGTGTCAGTAACGCGCGCAGTTCACGTCCGTTCAGCAGCTCTGAACCGGAACGATTCACGAGACAAACGATGTACGGCAGAATATTCTTTGCGGGGACTCCGCTTTTCTGAAGCCCTTCGATCGTCTTGAGCGTTGAGCCTCCCGTGGAAATCGTGTCTTCAACCACCAAGACTTTTTCGCGTGGAGCAATCTTGAAACGCGCCAGATTCATACTTTCGCCGTCTTTTTCAGTGAAGCCCGCATGAGCATGTAATTTTAATGCCACGGCGTAAGCCAGAGTGACTGCGCCCAGCGCGGAGCCTACCACCCAGTCCACCTTTCGGCGAGGCAGCCGGGGTGCCAGCCCGTCGTTCTGAGTCAGGATGCGCCACAGGAGCGCCGGCCGTTGCGTAACGAGTGTGCAGTTCACGAATCCGTCAGAGTGCAGGCCACTGGTCAGTAGCGCATGCGGACGCTCGGGGTTGCCGTCATGAATCCAGATGGCGCCCTGCTCCTGAAAAATCTTCTTCCAATCGCTGTTCATGAGTATTACGCCTTTCCGAATGCCAAATCACTATCGCGGTCAAGCCGCAACCAAAAGCACGCTACGAAGAAATGAAACCACGGATGCATTGTTAATGGCATAGCGCATGCAAAACGCCTGCGCCACACTTTTCCTTTTTCCTTTTTCCTTTTTCCTTTTTCATTAGAATACCGTATATGACTATACATCCTTCCGCGATTATTTCGAGTTCGGTTGAATTAGGAAACGACGTAGATGTTGGCGCCTACTGCATTATTGAGTCTGGCGTAAAAGTCGCTGACGGTTGTCGCATTCGCGCTCGCGCGCATCTGTGCTCCGGCACGGTACTCGGAAAAAACTGCGAAATTCACATGAATGCCGTGATCGGGCACGTTCCGCAAGATTTTTCTTATCGAGGCGAGCCGCTTAAAGTTGTGCTGGGCGACCACGTTACCGTGCGCGAAAATGCCACCATTCACGGCGCCACGGGCGAGATCGGCACACAGATTGGCGACGGTTGTTTTTTAATGGTCGGCAGCCACGTCGCGCATAATTGCAAGCTTGGCAAAAATGTGATCCTGGCTAATGGCGCGCTGCTGGCCGGATACGTGGAAATCGGCGATGACGCGTTTATTTCCGGCAACGTCGTAATCCATCAATTCGTCCGTGTCGGCGCGTTGGCGATCCTTTCCGGCGGCTCGCGCTTCGGTATGGATGTGCCGCCGTACTTGATCGGCGACGGCGTCAACTCCGTGACCACGCTGAATGTCGTCGGTCTGCGCCGCGCCAAATATCTGACTGACGCTGATCGGCAGGAACTCAAACACGCTTACAAAATTCTCTATCGCAGCGATCTGAATTTGAAGGAAGCGCTGGAAAAACTGCGGAGCGAATTCAAAAGTTCGGCAATTATGCGCTGGATAGAGTTCTTCTCCCAGCCTAGCAAACGCGGATTCTGCCGTCACCGAGCCAATCGTCGCGCTAACGTTTCGGCGGAGAATAGCGATTGACGTTACTTACGAAAAGAGATTAAAAAAACATAATAATAAAATCTGCGCTTATGTTCATTGACCGGTTACCTTATTTTCGCCACGCCGTTCTTGTCTTTCTTGGCCGTGTAGGTCACGATCAGCGTGTTCAAGTAGCTGTCGCCATCCACGGTTATAAGTACTGGTAAATCTATCTGGTCGCCCGGTTTGGCGACGTCAGCATTGACGAAGCCGTAGTCGTCCAGTTTGTCGAAGAGATTTTGTTTCTTGACCGTGTAAATGAACTTCAGCGGACTGGAGATATAGACGCCCTTCTTAAGTTTTCCAGATAGTTTTAGTGAGTCTGTGCCGCTGACCGCCTTGCCCTTTGCGTCCAGCGTAAATGCGCTCTCGTAGTCGCCGATGGCGATCGTGACCGGCTTGCCTTTCGGCGTAAAACCTTGAGGTATCGGCACTGTGCCAGAGAGAACGAGCATGTCCGATTTTGGCTTGCTAAAGTTCAGTTTGATAAGCGCTTTCAAAATAGTGAAGTCTTTTGGATCGCCACCGGGTCCATCGACATCATTGACGCCCAGATTAAGTTCGCGCTCGATACTGGCCACTCCGTCACTAAGGCGGCGTCAATAAATAAAGGTTGCAACTTGGTGCGAATATAGATATACTTCGTCCGCATGAAGAATGCTGCGATTTTACTTCGACGAAAGTTTTCCGACGTGTGGCCGCTCCTTGACGAACGGAATCGGCGGCTCA